>JAGVNJ010000014.1 GCA_020053305.1 Candidatus Edwardsiibacteriota bacterium | reverse complement strand
TATTTTTTCAGACATTAGGGAACCTCCCCGCTAAAAACGCGAAACCTCGCGAAAATTACTTATTTTCGAACTCATCCCCAGCCCCTTCTCTTGGCCAGAGAAGGGGATCAAGGGGTTGAGTTGGTCTAATCAGATTACATTCCTTATTTTTCCAAGAACATCATCAATGTCTTTTATAATATCAACATTCTTAAATCGAATAACTTTTATTCCCATGGCAGCAATTACAGAATCACGCAACTTATCCTGCTCTTTCTGCTTTTCATGAATATCACCATCCAACTCTACAATTATCCTTTTTTCAGGGCAATAAAAGTCAGCTATATAGAAAGTTTCTTTCCCAAGCATGTCAAAGAATACTGGATATTGACGGTAAAATTTAAAGCCGTGATATTTTCGATTCCTAACGTAATCCCAAAAGACCTGCTCCGCCTTAGTTTGTTTTTTCCGCAACTCCCGGCATCGGGCTTTGGCCAAAGGCACAAGTTTGGATTTGATATTCAGACTCATACGTCTTCACCCCACCCCTTCTCTTGCCAAGAGAAGGGAATCAGGGGGTTGAGTTATATATATTCAAAGTATTATTGCTTAGCCGCACCCAAAATCTTTTCAACCAGCTCATTCAGCGGCACCACCCGCTGACTATGCCCATCCATGTCCTTAATAGTCACCACACCCTTCTTGATCTCATCCTCGCCTATCAAAATCACAAAGCGGGTGTTAAGCCGGTTGGCCTCGCGCATCTGGGCCTTAAGGCTCCGGTCCAGCAGTTCCTGCTCGCAAATATAACCCTTTAATCTCAATTGAGTGCCGATCTCCATCCCCTTAATCTTGGCCTCATTTCCCAGAGTGGCGATAAAATAATCGGTCCGTTTTTCTTCGGGAAATTTGACCCCTTGGTTCTTCATGGCCAAAAGATAGCGCTCGATCCCGGACCCGAACCCCACCCCCGGAGTGGGATCGCCGCCCAGTTCCTCCACCAGCCCGTCGTAGCGTCCCCCGCCGCCCAGCGCATCCTGGGCCCCCAGATGCCGGGACGCCACCTCGAAGGCGGTCCGGGTGTAATAGTCCAGGCCCCGCACTAGTTTTTTGTCCAGCACAAAAGGTATGCTGATTACACTAAGATTGTCCTGCACCGCCTGAAAATGATCCCGGCATTCGGTGCACAGGAACTGGCCCATCTCGGGGGCATCGTCGAACTTGTCCTGGTCCACTTTGCAGTCCAGCACCCTTAGGGGATTGCGCAAGAACCGGTCGTTACAGTATTCACAGAGGTTCGGAAGCTTTGGTTTGAGATATCCTACCAGTTTTTCACGGTATTGCGGACGGCATTTCGGGCATCCCAGGGTGTTCAGCCGCAGCTTGAGACCCGACAGCCCCAGTTCCTGCAGGGTGTGGAACAGCAGGCTGATCACCTCCACGTCGGCCTGGGGCGAGGGACTGCCGACGATCTCGGCCCCGAACTGGGTGTGCTGGCGCATCCGACCGGCCTGCGGCCTTTCGTAGCGAAACATGGGGGCGATATAATAGACCTTGGCCAGCGGGTTTTCTTTCAACAGATTGTGCTCCAGCATGGCCCGGATCACCGGCGGGGTCCCCTCGGGCTTCAGGGTGATGGAACGGTTCCCCTTGTCGGTGAAGGTGTACATCTCCTTCTGGACGATGTCGGTGGTGTCGCCGGTGCCCTTGACAAACAGGGCCGTCTCCTCGAAGATGGGGGTACGGATCTCCCTGAAACCGAATTTTTCCGCCTGGCGGCGGATCACCGATTCCACATACTGCCAGCCGGATGATTCCGCAGGCAGAACGTCGCTGGTGCCTTTGACGGCTTTGAACTTCATTTATCTGACCTCGCCCTTTTCGGCTTCCATGAAAATATCCATCACCTTTTGGGGATCTTCCGCCTCCAGCAGCCTGGCCCGGATGTCCTCGCGGTTCAATAAACGCGACACCAGGGCCAGCGCCTTGACGTGGTCGGCGATGATGCTCTGGGGAGTGGCGATGAAGAAGAATATCTGCACCGGCTGGCCGTCCAGTGATCCAAAATCGATTTTATTTTTACACACCCCGAAAGCCCCGGCCATTTTCTTGAGGCCCTTGGTCCGGCCGTGGGGAATGGCCACCCCTTTGCCGATGCCGGTGGACATCAGACCCTCACGCTCCATGGCCGAGTCCAGCAGTTCCCGACCGCCGGCTATCAATCCGTCCTTGGCCATAAGGCCAATCAGTTCGGCGATGATGTCATTCTTGTTCTGTCCGGACAGGGCGACGCAGGTGCGCTGTTTATTTAAAATGTCTTCGATCTTCATTATGAGCTCCTTTATTAGGTCATGGCTATTATTGTTCTTGTCATCCTGAGAATCCGCCGTGCCCCGCTGGCTGAAGGATGGTAATTTCCCCCACTTTTTGTCACCCGTTCAACTTGCCTAAAATAAAGGTCCCCTCAGGGTGACAATGTTCAGCAGATCCGGGGCAGGGCCTCGCCCTCCAGCATCATCAGCGGGCGCCTGCTGCCCAGAAATGTCGTCAGCAGCACCTGGGGCTTGCCGGCTTCGATCTTTCCGATGATGGCCGCATCCTTGCCCAGCGGATCTTGGCGCATGGCCTTCAGGATGTTGTCGACATCTTCTCCGGGCACGATGGCGATCAGCTTGCCCTCGTTGGCCACATATAATGGATCCAGCCCCAGCATCTCGCAGGCCCCCTTGACCTCCGGCTTGATAGGTATCTTACCCTCCTCAATGTTGATGGTCACTTTAGACTGGTCGGCTATCTCATTGAGGGTGGTGGCCATCCCTCCCCGGGTGGGGTCGCGCAGAGCTTTCACTTTCCCCGCTTTCAGGATGGCGTTAACCAGGCCTCCCAGGGGAGCCGCGTCGCTTAAAAGATTTCCGCTCAGGCCGAAGTTGTTCCGGGCGTTGATCACCGCCGCCCCATGGTCGCCAATGCTTCCGCTGATGATGACCGCATCACCCGGTGCTGCCAGGGAACCGGAGACATTGACGCCTTCAGGGATCACCCCCACTCCGGTGGTGTTGATGAAAAGTCCGTCGCAGGCCCCCTTGTCAACCACCTTGGTATCCCCGGTGACAATTGAAACGCTTGCTTCCTTGGCGGCAATAGCCATGGAATCTACCACCTTTTCCAGGGTCTCAAGGGAGAGACCCTCTTCGATGATGAACCCAACCGAAAGATACAACGGCTGGGCGCCCTTCATGGCCAGGTCGTTGACCGTGCCACACACCGCCAGCCGTCCGATATCCCCGCCCGGAAAGAACAGCGGCTTGACCACATAGGTGTCCGTCGTGAAGGCCATTCTAAATTCTGAATTCCGAATTCTGAACTCTGCGGAGTCGTCCCCCTGGTTGAGCAGAGCGTTAGAAAACCGAAATTTGAAGACCTTCTCTATCAGCTCGTGGGACAGGCGTCCGCCGGAACCGTGAGACAGCAGTATTTTATTTGAAATTTCCAATTTTTACTTTTTTATTTTTGCTATTTAATATTTTAACTTCCCGTTCCGTACTTATACCAGGCGGCGCAGGCCCCCTCGGAGGACACCATGCACGGCCCCACCGGGCTCTCCGGCGTACATTTCTTCCCGAACATCGGACACTCATCCGGCTGGTGCAGCCCCATCATCATCTGCCCGCAGAGACATCCTTCCGGCTCGACGGCCGGCTCCACTTTGATAGCGAAACGCTTGGAAGCATCGAATGCCCTGTATTCTTCCCTGAAGCAGAGCCCGGTGTCAGGGATACTGCCGATGGCCCGCCATTCGGCGGTGCAGGGCTCGGTCACTTTGTCAATAATGGCCAGGGCATGGGGATTCCCGGCATCGGGCACTCCCCGCCGGTACTCGGTCTGCACCGAGAAATCCCGTCCGTCTTTCTTGTGCGCCCTGATCTGTTCCAGCAGCATCACCAGTGATTCCAGAATATCCAATGGCTCGAACCCGGCGATTACGCAGGGGATGTTATGCTGAGCCGGGATGAATTGATACGGCTTGCTCCCGATGATGGCCGAAACGTGGCCCGGGCAAAGGAAACCGTCGATCTTTGTTTTTCCCGATTCCAGCACCGCTTTCAGGGCGTTGGGCACCGTCTTGAAAGCCGGGTAGACCGAAAAGTTGGCGATGCCCTTGTCGGCCGCCTCCAGCACCGTGGCGATAATGGTGGGCGAGGTGGTCTCGAAACCCACTCCGGCAAACACTACCTGCTTTTGCGGGTTCTCGGCCGCGATCTGCATGGCATCCAGCGGGGAATACAGAACCCTGACATCGGCTCCCTGTGATTTGGCCTCCCGCAGGCTGCTGTGCGAACCCGGTACCCGGATCATGTCTCCGAAGGTGGTGAAAATAACATCTTTCAATTCGGCAATGGCGATCATCTTGTCTATGTCGGACAAGGCCGTGACGCACACCGGGCAGCCCGGACCGGACAGGAGTTTTATCGTCTTGGGGATGAGTCCCCTGATGCCGAATTGGGAGATGGCCATGGTATGGGTGCCACAGACCTCCATGAAGGCCGCCGGGCCGTCACATATGGCTTCGATCTTCTTCACCAGCCTGGCGGCCACGGCCGGATCGCGGAATTTATCGAGATCTATCATTATTGGCGCCCGTCAAGATATGGTGATGCCGGTGTCTTCCAGCAGTTTGTATGTTTCCTCGGCCTCCTCCGGATCGATCCGTTGGATGGCGAACCCTGCGTGAACCAGTACGAACTCGCCTACCTTGGCGTCGGGCAGCAGCTGCAAGCCGATCTTTCTTTTAAGCCCCCGGATATCCACCTCGGCCTTGGTGCCCTCGATATTCTCAATTTTGGCTGGTATGGCTAAACACATGTCAAATAATTAAATAATTGTTAATAGATAATTGGTTAAGTTAGTTTTGATTGGTTTAAATAACTTATATATCCATTGAGTAATCGGGCCGCAGTATCTATAAGAGCTTCCCCTTTTAAATATTCCTCACTGGAAACATATTTTTCATCTGAGCAAGTTATGAAATGGTCTTTTACCTCATAGAGAGATCCTCTGGACTGCCTGCAATATTGTATATTTTCCTGGTAGTGATATCTTCCGCAGCCTTCAGCTATGTTTGCAGTGATTGAGACGGCGGCTCTTTTGATTTGGCCCACTAAATTAGTTTTTTCTGAGATGGGTAATTTATTTGCGATAATATAAGCATATTTACGGACATCTCTGGCCGCTTTCCAAGCTGTTAAATCCTCAAATGACTTCGCCTTTTTCACTTGGCTATCATCCATAAATCCACCATATTATCTATTTGCCCATTTACCTATTTATCTATATTCATCAAGATTTGCCCCAATGCTATGCCGCCATCGTTTGTCGGCACTTGCCGGTGCACAAGCACTTGGTAATTTTTTCTTAAAAGCCCCTGCCTGATGCGGTTTAATAGATATCTATTCTGGAAAACCCCGCCAGAAAGGGCAACGGTACTGATGCCGGTTTTTGACCTCGAATTATCGCACATCAGCAAAGTAAAGTCAACGATTGTATTGTGGAACTTAGCCGAGCAAACACCGGCATCCTTCCCCGCTAGGATATCGGCTGTCAGCTGTTCCCACAGGCTTTTGATCGACACCAAAATCATCCCCTTCTCTTCAGTGATATCATACCCATATCTTTCATTGATCCCCAAAGTCAGACAATTCTCCAATGCCATGGCCGCCTGGGCTTCAAAGGTGATGCGCCGGCAGACGCCCAGCATGGCGCTGACCGCATCGAACAGCCGGCCCAGGCTGGAGGTCCAGGCCAGGTTAAAGCCGCTCTCCAGTTGTTTTGCTATTACTTCCAACTCCTCTCGACTATCCTTGGGCATCAGGTTCACGGGAAGCTGATTGAGAAGATATTTGCTGTAGGCGGCGGCGATTCGGTAGGGCTTTTTGATGGAAACCTCCCCGCCCGGCAGGGGCAGATATTCCAAATGACCCGTCCTTTCAATGTTTATGCCGTCAAATACAAAGAACTCGCCGCCCCAGATTTTTCCGTCATCGCCGTAGCCGGTGCCATCGAAGGCCACGCCAATGGCCGGTATTATCTTTCCGTTATCGGCCAGGGTGCTTAAAATATGGGCTTTATGGTGCTGAATGGCACGCAAAGGCACCCCGCCTTGCTCCATGGCCCATTTGGTAGTCAGGTAATTCGGGTGCAGATCGTGAACGATAATTTCCGGTTTTATCTTGAACCACTTCTGGTATTTACCCACCATTTCTTCGAAGAATTCCAGGGTGGCAGTGTTGTCCATCTCGCCGATATGCTGGCTGACATAGGCCTTATAGCCCGAGGCCAGACAAAAGACATTCTTCATCTCCCCGCCCACCGCCAGGATGGGCGGCACCGGGACCGGAAGGTTGATGGGGTTGGGAGCATAGCCCCTGGAATGCCGGACTATCTGGAAATTCCCGGCCTGGGTGTCCCCGGCCTCAGTCCAGAAAACTATGGAATCATCGTTGCGATTCTCGATCTCCCGGTCATTTAACAAAAAATGATCGGCGATGGCCGACAGTTTGCCAAATGCCTCCCGATTGCCGATAACGACCGGGTCATCCTGGATATTGCCCGAGGTCATCACTAATGCCTCGAACCCGGGTGATATTTTTTTCAGCTTTTTAAATAATAGATGATGCACCGGAGCATATGGCAGCATCACCCCCAAGTAGTTGTTCCCCGCCGCTACAAACTCCGACAGCCTTCCTATTTCCCATTTCCTATTTTCCAATTTATTTAACAGCACAATCGGCGCCTGGCTTGACATCAGCACTTTCGCCTCTTGGTCGTTCACTTCACAGATGGCCCGGACATCTTCCAGTGACCCGCACATCAGGGCCAGCGGTTTATCCGGACGGTGCTTCCTGTCACGAAGTTTTTTGACGACCGAATCATTGCCGGCATCGCAGGCCAGATGAAACCCGCCAATCCCCTTGATGGCCAGAATATCTCCGGCCATCAGCAGCCTTGCCGTTTTGTTAATAGCCTCATCCGCTTCGGCAATTTTACTTCCATCGCTGCCGCACAGCCAGTATTGCGGGCCGCAGTCAGGACAGGCGTTGGGCTGGGCGTGAAATCTTCTGTCTTCCGGATCTTCGTATTCCTTTTGGCAGATGGGACACATAATAAAAGCAGACATGGTAGTCTGAGGCCGGTCATAAGGTGTATTTTTAATGATGGAGAACCTGGGGCCGCAGTTAGTGCAATTTATAAAAGGGTAATCATATCGCCTGTCCTTCTCATCCATCATCTCTTCCAGACAATCCGGGCACAGGGCGATATCGGGGGATATCCGGGTGATGCCTTCGCCGCCAAGGCTATCCCTGATGCTAAAACCGACATGAGCCTCCGGCTGCGCTTCGGATACCGCTATATGATCTATAAAAGCCTGGGGAGGCAACTGACTTTTGATATCCGACAGAAAGGCATCGATGCCGGCAGGAAGCCCCTGGGCCGATATCTCCACCCCCCGGCTGGAATTAAACACCCAGCCGGAAAGATGGTGGATTTTTGCCAGCCGGTAGATAAAGGGACGGAATCCCACCCCCTGAACTATTCCGTTGATGATTACTTTTACTGCTCTCATTTTAATAAAACTTTTTAAAAAGGCCGCCCCTGTCGGGACAGCCTTAAGGTATTAACAGGAATTAAATTTAGTGTATCGATGGTTCCGGTCAGGTGAACAAGCCTGATTTTTTGTCTATCTGGAGCTCCAGATCCTCCAGTATCCGCTTCTGCTCGTCTATCTTGCGGGACAGCTCCCGGGATTCCTTCTTCATGTTCTCCATCTCGGACATCTCCATGGAGAGCATCTGGAAACGTTTGAGCAGGGAGGCTTCCTCGCTGGTCTTGGCGGCAATGGCCTCCTGCACAGACTTTAGTTTGGCCTGGGCAGACTCGGCATCTGAAACCAGATTCCCTATCTCCTGTTGCAGGCTCTCCTTCTTGGTGCTGATGCCGGCCGTTTCCATGTCGGCCTGGGCCGTCAATTCCTGAATTTTAATCTTCAATTCGGCCATGGTCCGTTCCAATTCCTCGCGCTGGTGTTCCTTGCTCTCCACCTCCGATTCAGCTCCTCGCAGCTGATCGTTGATGCCCTCCAGCTTGCGGCTCTTCTCCTCCATCTCCCGCTGGATCTGCTCTACCTGATCCCTCAGCTTCTGCTTGGAGGACTCGGTCTCCTGGGACAGGCTCTCCAGTTCGCGATTCTGCTGCTGCACCTGATCCTCAAACTCCCGTTTGGCATCACTCAACTGAAGGTCCACATTTTCCTTTTGCAATCTGGCGTCGTCCGCCGCAGTTGCCAATTCTTCTTTCTCGGCCTTTAAATTCTCCATTTCTTCCTGCAGACCAGTTATCCGGTCTACTATGGCCTGGGATTCACCCCGATCGGTGTTGATCTGACCCTTGATCTTTTCCAATTGACCGCTCAGCTCAGCCAGTTCCGATTCGGCTGTCTGAACGCCGCGGGTCCGCTCCTGCATCAGACGCTGGTTCTCGGAGTCGATCTCCTCCAGTTCCCGCCTTCCGCTCTCAAGCTGCCGGGACAGTTCTTTCTCCCGGGCGCTCAATCCTTCCACCTCTCCCTTCAATTTTCTGGACTTGGTCAGCTGGTCCTCTATGGTGCTGCCCTGCTGGGTGCGGAAGTCCATAGCCTCCTTTATCCACTGTTCCAGGCCGGACCGTTTTTTCTGCAGGGCATCAAGCTGTTCAGCAAGTTCTCCCTTTTCAATCCCCAGACTTTCCACCAGTTCTTTCTTTTCGCCCGTTAATTGTTCGATAAGTTTTTTCTGCTGTTCTATGTCCTCCGCCAAAAGCTGGCTTTTAGCGCTGCTGTCATTTAATTGCTCCAGGATATCAGCATGCTGTCCCTGAACCGATTTAAGTTTTGATTCCCAATCCGATAATTCTTTCCGCCTTCTGCCGACTTCGGCATCCAGATTGGTTTGCTCCTCGATCATAGCGGTATATCGCTGGCGGGCCTCCTCTATCTGCCTGGTGGTCAGGGCCAGCAGTTCGGCCTGGGCCTGCTGCTCCTGTTTGGCGCCAGTCAGCCGCTTATCCAGCTCCTCCTGGCTGGACAATGCCAGGCTGATGGATTCCGACAGATGGAGGTGTTCCTGCTGGCGGCCTTTGATCTGCTCGGCCAGGTCATCCGATTCGCGCTGCAGAAGGTTTTGTTTTTCCTCCAACCGCCCGATTTCGGCCTGCCGGGCCTTGATGGTATTTTCGCTGGAGACGATCTGGGCCTTGTTGGACTCCACCGCCCCGGCAGCATCATTCTTTTGTTTATTGAGCTCATCTGTTTTCTGGGCCATTGCCAGACCGTTCTGCCGGAGCGATTCGATCTTCTGCTGAAGCTGGATGATTATCTCCTGCTTTTTCTCGATGTTCTCTTTGAGCTCGGCCAGCCCGGCATCCAGGGCGGACACCTGACGGTTCCTTTCCACCAACAGACTGTTGGAACTGGTCAATTCTACCTTCAGGCGATCCAATTCAGATTCGTTTTTCCGGCGCTGTTCCTCGGTCTTCTCCATCTCCAGCTTGGCCTGATATATCTGCTGGTTGAGTTGCACTTTTTGGCTCTCCAGGTCGGATAGCTCCTGGGTGACCTGTATCGCCCGGGCCTGGTCCTGTTCCACCGTCTGTCTCAGCGATTCTATCTGGCCGGGAAGCTCCTGCAGGGCGGTCTGTTTGCCGGAGATGTCCTTCTGCAGTTCGGCCGCCACCGTCTCCATTACCGCGACCTGGTGCTGTTTTTCGTCCAGTGTTTTTTCCACCTTGGCGGTGGCCTCCGAGGCCATCACCCCCTGCTGCAGTTTGTCCTGCTTGTCCTGCTCGGCATGGATGATCTGGGAGTTCAGGTCCAGCAGGATATTCTCGTTCTCGGTCCGGCGTTTGTCCAGGTCCGTCACTTCGGAGGCAAGGCTATCCACCCTCTGCTGGGTCTTCTCCATCAATTCGTTAAGGGCCTGCTGTTCGTTCTGGCGCAGAGTATGTTCGGAGGCGATTTTTTGCAGGCTCTGCTCGGTATCGGCGATCTCCTGCCTCAACTGGTCAAGTTTTGATTCCGAGGCCAAATTCTCCCGGGTCAAATTTCCCTGCCGGGCCGAATCCCTTTCGATCTCCTCCTGCAGCGATATGCTTTGCTTTTCCAGAATTTTGACATCAGCCCCCCTGGCCTTCATGGTGGCAATGGTCTCCTTGAGCTGATCCCGGTATTTGTCCAGTGAATCCAGGGTCGATTTGCGTTCCTTTTTACTGCGCCTTATTTTCCTGAGTAATTTGGCCTCATCCTTCCGGCGCTGTTTTATCTGGCCGTCTAGAAAATTCTTCTCCAGCTTCTTGATCTCCAGCACCTGGTCGATCGGTTTCTCTTGGCGTCGGAAGATACGGGACAGAATGCTCAGCGCAGGAACTCCGGCAGGTTCCGGTTCCCGGCCCTGGTTCACAGGCGCTTCGGGCTCCACATATTCCGGTTTATCCTCGACCGCCGGCGCCGGGGTTAAACCCTCCGGCTCTATATCTGGCACAGGATGGGATATATTTTCCTGGCCTTCATTATCTTCATTCCAGGTTTGCTCTGCAGTATCCTGTTCCGGAAGGGACTCGAGGGATTTTTTGAACACCCTGCCAAATAGTCGGCTGATAATGCCCTCTTTGGGCTCCATTGCTGGTTTATCCTGCGGACTGTCGGGTTGCCTTTCCGGCTCGTCCTGAAGATAGGGTTCCTGTTCCGATCCGACCTCTGCCGGAACGGAGAATTCTACCGAAGCGTCAGCTTCCAACTCAGCAGTTACATCTTTTGTCTCCTGGGAATCGGTTTCAGCCGGGCTGTCTTCTGACGGCAATATGGGATTTTCCGCAGGGGCGTCTTCATCGGTTACCCGAAACTCATCCTTTACCGACAGGGCCCGGCTGATCCTCTTGGCGGATTTGGCCATCCGGCTGAAGAAGCCTTCACGGGATGCCTCCATACCTTCCGGAGAGTTGCTCTGGCCGGGATCTGGCTCTTTCGGCAATCGGCTGTCCAGCTCCCGGTTTTCCTGCTGGTCGAAATCTTTCTGGGCCATAGGTTATTCCTCTCCAGACATTTCTTTTAATTTGGCTAATCTGTTTAGAGCCTCGAAGGGGGTCATGGTCTCGGGCTGCAGATGTTTGATCTCCCGCAGGATCTCCTGCTCCTCCCGGCTGAAAAGCTCCAATCGGTCTTTCTCTTGGCGGATCTGCCCATGCCGGGCCAGGCGGGGAGTGGCATCGGACAGCAGGGCATCCTGCTCCAGGTTGTCCAGGATCTCCCGAGCCCGGGAGATCACCCTGGCCGGGATGCCGGCCAGCCGGGCCACCTGCACCCCGTAGCTCTGCCCGGCGCTGCCCTTGACCACCTGCCGCAGGAATATGATCTCATCCCCCCATTCCTTGACCGCCATGGAATAATTCTGCACCCCGGGCAGTTGAACGGCCAGTTCGGTCAGCTCATGGTAATGGGTGGCAAACAGGGTCCGGCAGCCGATCTGATCGTGCAGGTATTCGCTGACCGCCCAGGCAATGGCCAGTCCGTCGAAGGTGCTGGTGCCCCGCCCGATCTCGTCCAGCAGCACCAGGCTCCGGTCAGTGGCGTTGTTCAGGATATTGCCGGTCTCGTTCATCTCGGCCATAAAGGTGCTGACCCCCTTGGCCAGGTCGTCAGAGGCGCCGATCCGGGTGAAGACCCGGTCGGTGATGCCGACATAGGCCTCCTTGGCCGGCACGAACGATCCCATCTGGGCCAGGATGGTCACCAAGGCTATCTGCCTTAAATAGGTGGATTTCCCAGCCATGTTAGGTCCGGTCAGAATGATCAGCCGGTGGTCGCCATCGTTCAGCAGGGCGTCGTTGGCCACGAACTGTCCCAGTTGGAAATTCCGCTCCACCACCGGGTGCCGCCCCTGGATGATGTGGATCCGGGGGGCATCGTCCACCACCGGGCGGACATAACGGTTGTTGACGGCGGCCAGGGTCAGGCCGCAGATGGCATCGATGGCCGCCACCGCCTCGGCGGTTTCCTTGATCTGTTGGCTCCAGGCTGATATTTCCTGGCGCAGGCCGGCGAAGATCTCCTGCTCCAGGGCCTTGATCTTTTCCTCGGACCCCAGCACCTTATCCTCGTAGGACTTCAATTCCGGGGTGATGAATCTCTCGGCATTGCTAAGGGTCTGTTTTCTGATGTAGTCCTCAGGGGCCAATGCCAGATTGGTTTTACTGATCTCGATATGATAGCCGAAGACCGAATTATATTTGATCTTCAAAGACGGAATGCCGGTGCGCTCCCTCTCGCCGTTCTGATAATCGGCGATCCAGCTCTTGCTGTCCCGGGCCAAGGAGCGAAGCTGGTCCAGGTCGCCGTTGAATCCGTCCCTTATAAACCCGCCTTTGGATAAAGACAGCGGCGGATCATCCGCCAGGGCTTTGTCCAGCCGGTCGGTCAAGCCGCCGAAATCATGCAGGGCGGCCGATAGACCCTCCCAGTATTTTCCCGGCGGCAATCCTGATTTTATCTGCGGAATTTCGGACAGAGATTGTCCCAAGGCCAGCAGGTCCCGGGGCCCGGCCCTCTGGCAGACGATCCGTCCCAGCAGCCTTTCCAGGTCCTGCACCTTCTTGAGATGTTTTTCCAAACCATCCCTGACGGCCCGGCTATCCAGCAGGCTCTGGACGGCATCCTGTCTTAAAGCTATTTTCTCCAGGTCCAGCAGCGGGGCCGCCAGCCAGCGTCTGATTAGCCGTCCTCCCATTGCCGTCACCGTACAGTCTATGGTGTTCAGCAGACTGATGCCCTGAGGGTGGCCCTCGGGGAAAAGGTTCAGATTCCTGATGGTGGCGTTGTCCAGCAGCATCTGGCCCTGCAGGGAGTAGGGCACCATTTTAGTTACGTGGCTGATGGCCGTCTTCTGGTTCTCCTCCAGATAGCCGATGGCCGCCCCGGCCGCCCCGATGGCCAGGGTCAGGTCCTGGCAGCCGAACCCCGCCAGCGAGGCCGTTTTGAAATGATTCAGCAGTTTCTTCAGCGCCGAGCCCTGTTCAAAGTGATGATCTTCCCGGTCGGTCAATGTGAACCCGGCCAGGCCCGGCCCGATCTTCAGACGGTCGGAGCCGGACACCAGTATCTCTGACGGCTGGCTGCGCAGCATCTCGTCGGAAAGTTCCGCCAGGGACATCTCGGCCACCCTTAAATTCCCAGCCGACAGGTCGCATAGGGCCAGCCCGCACCGATCCTGATGACAGTTGACCGCGGCCAGCAGGTTCTCCCTTTTCTCATCCAGCAGGGAGGAACGCATCACCGTCCCGGGCGTGATCACCTCGGTGACCTCGCGCCGGACGATGCCCTTGGCCAGCTTGGGATCCTCCACCTGGTCGCAGACGGCTACCTTGTGACCGGCCTTGATCAGCCTGGTGACGTAGCGTTCCAGGGCATGGTGCGGAATCCCGGCCAGCGGGACGTCGTTCCCCTTGCCGTGGTTGCGGGAGGTCAGCACGATCCCCAGCACCTTGGATGTCAGCACCGCGTCCTCGAAAAAAGTCTCGTAAAAATCGCCCACCCTGAAAAGAAGGATGGCCTCGGGCTGTTCCTGTTTGATCCGGTGATACTGGGCGATCATGGGGGTCACTTTCTCCATATCACCTTTCGACCACCATCGTTTTCAGCCCGAATTTGTCCTTCAGGGATTGCTGGGCTTTTTTCAATTGGGATGAATTTTCATAAGGGCCGGCCTGCAATTTGTATATCGTGTTCTTGCCTTCCTTGACCTCCTCCACTACGGTATCAAAGCCTTCGGCCCTCACTTTTTTGGCCCAGCCATCCATGATCGCCTTGTTATTGTAGGCTCCGATCTGCAGGTAATAAAAGCTGAGGAGAGCAGGTTCCTCCGGTGCCTGCGGCTGATCGGCCGTTTGGGGCTGGACTATTTCGGACTGGCCGGGTGGATCATTATCGGTCCCGGTCGCTGAAATGCTCTCGTCGTCCTGGTTTTCCTGGGTCAGGGCGGCTATCAGGTATTCCCGGGCGCTGCCGGATTCCGGAGTCCCTGGGAAAAGGTCCATGATCCTCCTCCAGTACTCCTTGGCCCTGGCATCATCTCCTTTTTTCTGCCAGTGCCCGGCCAGGGCGTTCAACAGGGCCGCCCCTCCCGGGGCCCTGGGATACTGGTCCAGATAGGCGTTGACATAGGCTTCGGCTTTGCTCAAACTGTCGCTGCCCAGGGCCGTCAAAGCCAGCTTGGACAGGCTTTCCCTGCCGGCCGGGGTGCTGCCGTACCTTGAATAGGTGTAGAGATACCGCTCCCTGGCCTGGGCGACCGACCCCACGTTCTGCAGATACTGGGCCGTGGCGTAAGATGCCTGGGAAGCCAATGAATGTGCCGGATAATTATCCAGAATGAACTGGTAATGCCCGAAGGCATTGTTCCCGCTGGTCTCGATCCGGGCCAGGGTGAACCTGGCCTCGGGGATGAATTTTCCCCGGGAATGGCGGGACAGGTATTTTTTATAAGCCTCGGCGGCCTCGGAATATTTCCCGGCTTGGCACAACTGCCAGGCAGCTTCGTATTCCTTCTCCTCGCTGATCCCAAAGCAAAAAGAACTGTTCAACAGAAGGAACACGATCAATGGCCAGGTCGATTTTACTGCCGGACCAAATATCCGCTTTATGTCATGACCTTTATATGGCATTTAATGTTAATATAGGTTCCGGTTATTGGCCTCGGTCTGAAGCACCCAGTTGAAACTAACTGTTATATCAAATGGTGCTTCAAAATTTTCATGAACTCTAGTTACAGTTATTTTACAATAATGGATTTTCTCATCTGTTTGAATAAAATACCTTTTAGATAATTCGATAGGACTTGTCTTATTATCGTAATATATTGAATCTGGAGCCGGTGCCGTCATTGAGTTTGTTTCATCCAGTACGATACCCCAAGCTTCAAAATACAACGAAGATGAATATCTTTTTAAATAAAATTTCCCATAGTTCATTCCACCACTCGAAAAAGTATAAGTTTCCATTGAGTTTGGAAGTAAAGTACGTTGCCCGGTCCCGGTGATCACCGTAGTGGTCGGAGCCTCGGTCGGTTTTGGGGTGCAGCCTTCAAAAGATAAAATGAAGGCCAGGGTCATCGCCATTAATGGCAACAACCACAAAAGGGTGTATTTTCTTTTATCCATAGTTGTTTATTTTATCGCATTAAGGGAATAAATTCAACAAAAAACTGTCCTTAAATATTTAACTTAAAGACAGTTACAACATCGAACCGGTCAGGGTGGACTGGGTGGCCTTATTTACTCTTACCTTGACGGTATCCCCGGGGCTGACCCCCGATACGCAGTCGAAGGCCACCGGCTTGTTCCCGGGGCTGCGACCCATCATCTGCCCCCTTTTGGGGACGGCTTTTTCCACCAGCACCGCCAAAGTTTTGCCGATATCGGCCAGGTTGGATTCCAGCGATATTTTCTGCTGGAGAGATATCATCCTCGCCAGGCGATCCTGCCCGACCTCGTCGCCCAGCTGGTCCGGCATCTGGGCGGCCTTGGTGCCGGGTCTGATGGAATATTTGTAGGTGAAGGCCGAATCGAACCTGATATTCTGTATGGCATCCAGGGTCCTTTGGAAATCATCTTCGGACTCTCCGGGGAACCCGGCTATCAGGTCGCTGGTCAGCACCAGGTCGGGCATCAGTTTCCGGGCGGTGGATACGATCTCCCGGTATTGCCCCAGGGTATATTTGCGGTTCATCATGGCCAGCACCCGGTCGCTGCCCGACTGCAGGGGCAGGTGCAGGTGCCGGCAGATCTTTTGATTCCCGGCCATGGTCTCCAGCAGTTTAATGCCGCAGTCCTTGGGATGGGAGGTGATGAAGCGTATCCTCACTATCCCCGGCACATCGGCCGCTTGGGCCAGCAGACCGGGGAAGTCCGTGCCACAGGAGAGATAGGAATTCACGTTCTGGCCAACTAAAGTGATCTCCTTGATGCCCCTCTCGGCCAGGGATTTTATTTCGCCGAGGAGGTCACTGGACGTTCGGGAATACTCCCGCCCCCGGACATAGGGGACTATGCAGTAACTGCAGAAATTGTCGCAGCCCCGCATCACCGCCAAAAAGGCGCCGACCTGCTTTTCGAATCTCGGGATGATGCTTAAATCAGGCCCGGCTTTCTCCAATCCGGTGATGGCGGTCCGCTTTCCGGTTTTCAGAAGACTTTCCAAATGAGCAACAATTTGCCGATACTGCTCGGTCCCCAATACCAGATCCAATTGAGAATAGCGTTCCAGCAGGCTTTCTCCGTTCTCCTGTCCCACGCAGCCCATCAGCACCATCAGCCTGCCCGGTTTCCCCTTTTTCCAGGACTTGAGTTCGCCTATGCGCCCCAGCACACGTTCCTCGGCATGCCCCCGGACCGCACAACTGTTGATCACCATCAGCTGGGCCTGCTCCGGATCCTCCGTCTCCCGACAGCCCGCCTGGTTCAGCAGGGTCCTTACCGCCGCCGAGTCGTAAAGGTTCATCTGGCAGCCGTAGGTCTCAATGTAATATATCAGATTCAGCATTGTTTAGGTTAATCAATATTATCCGTCAGTTCCCCCATAATCCCCTGTTCATAAGGCTCCGATAATCTTACCCGGACCATCTGGTTCTTTAAGTTTTGCTCCGATTGGAAATACACCTTTTGATAATGCTCCCCAAATCCGGACCATAGACCTCTGACGGAAGACTCCGCCAGCACCAGCTCGGACTTCCCCACCAGCCCGGACAAATATTCCTGCTGCAGATTTTCGTGAATGTCCTTCAGGCGGTGCAGCCTCTCCTTCTTGATATCATCGGGGATCTGCCCGGCCATCAGGGCGGCCTTGGTGCCCGGTCTTTTGGAATAGGTGAAAATGTGCAGATGGGTGAGCCCCAATTCCCTTATTTTGCGGACGCTCTGGCCGAAATATTCCTCGGTCTCACCGGGAAACCCCACTATGATATCCGATCCGATGGTGATGTCCGGCATGGCCCGTCTTAATTTATCCAGCAGGCCCCGGTAATAGGCAACGCTGTATGGCCGGTTCATCTTTTTAAGTATGCTGTCGCAGCCGCTCTGCAGCGGCAGGTGAAGATGCCTGGCCAGTAGCGGTATACCCTGCATGGTCTCTATCAGGTCGTCGCTCAGATCATCCGGCTCCAGAGAGCTGAGGCGTACCCGGTCCAGGCCGGGAATGTCTTTTAACGATCTCAGCAGGATGCCCAGCGATGGCTTGAAATCTCCCAGCCGGATCCCGGTGACCACCAGTTCGCGGTGCCCGGAAGCGATCAGGTTATGGGCTTCGCTTAGTATCTCATCCAGAGGGCGACTGCGTGAGGCCCCCCGGGCCAGCGGCACAATGCAATAGCTGCAACGATGGTTGCATCCGTCCTGGACCTTCATAAAGGCCCGGGTATGCCCGCGGAACGACTTGATCCCGTAGGGCAGTTTATCCTGGCTGATGCCCAGCCAGCTCAGCAGCTGACCGGCGGCTTCATGGCTGTGTCTGCCAAGCACCAGCCCCACCCCATCGATCTTTTGGAGTATGGATGCCGCCAGCTGTCCGTAACAGCCGATGATGATGATTTTGGCTGACGGATTATTGCGAACGATCTTCCTGACTGTCTGCCGGGCCTGCTGTTCGGCCGAAGCCGTCACCGAGCAGGTGTTGACCAGATAAAGATCCGCCTGGTCTTCATCATAGCGCAGACCGGCATTCTCTAAGGTGGTCCGCCAAAGCTGGGAATCGTACTGGTTGGCCTTGCACCCGAAGGTGGTTATTTGGAAGGATTTATTGAACATAGCCGCTTATTATAATATAAAGGATGACAAAATGCAAACATCCCCGGATAAAAGTGATTAATCACTTGAAATTAGCAGCTAAATCATTTATCCTTATTCCCGTTATGCCTGAAGATAAATATTCAAAAACTCAACCGACGGCCATGCCGGGCAAAGAGCCCGGGCGGAGCCTGAAGATTTCCATCATTGAGGGATCCTTCGCCTCGGTTCACATCGCCATTACCATCGGGGCGCTGGTGACCGGCTATGCCCTGATGCTGGGGGCCAACGATTTCCACCTGGGCCTGCTGGCCGCCCTCAGCGCCCTATCCAATGTGGGGGCGATATTCAGCGCCTATCTGGTCGGCCTTCTGGGACACCGCAAAAAACTGACCATCTGGGCGGCCACCCTGGGGCGCCTGCTGTGGGCGACCCTGTGCCTACTGCCCTTCCTCAATGTCCTGGCGGGATGGAAATTATTGATATTCTTCCTGGTGATCTTCATTGCCAACACCTCGGTCAACATGGCCAACAACGCCTGGCTGTCCTGGATGACCGACCTGGTGCCACTGAAGCGCCGGGGCTCCTATTTCGGATTGCGGAGCACCATTCTGGGCGCGGTGACCATGGCCGCCAATTTCGGAGCCGGCAAGCTGTACGATGTGTTGAAAAGCCAGGCCATGCAGCAACAGGCCTTTGCCATCATCTTCGGGGCGGCCGCCTTTACGGCTCTGATCGCCGGGATCATTCTATCCAAGCAATGGGAACCACCCCTTACCGGCGAAAAACCCCTGCCGATCTCGGAGTTGTTCCGGCTGCCCTTTGCCAACCGGGATTTCCGCCGCCTGCTGCTGTTCTTCGTCCTGTGGTCCATGGCCACCGCGGTAGCCGGGCCCTTCTTCGCCGCCCACATGATCAAGAATCTCCACATGCCCTTCGCTGTGATCGCCTACTATTCCATCATCGCCGGGATACTGAACTTCGTCTTCCAACCGGTATGGGGCCGGATCATAGACCGCCTGGGCAACAAGCCGGTGATGATCTTCAATATGCTGGGCATCTTTACCCTGCCCCTGTTCTGGCTTTTTGCCGCCCCTAATTTCTACCTGCCGATATGGATCGACGCCTTCATCAGCGGCCTGGTCTGGCCCGGGTTCACCCTGGCCACCTTCAATCTGCTTTTGGTGAGCGCCCCCGAGGAGAACCGCACCGCCTACCTGGCGGTCCAGAGCATGGTGACCGGCCTGGCCATCTTCGCCGCCTCGCTGATCGGAGGCTGGCTGGCCAACAGCCTGCACGATTTCAAACTGGTAATCTTTGGACAGACCATCATCAATTTCCATCTGCTTTTCGTGCTGTCCTCCATCTGCCGGATATCCCTGCTGCCCCTGGCCCTTAAACTGAGGGAGGATCAGGCCCAGTCGGTGGGGACCCTGCTGAATATGGTGGGCGACAAATCATCCCAGCGTTTCAGCGAGATGCTGGACTCGGGGATCATGACGATAAAACAAATACGCGATCAATTGCATTAAGCGTTAAGAGCCCGGCGATCAGCCGGGCCCTCTTCATTGAAGCCCCCGCTTCAAACGGCAGGAGCCTGAAAATCAACCATTAAAAGTTCCAGATCCAGGTGGTCTTAAATCCCTTAAACGGCGGCTCATAGCGGCAATAGCCGCCCGAACAGACCAGCCCGCCCTTATTCTGTCCGGCCGAAACCTCAAGCTTTTGGCCCGGCCCCAGGTTTATGACCGCTCCGGCCCGGCCCCACCGGCTCTGGTTTTCATACTCCGGAAGCCGCTGGTCGGAAATTTCCATCTCGGCGTAGAGGTTGACAAATCCCGACGGGACCCAGCTCAACCCGGTCCTTATTTCATTATATCGTAACGGGCCCTGGATATACAGGTTATTGAACTTATCGGCATCGAGTCTTAAGATTAAAGCCCGTCTATCGCCGTACCGCCACTTGCCTTCTACCCCGCCGCCCTTATATTTCCTTCTGATAACCTCGGTCTCCAGCGAGTCCTCTATCCTGGCCCTGGCCTCGGCCGAAACGGTCCAGCGGCCGTTCAACTCCCATCGGATATCCAGGTAGGCGTCCTCCCACAACGAACCCCTGTCATCGGCCTCGGCCAGGGAATAGTTGCCGTGCATTTCCATAAATTCCCAGGGAGAAACAGTAACATCGACCTGCAGCCCATGCTCATCGGCGGCCGAATTCAGAAGCCTTCCCTCGCGGTTGCAGGCTGGCGGGGCGTTGACCAGGCTGTTCATGTTCCGATAATCCTTGATGTCCAACACCGCCCCGATCCCGTCGGCAGCCCATCCGATCGACGAGTAAAACCCCTTGCCCCCCTGGTCATCCGTCCCTATCCAGCCCAGCGCCGGGTCCAGCATCCCGTAGGTGTGCCGCCTGGCATATTCACCGTAATAGTCCACCCCCCATAGACGCAGCCCCAGGGCCCCGCCGAATGATTCTTCGGTCGGTTTGTTGTAGTTGACATCGCTGGTCCGGTCGGAGGAGTTGGCTCTCAGATAGATGCCTCCGATATCAACCGTCTCCCAGGGGCTGACCATGGCCTGGCCGCCCAGGTAGGTGCTGGCATTTATCCTGGCTGTGTTCTCTTGGGCCCGGCCGGTCAAGCCCTTTATCTCCAGCCAGTCGCCGTATCCGGTCTTCAGATATCCGCCGTCAATGTCCCGGTCCAGCTTTACCCTTTCGTCATTTACGCAATTCAGAATAAGGCCCCGGCCCAAAACGGCATAATAATTCCCCAGCTTGAGGCTCATTTGGTCGCTCTGCAATAAAAGATATTTTTTGGATATTCCCCGAAAAGTGGCGGTGTCGGCCCAGACCTCCTCATCCTGCTGATAGCGGATACCTCCCGCTATCCCCAGGTCATTGGTAAGACGTCCCTTCAGGTTAATATCCAGAACCTCCCTGTAACTGAGGCTGTATCCCGGCTGGGAAAGCCAGAAATCCGCCTGGTTATTGCCGTTCAAACTCCAGGCCCAGGCCTCGGCGGCAAGGCTCCAGGCCGCCAGCAGAATTATAATTTTGGTCCTCATTTGACCACCTCCAGCATCAGGCGGCGTTTCCGGGCCAGGCCGGGGGAGCTTTTTGATCTAAGGGTCAACGAGGTTTCGCAGGAGCCGCTGACCGAGGATTGCATATGGACCGCCAGGTTGGTTATGGAATCCCCGGCCGCCAGATATCGGGCCAGAGGAATGGGATAGCACACTCCACTAATATTGCATAACGACCTGGCCAATCCCGGGGGAACGGCCAGACTGTCCGGCAGGTCGAGATAAATGGAATCCCCCTGGTTGCCAATATTTTTTATGATTACCGGAAATTCCGCAACCTCCCCGATCAGGGAGATCTTGCTGGTATCAGGAGCCGTTATCAGATAATCGAACACAACCGTGGCGGTCACGTTAAGATGCAAATTGAGGGTTTTTACCAAGGTTGGTTGACGGCCGGGCCAGGCCATGAGGCCCACCCGGAAATCATCAATCGCCTGTCCGGTCAGCGTCACGGTAAATTTTACCGAGTCCCCGGGGCCGACAAAGAACCCGGCCGGCAATGGAAGAGCCGCACCGCCGGCATCCTTGACAATCCTGGTGATGCCCGGTGGCTGGCTCAGGCTGTCCGGCATGTCCACCCAGAAGGTATCGGGCTGATTGCCGGTATTTTTCAACTTTAGATCAAACAGCGAGCCCAAATCCACCGGGGCCGCATGCAGGGTATCGGCAGAGCTGAGGGAAAAATCCCATACCGGGCGGGAGAGGTCCAGAAAACATGATTGGATGATCTCCTGGTCGAAAAAGCTCTGAATAAATACCGCCAGCCACAGGCGGTCCTTTCGCCAATTGACCGTGTCCAGCGAGACGGCCCCCTGTTTCAGCTGAGTGATGCCCGGGATCAGGCTCAACGGCAGGCCCTGGGTGCCGGGTTCTATCCTGCGGCAGACATAGCGGTGGATACTGACCATATTGGGGGCGTTATAGAATACCGAATCCTCCAGCACCATTACCAGCAGCCGCAGGTCGGCCTTGCTGATCGACGCCCGGGGGTCGATGGAAATATTATATTGCAGGGATGCCCCCTGAACCGTTCCGGTTACATTCAGAGAAACCGGACTGTTCAACAGAAGCCGGTTGCGGGCCAGTGTGGCATAGGTTTGATAAGGGTCCTGCGCTGTCCCGGTTTGAGAGGTCACTCCATCGCACCAGAGGGTGGGCCAGGCCTCGACCCCGTAAAACTGCCCCCTCTCCTGGGTCTGGCTGGTGGCCAGGGGGTCCGAGGGGGTTCCGACCAGGGGATGGTACTCGATAATCGTCAGGGAATCGCCCAACTCACCGGCCAGTTTTTCCAAGGCGGTATCGGCATCGGGACAGTTGGAGCACCAGGTGGCGGTAAAAAGTTCCATCACCACCCGGCGGGGAACGCTGTTGGCCTGCTGCGGCACCTCGGTAGGCAGACGCTTGCCGCATCCGGCGAAGGCCAGGGTCAGGGCCGAAAGAAGGACCGCCATATTTCTCATAAGGAATCCCCCCCGGCTTTGAATAGCAGGGAATCAGCCTTTACGGCCTCTGACGGAACGACTTGCTGGCGGATGGTTTCAATGATCTTGTCTCTGATATCCTTCTCATCTCCGGGTTTATAGCCGGTATGCCGGTAGATCAGATTCCCCTGTGGTGAAACTATGAACAATCCCGGCACCTCCGTCAGCCCGAATGATCTCATGGCCTCCTGTTCTGGATCCAGCAGCACCGGCAAGGTGAGGTTTTTGCCCCGGATCAGCGCCTTGACCCTGCTCCGGTCCTTAGTCCCGTCGATGGAAACGGCAAAAAACGACAATCCGCTGTCGGCGAACTCCTCATGCATTTTTTGGATTTGCCTTAACTCATCCTGGCAGGGATGGCACCAGGTGGCCCAGAAACTTATCACCGCTGGCCCCTTTTTAAGAACCTGCGCCAGCTCCGTCTTAAGACCGTTGAGGTCTTTGAGTTTAAAGTTAAGCTCTTGGCCGGAAATACGATTGCCACCCGAAAAAGCGAAGCCGAAAAGTAAGGCGATAATTAACACAAAATATTTCATTATGCTCCTATGCTTTCATCCGGAAAAAAAGAACGCCTTCACTTCAGCAGGCGTCCTTTTTATTAGTTTCCCGCTATTGAACCAAAACGGCCTTCATGGTTTTTTGCCCGCCTCCGGCATCCAAACGATAAAAATAGACGCCGTTGCCCATGCGCCGGCCGTTATTATCCCGGCCATCCCAGACGATGCTGTAGCTTCCGCTTTCGAGGATCCCCTCAACCATATTCCTAACCAGCCGGCCGGTAATATCATAGACGTTCAGTTTAACCGGACAGCTGGCGGATAAGGCAAACCTGATGCTGGTGTTTCTGTTGAAGGGATTGGGGTAATTCTGCTCCAGCTTCATTCCAATTATTGGAGATAGCGGACGGCCATCGGAACTTACCCCGGTCTTGGTGTAACCCAGGATCATAACATCGTCCACATACCATCCGTCGGCAGTGATGCTGCTGTTGCTGAAAAATTCAAAACGAATCCTGAAATCACCTGCCGTGCCGCAAAAAGGAGTGATCTCCGTGGTCCGTTTTATCCAGACGCTGCAGGTATCCGAATATTTTACCAAGTCCGACCAAGCGGTGCCGCCGTCTGTTGAATATTTTATCCGGCATTCATCGCCTGTCTCGTCCGTAAAATACTTTTCCCATAAGGATAGCGTGGCGTATGAATAGCTACTTAAATCTATTCCCGTTGTCATTTGTATCCGGTTAATGCTTGAGGTCACATAGCTGCCGGATTTGCTGTCGGTAATACACTGATTCGATGAATGATAATCGGAGCCCGTCGTATCCCATTTGGATGCATTCCCCACATAGCTTGTTGTCCAACTACCCAGGCCGCTTTCGAAATCTTCAAAGTAAATGGTATTGGGGGAGCCAATCGTAAATTTTATTGTATCGCAAGCCAAAATCGTGTCGTAGTATAATGTGCTGAATATCTTCTTGGTAACAACAATATTGACCCTGTGCCCTTCGGGCATAGTGGCCGATGATTTTATCAGTACCTCAAATGGCGATGCGCTATTGTCCAATATTTCATTGGCCAGCATATTACCGATATCCCATAATCCGATGTTTATTGTTACGAAAGTATCCGCAGAGGTGGCCTCAACAACAGCCCCGGTTCCCGGAGCATAACGATCTTTCACTTCCACCGACAGGTGTAGACTCTCGCCGGGTTCGTAATAGCCATCCCCGTCGCCGATCTCGGCAAGTCCGTAGCTTTGCTGGGCTAAAAACGGCCCATAGAGCTGCGATCCCTGGATTATTTCCTTATTGCTTCTCTGAATAAAAGCCACGAACTGGCAGCTGCCTAATTTCCAGGCCGGCGCAATGGTGAAGTCGCGGGTTATCACCAAACTGTCCCCGGCCGGAATGTTAATGGCCGCGCCGTTCTCATCCGGGACCATATCCCGTACCACGAAATCAACTTCATCCATCCCCTGCCAGCTCACAGGGATGTTCCTTTCCAGCACTACAAAATGCAGGGTGCCGGATTCCGAAACGGAATTGGTGTTCCTAATTTTTACATCCACCGTCCCGGTGCGGGCAGAAAGATCGTGGGTCGACATCACCAGTGTCATCTCAAACGGACTTGGTACCGTTTTATGGACATCGAACACAGGCCGGTAATAATCATACATTGTTCCAGCGTTAGTACCACCAATTATTGTATCTACACCGTCTAAAATAACAGCAGGAAATCCTGGAATCATGTCCCCATAGAAAATTATGCGATTATATGTTTCTGTAGTCTGATAGGGATCACCGGAATGATAAGCTAAAACCACTAACGAGTCAGCTGTTTCATTGTAGAGTTGATCTAATCCCCTTGCAGCCCCAGGGCAATACTGGCACCAAGTACCGGTAAAATCCTCGGCCACCACCACCCTCTGGGATGCGAGAGAGCTGGCCGTCAAACTGACCAGCATACCCAAAACCCCCAACATTTTCATCCTGTTCATATTCACCTTCCTGTTATTGGTTACTTGACAATTCTATATCACTTTCTCCGATTTATCAAGAGGAGCCGGATAATAATTTTATTGACAGCAGAGCCCCGCTTTTCCAGCGGGGCTCCGTTATCATTTTAACAATCGTAATACATCTCAAATTCAAACGGATGGGGCCGCAGGTTTAAGGCCGCCACTTCCTTGGATTTCAATCCTATCCAAGCCTCTATCAGATCCTTGGTGAACACCCCGCCCTCCAGCAGGAACTTGTGGTCCTTCTCCAAGGCATGCAGGGCATCGGACAGCGAGGTCGGCAGGGTGGGGATCTTCTCCAGCTCGGCCTTGGGGAGGCTGAACAGATCCTTGTTCAGGGGTTGGCCGGGATCTATCTTATGTTTGACCCCGTCCAATCCGGCCATCAGCATGGCGGCAAAGGCCAGATAGGGATTGCAGGTGGCATCCGGCGGGCGGAACTCATAGCGCATGGTCTTGGGATCGGTAAGATATCCGGGGATGCGCACCGCCGCAGTTCGGTTGCCCACCGAATAACTGGCCCGAACGGGAGCCTCGTATCCCGGAACCAAACGGCGATAGGAATTGGTGGAGGGGTTGGTGAAAGCCAGCAAGGCCGGGGCATGCTTTAAAAGCCCGCCCAGATAATGCATCGCCAACTGCGACATGTGGGCCAGGCCGTCCTTTTTATAAAATAATGAGTGCCCGTCCTTGGCCAGATATTGATGAACATGCATCCCGTTGCCCGGCTCGCCCACCATCGGCTTGGGCATGAAGGTAGCCGTCAATCCGGCCTTGTACGCTGCATTATGAACCAGATATTTCACCAGCATGCTGCGGTCGGCCATCTTGGTCAGAGTGTCGAACATCACCTCTATCTCCAGCTGCCCGGCCCCGCCCACCTCGTGGTGATGGTATTTGACCGGCACTCCGCATTTTTCCAGTATCAAACACAGGGCCGACCGGAAATCAAAGGAACTATCCTGGGGCGGGACAGCGTGGTATCCCCCCTTGTGGGCCATTTTATATCCCAGGTTGGGATTCTCCTCCCGCCCGGTATTCCAATCGGCTTCCCGGGAATCAACCTGATAGAAGCTGTTCTGGGGAAGATTGGCGTAACGCACCGAATCGAACAGGTAGAATTCGAACTCCGGCCCCCAGTAGCTTTCGGGAGCGATGCCGGACGATTTGAGGTATTTCTCCGCCTTCTCGGCCACGTAGCGTGGATTGCGCTCGAATTTCTGCCCGGTGGCCACGTCTATCACGTCGCCGATGAAGGTCATGGTCGGCAGTTCGGTGAAGGGATCCATGAATCCGGTCTCGGCGATGGGGATCACGATCATATCCCCGGCCTTGACCTGGGTGAAGCCGGCCACGCTGGAGCCGTCAAAGCCGATGCCCTTGCCCCTTTCGAACAGGGATGGATTCAGCTGGTGGGCCGGGACCGTGATCTGGTGCCACTTCCCCAGCAGATCTACGAATTTTACCGAGACGAACGCCACCTTGTTCTTTTTAGCGAACTCTAGAACCTGTTTCATGGTCATGGTCTGTTCTCCAGTTTATGATTATCTGTTATCTATAGCTCAAAAATGCCGGTATCCCCTGTCGGGCATCGTGACGGGTTTGAGGTCTCGGCCGAGCATCCTGACCCCGGAGCCTTTGACCACCTGGCCGATGATGGAACAGGGCGTCCCTGCTCTGCTTAAAATGATCCTGGCCTCAACCGCCTTCTTGACTGGCAAAGTAAAAAGCAGTTCGTATTCCTCCCCGCCATACAAACAATATTCTATTGGATCATTTTTTAGGATATGGGCAACAGCAATGGCCTCATCAGCCACCGGCAGGGCGCCCTGGTCTATGACGACCCCCACCCGGCTCTCCCGGGCAAGATGATGCAGTTCCGAAGCCAGCCCGTCGGAGATGTCTATCATGCCGTTCAGTTTGAACTTTGATGCCAGCAGCTGGGCTTCTTTGACCCTGGGCTCAGGCCTCAGATGCTTTTTAAATAATTTTGTATTTTGATTTCTTGCCCTGAGCGTTGTCGAAGGGTTAGTCTTTGATTTTAATATCTCCAGCCCCGCCTGCGCCCCCCCCAAAGATCCGGTGACCAGCACGGCATCCCCAGCCTTTGCCCCGGAGCGAAGCCCGATGTTATTTTTTCGGCCTTCGCCGTAAACCGCCATGGTCAGCGACAACTCACGTCCGGCCACAGTATCCCCGCCGCAGATCGCCACCCCGTACTTTTTCGCCCTCCTCCCCATTCCGGCGTATATCTTCTCGACATCTTCAATCGTGATGCCCCGGGGGATGGTAATTGACACCACTGCCAATACCGGCTTTCCGCCCATGGCCGCTATGTCGGAAAGATTGGCCGCCAGGGCCTTGTGCCCCAAGTCCACAAAGGAGGTATAGGAAAGATCGAAATGTATCTTATCGACCAGGGTGTCTATGGTCAGCAGCCCGGCCCGGGTCTGGTCTATGGCAAAGACCGCCGCATCGTCCCCTATCCCGGCAATGATGTCCCTGTTCAGGATTTGATGCTTTCTCCGTATGAGGTCGATCAGGTCGAACTCGCACTTTATGGATTTTTTACCTTTCATTTTTTCAACAGCTGTTTATAATACGCCGGACGGCGGTCTTTGAACAGATCATTCTCGGGGATGATCATTTTATTGTCTGCCATTGCCGGATCTATTTCAACGATACCCACGGTCTCCTTATCGGCCGACGCCCGGCTGAGCGCTCGGGCATTCGGCCCGGCGATGACGCTCTGCCCGATGAATTTAAGATCGTTGCCGCCGCGGCTCTCCCGGCCGGTGCGGTTGGCGGTGACGGTGAACACCCTGTTCTCCAGGGCTCGCACCGGCATGGAATCGGGGCAGTATGGAAGCACCAGGTTGGCCGGATGGCATATCACCTGCGCCCCCTGCAGGGCCAGCGAGCGGGCCGCCTCGGGAAAGATCCAGTCAAAGCAGATCATCATTCCGATTTTGACCTGGCCGACTGCAAAGACCTTGAAGCCGGTATTGCCGGGCGTGAAATATTTTTTCTCGTTGCCGAACAGGTGGGTCTTGCGATAGACATCTATTTTGCCGCTGGGCCTGACCAATACCGCCGAGTTGTATATTATTCTGCCATCCTTTTCGGCAAAACCGGCTATGATATTTATTCTGGTTCGCTTAGATATTTCCTTGAAAAAATTAACGGATTTGCCTTGGGTTGTCTCGGACAATGCCAGGACCTCTTTTTTAGAGATGAAATTATATCCGGTAGTGCATAATTCCGGCAGGACCAATAGATCGGCCTGGCGCCTACCTATCAACCTTTCAATCAGGGACAGATTCTTATCTACCTGGCCGAATATGGGTTTGAATTGTACAAAACCAATTTTCATTTTAATGACACTTGCCTTTTATTACCTTCTATCATTCTCTTCGTCATCCTGAGCCAGGCCCCTCGTGTGCAATCGAAGGATCTATATATCATTGCCTAAATCAATCCCTTCAGGATCAAACTTTTCTATAAACTCAATTTTCTTTTTACGCAACCATCCTTTGATTTGCTTTTCCCGTCTAATAGCATACCCTATATCGCTGAATTCTTCAAAATAGACAAGTATATTTATGTTATACCTAGCGGTAAAACCTTTTATTGAATTCACCTTATGTTCGGACATCCTCCTTTTCAAATCATTGGTCACGCCAACATAAAGCGTTTTACTTTTATTGGATAAAATATAAATAAAAGATTTTTGCATATTAGCAGATTCTTCGATAGTCAAATAAAAGCAATCCCCAGAATGACGAATCCGATATCCTATACATTAAACTTTATATTCAGGATATCCCCGTCCTTGACGATATACTCCTTGCCCTCCAGACGAACATAACCCTTCTCCCTGGCCCCGGCGTATCCGCCGGTCTCGACCAGGTGGTCATAGCTGACCGCCTCCGCCCGGATGAATCCCCGCTCCAGGTCGCTGTGGATGGCCCCGGCCGCCTGGGGGGCCTTGGTATTGGCCGGGATGGTCCAGGCCCGGCATTCGTCCTCGCCCACCGTAAAGAAATTTATCTTGCCCAGCAAACGGAAGGAGGTCCGGATCATCTTGTTCAGGGCCGGCTCCTCTATCTTGAGTTCATTGAGGAATTCTTTGGCCTCCTCATCGGACATCTGAGCGATGTCCATCTCGATGGATCCGCACAACGGCGTGATGGTCTCCCCGGTCTGTTTCTCAAATCCGGCGACGATCGCGGAAGGATCCCCGCCCTCGGGATAATTCAGCACCAGCAGAATGGGCTTCTCCGTCAGTAGCTGGAAGCTGCGCAGGGCCTTTGATTCCTCGGGGCTAAGGCCCAGCGCCCGGATGGGTTTCTCCCCTTCCAGGTGGACGCGGCACTTATCCAGCAGGGCCAGCTCCTTCTCCAGTTCCGGCTTTTTGATCTTTCCCAGGTCCTTCTTGACCTTATCTATCCGGCGTTCGATCATGGCCATGTCGGAAAGCAGCAACTCGGTGGTGATGGTGGTATAATCGTCTAATGGGTTGGCTTTGCCCTCGGTTCCGTCAAAGCCCCTCAGCACCAGGATGATGGCATCCATGCTGTGCATCTGGGTCAGAAACTCGCCGCCCAGGCCGCCGTGGCCGGAGGCCCCCTTGGACATGCCCCCGATGTCCACATAGGTGATGGTGGCCGGCACTTTTTTCTTGGGGTTGAACATGGCGGTCAGTTTCTCCAGCCGGGGATCCGGCATCTTCACCACCCCGATGTGCACCTCGCACCCGGTGGAGTATTCGCCCACCTTGACGCATGATTTGGTCAGGGCGTTGAAAATGGTGGTCTTGCCCGACTGGGGCAGTCCTATTATACCTAATTGCATTTTATCCTTTTATTTAGTGACAAGCATTGCCTATTTTTTTAGTAGATACCCACGGGCAGAGCCCGTGGCACTTTACCTTGGTTACCCGCCTTCGGCGGGAGTAACTCCCACTGTAATCAACAAGGCTATACTGACAATT
>JAGVNJ010000060.1 GCA_020053305.1 Candidatus Edwardsiibacteriota bacterium | reverse complement strand
CTACAGAAACGGCCCCATCATGTACGGAGTTATTTTAAGCATCCCAAAGCGTCCTATGCTGCATAACTCTTCACATATTTATTTGCCGGAGTAATAATTAATTTTTACTCTGTATCTTTTATCAGCATCGCTAGGCCAGTGTTTGACAATGATTTCTTTATTTTTAGGCCTAAACCCCAGGCTCCGGGCCAATGCAATGGATGCAACATTATCGGACCTCACATGATATATCGGAAGTATGTCATGGTCAAAACACCAGTTGACCGCAGCAGAAACCACCATTTTGCCGTAACCTTTTTTACGATGTTTTTCGTTGGTCGCCACGGCAATGTTCCCACCCCCGTAGTCTATGGGTTCCACCGTTGCCCGACTTAGTATTTGTCCATCGTGGATCAGTCCAAAGCTACGTCCTTCTCTGATATATTTTATGCTTTGTTTCCAGAAATGGTCCTGATATTTTTTGCCCCTTCCGGGCAGTTGCCCTTGGTTTAATATCAGTTTCTTATCAGCTAAATCCATTGGTCTAACAATAGTTTGTTTTTTTTGTTTCCTAAAATCTTTTTGTTTGACCGTCATTCTAATAAAACGCTCGATATTGTAGAGCCTTATTCTGTCAAAGAGAAAATCGTCTACGATTTTAAACCATTGATCCGGAGATAGTTTTGTCAAAGGGTGTTTATGAGAAAGCCTGCGTAATTTATTTTGCAGATCGAGAGAGGTTGAAAGCACCACCTGCCGATTTTTCATGAACGACAAAATGAGCGGTTGCCGGTGGCTTACAATTTTATCGCGCAAGGGGGAATGGCAAACTATCACCTTTCCAACCTGCCTCAATTTATAGCCTAAGAACTGGGCATAATGTTCCTGGTAAGTGATCATTAGTTACCCTATCACGAAAAGCCGGAAATACCAGTAAACAAAGGGTATCACGAACAGCATGCTGTCGAACCGGTCCAGTATCCCGCCGTGGCCCGGCAGCAGGTTGCCGGCATCCTTGACGCTGGCATCCCGCTTGAACAAGGACTCCACCAGATCGCCCAGGGTCCCCAGCACCACCGCCCCGACGGCCAGGATAAGAGAATCCCTTATAGAGATCTCCCACAGCCACCATCTCTGAAGCAGCAACGCCGCAACGATGGTAACCACCAGCCCGCCGATAAGCCCTTCGATCGACTTCTTGGGGCTGATATGCGGCGCCAGAGGGTGCTTCCCCAGCATCATCCCGGCAAAATAGGCCCCGGTATCGCACAGCCAAACCAGGGCCATGGAAAAGAACAGCAGCTTGTATCCCGTAAAGCTATAATCGGCCCGCAGCAACAGCATATGCCCGAACAGGAAGGGAATGTATAGGACGCCCATCAGGGTAATGCCGATCCGGCTGATCGCTTCCTCCACCTCGTCCCTGAAGACCATCCGGGACATTATCAGCAGCAGCCACAGCACCAGCAACGCCATAAGCGATTGCCATCTGAGACTGAGATACATGATCAACAGCAGGCCTCCGGCAATTCCCCACCAGGTCAGGGGAAACAACCCCTTGGCTCTGGCCAGTCCGTAGAACTCCCACAAACCCAAAAATGACAGCGCGACCACCAGCCCGGCCAACCAGAAACCTCCCAGGTAGGCCATCCCCAGCATCAGGGGAATGCCGGCCAATGCCACCAGTGCCCGGAGCCCCAGGGTGGAGAACCGGCTTTTGAAGCTTTTATCCTTGGGCCTGAATTCTTGGCTGTTGTTTTGCTCGGTCATGGTTCATCCTGTTCTTAATAAATTTTGATCAGATCCGGCCAAAGCGCCGCTCCCGGCCCTGGTATTCATTAAGGGATCGCATCAGATCTTCTTTCCCAAAATCCGGCCACAGCACCTCGGTGAAATAGAACTCGGAATAGGCGCTCTGCCAGATCAGGAAGTTTGACAGGCGGTGCTCCCCGGAGGTGCGGATGATCAGGTCGGGATCGGGGATCTCCGGATGGTACAGGTGTTTTGAAATTAAAGATTCGTCTATTTTATCGGGATTTAAATATCCGGATTTTATATCCTTGGACAGGCTCTTGACCGCATCGGCCAGCTCGGCCCTTCCGCCGTAGGAAAGCGCCAGATTGAGCACCAGTCCCTTGTTATGCTGGGTCCTTTTTATGCAGTCCTTGAGGATCTTCAGGGCGGTCTTCTCCAGGTCATCTATCCGGCCACTGGCCACGATCTTGACCCCTTTGCCGTCCAGCTCGTCTATCTCCTTAAGCAGGTATTCCCGCAAGATCCTCATCAGCCCGGTGACCTCGGCCTTGGGCCGCAACCAGTTCTCCACCGAAAAGGCGTAGAGGGTCAGATATCTGATCCCGATCTCCCCGCAGGAGTTGACGATCTGCTTGACCGACTTCATGCCAGCCCGGTGCCCGGCCAGCCGGGGCAGGCCCCGCTTTTTGGCCCAGCGTCCGTTGCCGTCCATGATCACCCCCAGGTGGACCGGTAGGTTTTTGATATCCGGTAATTCCTGTTTGCTGCCGGAGGTCATTGATCTTCCTTTTTGTTTGTCTTGATTTGACATAAGAGCAAAGGCGCCCCTTTCATCTCGGCCTTACTGCCGGGACCGGGAGCGCCCCTTTGATCTGCGTTGGTTCTTTCAGCCTTCCTTGATGGCATTGACCGGACAGGCATCCACGCAGGCTCCGCAGTCAACACAATCCTCGGTTATTTCGAACTTGTCCTCACCCTCGATGATCGCTCCGTTGGGGCAGGAATCCACGCAGCTACCGCAGGCTACGCATTCTTCGGTTATCACGTACGGCATTGGGCCAATCCTCCAATTATTATACTTCCATTATTTCTTTTTCTTTTTTAGCCAGGGTCTCGTCTATCTGCTCGATGAACTTGTTGGTGTATTCCTGGGTCTTGTCGTGGGCCTTCTTGGATTCGTCCTCGGAGACCTTCTTTTCCTTCTCCAGCTTCTTTATCTCGTCGTTGGCCTCCCGCCGGATATTGCGGACGGCCACCTTGCTTTCCTCGGACATCTTCTTGATCAGCTTGACCAGCTCGTGGCGCCTCTCCTCGGTCAGGGTGGGGATGGGCAGGCGGATCACCTTCCCGTCGTTGATGGGGTTCAGTCCCAGTTCGGACTTCATGATGGCCTTCTCTATCTCGGGGATCAGGGTCTTGTCCCAGGGCTGGATCACCAGCATCCTGGATTCCGGCACCGAAACGCCGGCCACCTGGTTGAGGGCCGTCAGGCTTCCATAACTCATCACCTTGATGCCGTCCAGCAGGGCTGGGTTGGCCCGCCCGGTGCGGATCCCGGAGAATTCGCCCTTCAGAACATCCACTGCCTTGGCCATTTTCCGCTCCAACTCCTGGTATAGCTGTGGCAACATGGCTTACTCCTTAACAATGGTTCCCAATTGCTCGCCCTGGATTATCCTTTTCAAGGTCCCTGAATTGTTGAGATCGAACACGATGATCGGCAGATGGTTTTCCATGCACAGCGAGACCGCGGTCAGGTCCATCACCGCCAGCTTGTCGGCCAGCACCTGGCTGAAACTTAAGGTCTGGTACTTTTTGGCGGATTTGTCTTTCTTGGGATCGGAATTATAAACCCCGTCCACCTTGGTGCCCTTCAGCAGCACCTCGGCCTCTATCTCCACCGCCCGGAGGGCGGCCGCGGTGTCGGTGGAGAAATAGGGGTTGCCGGTCCCGGCGGCCATGATCACCACCCGGCCCTTGTCCAGGTGCCGGAGGGCCCGCCGCCTTATATAGGGCTCGGCGAACTTGGGCATATCCACCGCCGACATCACCCTGGTCTGGCAGCCCTTTTTGTCCAGCACGCTCTGCAGGGCCAGGGAATTTATCACCGTGCCCAGCATTCCCATGTTGTCGGCGGTGACCCGGCTGATGCCGTTGTCCTTAACCTGGGTGCCCCGGATAAGGTTTCCCCCGCCGATGACCACCCCAATGGAGACGCCCAGCTCCTTAACCGATAAAACCTCGTCGGCTATCCTTTCCAGCGAGGGGAGATCGATCCCCCGGCCTTCGGCTCCGCCCAATGCTTCGCCGGAAAGCTTTAAAAGTATTCTGCGGTATTTTGAATCTGGGCTCAAAATATGACCTGTAAAATTTATTGCTTTTTATTCACCCAGCCGGAAACGGACGAACCTCTTGACCGTGATATTCTCTCCCAGCTTGGCTATCGCCTCCTTGATCAGGGTCTCGACGTTCTTCTGGGGATCCTTGATATAGGGCTGTTCCAGCAGGCAGATCTCGGAGTAGAACTTGTCCAGCTTGCCGCCCACGATCTTCTCCACCACGTTCTCCGGTTTGCCCGAGCCCCGCACCTGTTCCCGGTAGATGTCCTTTTCCTTTTCTATCATCTCGGCCGGCACCTGCTCCCGGGAGACCACCGACGGGCTGGAGGCAGCCACCTGCATCGCCAGCTCCTTGACCAGGCTCTGGAATTGTTCGGTGCGGGCCACGAAATCGGTTTCGCAGTTGACCTCTATCATTACCCCCAGCTTGCCGCCCATGTGAATGTACGATTCGACCAGACCGTCCCCGGTGGTCCTTCCGGTCTTCTTGTCGGCCGAGGCGATACCCTTTTTACGGAGGTATTCCACCGCCTCGTCAACATTGCCGTTACAGGCTTTGAGGGCCTCCTTGCAGGCCATCATGCCGGCGCCGGTCTTATCCCTTAAGTTCTTGACATCCTCTGCAGCGAATGACATCTATGTAATCCTTTCTACTCTTTCTTGTCGGCCGGCTTGTCGGCCGGCTGTTTGGCTCTGGGGCCCGTTCCCGATCCCCGCATACCTCCGCCAACTGCGCGCCTGGGGGCTCCGGTTCTGGGGGCGCCTCTGGGGGCACCCCTGGCGCCCTCTTTATTGTCCGGGCGGCGGGCTCCGCGGTCCGACAGGTGCCTGCGGGGTTTGCCCTCTTCGCCGGCCCCTCCGGCAGCATGGCTTTCCTTGGACTGGGTCTCCATATCACGCTGATACTTGGCCCGGCCCTCTATGATTGATTCCGATAATAAATTGACGATCATTTTTATGGAACGAAGGGCGTCGTCATTGGCCGGCACCGGGTAGGTCACCGGATCGGGATCCACGTTGGTGTCCACCAGGGCGATCACCGGGATGTCCAGACGGTTGGCTTCGGCAATGGCCAGGCGTTCTTTCTTGCAATCAACCACTATCACCGCTCCCGGCATCCGGCGCATTTCCTTGACCCCGGACAGCACCTTCTCCATCTTGGTGCGTTCCCGCTCCATGCCCAGGGCTTCCTTCTTGGTGTACCCCTGATAGCTGCTGGCGGCTAGTTTGTCGAGGTCCTTGAGCCGCTTGATGCTCTTCTGGATGGTAGCGAAGTTGGTCAGCATCCCGCCCAGCCATCGGTCGGCCACATAATGCATGCCGCAGCGCTGGGCCTCTTCCTTGATGACGTCCACCGCCTGTTTCTTGGTGCCCACGAACAGAAATTCGTCGCCGCTCTCCGACATCCTGCCCGCCATTTCGATGGCGCTGTTAAGGCACTTGACGGTCTTCTGCAGGTCTATGATATGGATACCGTTGCGCTCGTCGAAGATGAATTTTTTCATCTTGGGGTTCCAGCGCGGGGCCTGGTGGCCGAAATGAACCCCGGCCTCCAGCAGGTCTTTGATGGTAAAACTGGCCAATTTGAATTTTCCTTCCGATAATAAGGTTGGTTGTTCCTCTGTCCGGCCGCCGCCAGAATCCGGCTTAAAAAACCGGACACCACTGGCGGAATTTTGCGCCGGACATGTGTTTTGGTATTATTTGAGTATCCCGGTCCCGCAAAAACAAAAAAGATATTAACGCTTGGAGAACTGGAATCTCTTTCTGGCCTTCTTCTGGCCGTATTTCTTTCTTTCCTTCTCGCGGGGGTCCCTGGTCAGCAGTCCGGCCGACTTAAGCGGCGGGCGCAGCTCCTGCTCTACCAGATTTAGGGCCCGGGATATACCCAGCCTCAAGGCCCCGGCCTGGCCGGCCACCCCTCCGCCTTCCACCTTGGCCCAAATATCGAACTTGCCCAGCTGGGATGTAAGTTCCAACGGCTGCTTCACCATCATCACCAGGGTGGGACGGCAGAAGTAGTCCTCGCAGGTCCTGTTGTTGACAGTCATCTTCCCCTGCCCCGGGGTCATTTTAACCTGGGCAACAGATGATTTGCGGCGTCCGGTCGCGCGAATAACGTTCTGGGTCATCTAACCTCCTAATAAAATCCATCTGGGCCGGAAGACCGGCCGTGATATTGGAAAATTTCTACTTAAGCCATGGCTTGGGGGGCCTGAGCCACATGGGGATGCTTGTCATCGGCATACACATGCAGTTTGCTGAAATTACTGCGGGCCAGCTTGGTCTTGGGCAGCATGCCCTTGACGGCCATTTCGACCACCCTTTCGGGTTTCTTGCCCTGCAGCACCCGGCCGTAGTTGATGGTCCTTAAACCTCCCTGATATCCGCTGTGACGGTAGGCCACCTTGTTCTCCATCTTAGCCCCGGTCAGGCGCACCTGGGCGGCATTGATCACCACCACATGGTCTCCGCAGTCGGTATTGGGAGTGAATTGGGGCTTGCCCTTACCCCTCAGCAACATGGCTATCTGGGTGGCCAGCCTTCCCAACGATCTTCCCTTGGCGTCCACCAAGAACCAGCGGTGCTCTACCTGCCCTTTTTTGGCAACATAAGTCTTCATTAAACCTGCTCCTTATAAACAACTAATAAGCCCTCAAAAACATCCTTGAGGGCTGTTTTTCCAGAATAGACGTGAAGTATACATAAAAATCATCCTTTTGTCAAGAGGAAAAACGACTTACAGCGCCGTTGAAGACGTGCCCCATGAACCAGCTTTTTCCTTTGCCCATACCCTATTGCTGAATTGTTGAGTAACTTTTAATGTAATGATGTCATTACGGCATATTTTTTTATAAAGCTTAAACTTCAAGGGGCTTACATTTGGAGCCGTTCTGGTATATAATTTCAACTACAGTATTTTCATCTCTCAAACTTTTAAAGGGAATATCATTATGGATGTTTCGGTTAAAGCTTTGGAAAATTTCGACTCCGGATACAACTGCGCCGAATCGGTGCTGCTGGCAATAAATAAAGATCTTAATATATCAGAAGGCCGCAGTTTGCCCCGGATTGCCACCGGGTTCGGTGGCGGCATCGCCCGCAACGGAAGCCTGTGCGGGGCGCTTACCGGAGGGATTATGGCCATCGGCCTGACTCTGGGCCGGGATGACAATCAGGGCAGCCGTGACCCGTGTTATCCGGCGGTAGACCGTTTGTTCAACGGTTTCCTGGAAAAATTCGGCAGCACCCAATGCCGGGATCTTATCGGAGTGGACCTGAAAACGTCGGAGGGCCAAAAGGCTCATGCTAATCGGGATCTTAAAGATACCTGCCGCTCCTGCGTCAAGTGGTCGGCCCGGATTTCGCTGGATCTGATAACCGAATTTTCCCGGGGGGCTTCGGCCAATGCCTGATTCACCTCAGAGCGGTCAAAACAATGACCTTTGTTTCATACTAAAAAAACCCTTCCCTGAAATCATACTGAGATATCCTGAGTTTGAAGTCAGACCGGCAGTCGCCAGTGCCATTGAAAATGATTTCCTTCTGGTCATCAGTGATGCATACGGCCCGCCGCTCATGACCCACGACCTTTTTGAACTGGATATCGCCGAAGGCTGGTATACACGGGAGGACTGCTTTGTGATGTATGACGGAGAAACGCCGGTCGCCGCTGGCCAGATCCGAACGGAAATGCAGAATGAGATACTGGTCGGCTTCCTGGATACTCTGGGAGTGCCAAAAGACATACAGGGCAATGGTTACGGTGCAGAATTAACCAAATGTCGTATACAGATTCTGCTCAAACTAGGCGTCTCGGAAATCCGAACGGAAGTCGAGCAAAACAATCAACCGATGCTGAAACTATTGTTGAAATTAGGTTTTACTCGGGTATGACCGGACATTAACAAAAGAAACCCCGTCTTGCGACGGGGTTTCTTTTGTTCTGGCGGGGCCGACGGGGTTCGAACCCGCGACCTCCGACGTGACAGGCCGGCGTTCTAAGCCAAGCTGAACTACGACCCCACCAGAAACGATGAATTATACAAAATTTTATTCTCTCTGTCAATCTCTAACCAGACGCGAATCGGGGAGGTCCTTATTTTTTGCGCTTGGTGGGCGATTTCAATTCCCAGTCTACCACCAGCGAGGAGACCACGAATATCGAAGAATAGGTGCCTATTACCAGCCCGAACAGTAGCGGCTTGGTGAAGTCCGAAAGCACCCGTCCGGCGAACAACTGCAGGGCCATAAGCACCAAGAACACGGTTAATACTGTGATTACCGTCCGGGACAGGGTCTCGTTGATGCTGCGGTTGATCAGTTCGGGGTAGGTCTCTTTCTGCGATTTGCGCAGGTTCTCCCGGATCCGGTCGGCCACCACGATGGAATCGTTGATGGAATAACCTATAATGGTCAGCATCACCGCCACCGACTGCAGGTTGAACTCCATGTTGGTCACCGAAATGAACCCTATGGTGCACAGCACATCATGAAAAATAGCTGCCACCGCGGCCACCCCGAAACGGAAGTCGAAGCGGAAGGCCACGTAGATAAGGATCAGGATGCAGCCGATCAGCACCGCCCAGATGGCGTTCCGCTGAAGCTCCTTCCCTATTTTTGGCCCCACCGTCTCGTTGCTGTCGATGGTAACCTGGTTATCGGGAAATCTCTGGCCCAGTACGGTCTTTATCCTCTCGACTATCGAACTTGGCTTGACCTCCTCCTGGCCGGATTTTTCCTCGGTCAGCCCGGTGCGTATCATAAAGGCATTCTTAATGTTCTCGGTGTCCTTGACCTTCTGGATCTCCACGCTAGGAATGCCCCCGTCGTTCAGGGCCTTACGCAGTTGGTCGGTGGACACCGGTGCCGAAAAGTGTATCTGCATCATGGTCCCGCCGGTGAAATCCACCCCCAGCTTCAGCCCGCCGTGCAGGATGACCGAAACGATGGTGGCAATGAAGAGGGCGATGGAAAAGGCGTAGGCCTTATACCGATTCTTGATGAATCCAATATTCGATTGATGATGGAAAAAAGAAATCATTGTCATATCTCCTTAAATCGGCAGCTTCTGCAGGTTCCACTTGACGGTGATCCAGTCAAAGATCATCCTGGTCACCAGAATGGCGGTATACATGGAGATGGCCAGACCTATTATCAGGGTTACTGCAAATCCCTTGATCGGGCCGGTGCCGAAGAAATACAGGGCCACCGCCGCCAGCACCGTGGTGACGTTGGCATCCAGGATGGTGGAAAAGGCCCGCTCGTATCCGGCATCTATGGAGGCCCGCACGGTCTTGCCGGCCCGCAGTTCCTCGCGGATGCGCTCGAAGATCAGCACGTTGGCGTCCACCGCCATACCGACCGTCAGGGCGATGCCGGCGATGCCCGGCAGGGTCAAAGTGGTGCGAAAGGCGGCCATCACCGCCAGCAGCATAATGATATTGAAGGCCAGGGCCAGCACCGCCACCAGACCGCCCAGGGCGTAATATATTACGATAAACAAGATCACCGCAATGGCGCCGATGATGGAGGCTTTGACGCCGTTGGAGATGGAATCCATCCCCAGGGTCGGACCCACCGAGCGTTCCTCGATGATGGATACCGGGGCCGGCAGGGCGCCCGCCCGCAGGATGATGGCCAGATCCCGGGCCTCCACGGTGGTGGCGTTGCCCATGGTGATCTGCCCGCTGCCGTTGGGTATCCGGCCCTGGATGACCGGGGCCGATTTGACTGTGCCGTCCAGCACGATAGCCAGGCGCCGTTTGATATTGGCGGCGGTGATGCGTGAAAAAGTATTGGCATATTTGCGCACCAGAGTGAAATCTACCCGCAAAGCGGAGGGATCATCGTCGCTTCCCACGCCCATCCTGGCCTCGGCCAGTGCCGCTCCGGTGATCTCCGGCTGTTTTTTCAACATATATAACGGATAGCGGCGGTATCCCTCGCGATCCTCCTTGGCCCCCCAGGCGAATTCGTAATCGGCCGGAATGGCGGCCTGCACCACGGGATCCTTGAGCGCCTTGACCACCAGTTCGCGGTCCTGCTCCATGGCCGACATCTCACTATTGCTGACGAACTGCAGCAACGAACTGAACGGCTTGTCGCCGAACATGGTGCTGTCGGACATCAGAGCCTGGCCCTTTTCTCCCAGTAGGGCCTTGTCTATCTTGTCCAGAACGTCCTGGAGGACCTTGTCCTCCTGCACCAGCTTGAACTCCAGCATGGCGGTAGTCCCGATCAGGGCCCGGGCCCTCTCCTGGTCCACCCCGGGAAGCTGCACCACAATTCGGTCGTTGCCCTGTTTCTGGATGGATGGCTCGGCCACGCCGTACTGGTCGACCCTGTTGCGGATGATCTCCAGGGCCCGGTCGGTGGCATCGGACAGCTCCTTATCGGTGATCTCGTTGGGTTGTTTGCCAGTGGCCTTGGCCATGCCCGGGCGGTCTATCTCCAGGACGATGTGCATGCCGCCTTTGAGATCCAGCCCCAGATGAATGGCCTTGGAATAAAGCTTGTTCAGCTCGTCACGGGACATCTCGGCCTTCTGCTGTTCGGTGAGGCCCTGCAATTTAAAAGTGGGCACCAGCTGCCAGACGGCAGCCACCAGCAGGATCATGGTCAAGATGAACTTCCACAGATTAGCTCTTCTCATCTTGTGTATGCTCCTAAGATAAAATAATGATTTTCAAAGGTTTCGATATTACAGAATTTGTAATTTTATCCTAAATACCATCGTTTTGTCAAGCATAATCAGCCCGATGTGTGGTAGCATAATAATTATGTCAGGGTATAGCTGCAATGTGATAATGTCAGGGTATGAAAGAAGAAAGAATACTCCTGACGATGAGCGAGCTAACCAGACTCGAGATCATCCAGCGCTCCCTGCGGGGATCGATCAGCGTGTCCACGACCGCCACGCTGTTAGCACTGACCGAACGGCAGATCTACCGGTTGCGGGACAAGGTGCGACACCCGGGGCCGCTGAATTTTTTCGGTTTGCCAGTCAAGCAGTCTGACCCCAAATTGAAGCCACCACACCAAAATGGGCGGGCCGCAGGCAGCCACCTGAAATCCTTGATCAACCAGTACCCAGCCAGCGGGCCGCCTCGTCCAGCAGTAAATCCTTTTTATTTTTTTCGGGATGATCCAGCACGCAGTCTAAAAGATGCATCAATACTCGCCCCACTTCCGGGCCGGGCTTAAGATGGAACTCTGTCATTATATCGTCCCCTCCCACCTCAAGATCGTTGATGCTGAACGGAGGTTTTTTGTTTATCACCTCGGTGATGGCCTGTTCGAACAGATCCAGATCACGGTCGGCCTCCTCAGTGCCCCGCCCCTGGGCTTTGATGTCCGCCCGCCGCAGCTCTATCAGGTCGTACATAATATTGACGCCGACCTTGGCGATCAGCCTCCGCAGGCCCTTCTCGGTCTCGGGAAAGGCAAACATGTGCCGGCGTATCAGCAGGGTCACCCGGGAGATGATCTCGCCGGAATATTTCAGCCGTTCCATCAGCTCTTTGGTGATCCCCTCCCCCAGTTTGTCATGCCCGTAGAAATGCGCCCCGCCTTCGAATACCTCCCGGCACCGGGGCTTGGCTATATCGTGGAACAGGGCCGCCAGTCGCATCTCTAAAATCTCCGGCGCATAGTCAACGGATTTTATGGAGTGTTCAAACACTTTATAGCGGTGGAATCCGCCGGGCTGGGTGACGTCCACCCCCTCTTCTAATTCCGGCAGCAGTTCTTTTAAAAGTCCGCTGCGCTGCATCAACCATAGCCCGATGGACGGCTGGTCGGCCTTTAGCAGCATCTTGTTCAGCTCCTGCTGTACCCGTTCCGGTGAAACGGTCCGGATAAGTTTGGCGTTTTTTTTGATGGCCTTGAAAGTGTTCTGTTCAATGGAGAACTGGAACCGGGCGGCAAACTGGCAGGCCCGCAGCATCCTTAAGGGATCCTCTTTGAATGCCTGGGGATTGACCATCCTGATCAAACGGTCCTTGATATCCTGAAGCCCGTTATAGGGGTCTATTATCTCAGGATTTGGAGTTTTGAGTTTTGAGTTTTGAATTCCTAACGCAATCGCATTGATGGTAAAATCCCTCCGCCCCAGGTCCTTCTCTACCGGAAGGTCGGGATCAAACTCTATTTCGAAATCACGGTGGCCCAAACCGGTGCTGACCTCTCGGCGCGGCAGAGCGATGTCGTAGATTTTGGATTTTGGATTTTGTATTTCAAGTTTGAACTTAACCACCCCGAACGATTTTCCAACTAATTCCACGTGCCCGAATTGCTTCAAATCAGAAGTAAGAGCATCCAGGGGCATGCCGGTGACCAAGTAATCCACCTCCTCCGACGGAAACGACCAGAACTTGTGCGAGTCTATCCGGCCGGTATCCATAGACAGGGCATAACGGATGCGGTCGCGCACCGCCCCGCCCACCTCGTAGATCTGCCCGATGGAATTGACGGAGTCGATTATTTTTTTCGGAAGATGCATAAAGGTATTTTAGCTGATTTATTAAGCCTTTACAAGCACAAAAGCCCGATCTTATATCGGGCTTTTTATCAATTATTTTTCAGGGGGTTAAGCATATCCAGTCAACAGTTGAACACCTTACGGAAGTGATAACCGTAAATGGTCATGGTGATGGCGGTAGGAAACAATTTGGGTTTTTTGAATATTGTCCAGAAGACCAGCCCCCAGTACTGATAACGCTCCTTGCTCCACAACCCCAGCACAAAAATGGAACTGGCAAAGGCCGCCAGCCGGGGAAAGCTTACTCTGGGCTTTTGCACTCGGATCGGTTTATATTCCCGCAGAAAGGTTCTTACCCGCTGGTAATAGTTTCTTGGAGAGTAGACTGTTTTGACTATTTTTCGGTATCCCTCCAGCAAGGGGCCAGGGCCCATCTTGGGGATGAAATTCAAGTTGAAATCGGTGTTGTCGCCGGAGAATTCCCTGGCCAGGCGATCCTGGCTCTTAAGCCGCCAATAGAGTTTGGTTTTGGGCAGGACGTTGAGCAGGCTGACCATGGCGGTGGCGATGCCGCTCTGCTGTATGAACTTTATCTGGGTGTCGAAAATGGTTTTGGGATCGCTGTCGAAGCCCACGATGAACCCGGCATGGACCTGGATGCCGCAGCCCTGGATCTTCTTGACCCCGGCGATCATGTCGCGGTTCTTGTTCTGGAACTTGCTGCATTCCTGCAGGCTGTTCTCGTCCGGGGTCTCGATGCCCACGAATACCTGGTCGAATCCGGCCCGGGCCATCAACTCCATTAAAGCGTCATCATCGGCCATCTCAATGGAGGCCTGGGTGATGAATGTGAACGGGTGCCGATGTTCATCCATCCAAGCGACGATCTGCGGCAAAACCTCGCTCTTTAGCCGGGCCCTATTGCCCACGAAATTGTCATCCACTATAAAGACCCCGCCCCGCCAACCCATCTTATGAAGGGCCTCCAGTTCGCCCAATACCTGCCCGGTGCTCTTGGTGCGGGGAACCCGGCCGTAAAGCAATGAAATATCGCAGAAATCACAGTTGTAGGGACAGCCCCGGGAGTACTGCAGGTTCATGGAAGAGTATTTTTTCATATCGGCCAGTTCCCACATCGGGCGCGGAGACTTGCTTAGATCAGTCCACTGGTCGGTAGTGTAGATATGCCGGGCATCGCCGTTCTCAAGATCGGCCAGGAATTGGGGCAAGGTTATCTCGGCCTCGTTCAATACTAAATGATCGACCTCGGGAAAATCCTGAGGATTGGCTGAAAACAGCGGGCCGCCGGCCACGGTCTTGACGTGATGCTTTTGGCACAGCTCCACGATGCGCTTGACCGAGGGCCGCTGGGCATCCATGGCGCTGATCATCACCATATCGGCCCAGGCGATATCTTTTTCTTTTAGTTTTTTGATATTGAGGTCAACCAAGCGCAGAATCCAGTCCTTGGGCAGCAGGGCCGCCACGGTCAGTAGCCCCAGCGGCGGGACATTGGCCTTTTTCAGGATGAATCTTAATGCGTGCTTGAAACCCCAGAAGGTGTCCGGATATTCCGGATAGATAAGAAGGGTGTTCATGGGGTGGCTTTCTTTGCCGGAAAGTTATTATGGTCAGACCGGGATGGAGTCTTTTCCTGCTTTTAATATAGACCCGTGGGAGTGATTTGTCAAGGGTCTTTTGAATTTAATTTATTCGACCTCCCCCATCATTGTCGTATAAAGCTTTTGCAGACCGCATTTCTCGTAAAATTCAATCCCGTTTTTATTGTTGACCGAAGTAAAAAGCGTATATTGCCCTATGCCTTTTACTTTAAAATACTCGACAGCAGCTTGCAGCAGTTTTTTACCCACCCCTTTCCGGCGGTGATCATTTTGCACCATCAGCCCGGAAATATGTCCCACCTTCTTTACCATCCAATAACTCGCCTGTTCCTGGATCAAAACGGCTATATAGCCGATTATCGAACCACCTTCAACCGCCACAAAGGCTTTGCGATCATCATTGCCGATGAACCTGGCAAAGTAGCCGGTTATATCGGCTACCTCTATCTTGTCGATCTTGAAGAAATACGGATGGTATGATTCATATTCATAGAAGAAATCCCTGGATAGCTGCACCAAGGTTTTAAGATCGTCTTCTTTTTTCAGTTCGCGTATTTCCATTTATAATCACTCCTTCTTGAAGCATTTTGTTTTTCATGGATTCCATTGGAAGCCTGCCCTGAGTAAGGCAAGCAAGCCCTGCTGGCTCAGGGTTTATCCCGCACTTAGATGCGGGATGGGAATGACATTTTTCGTGCCCTGGCATAATTTATTAGGAGTGGGTCGGGCCTGCCCGCTTATATAGATTCTTTGCCAATGGCGGGGTGAGGCCAAATCTACATTATCTCCTCAAGCTTCTGCCGGGTCGGATCGAAGTTAAAGAATCTTACAACCGAGGGCACGAATACCAGCACAAAAAAGACAATGAATGTCAGGATAAAGCTCCCTGCCATCAATGGCCTTAAGGGAAATATCTCACCCAGCCAGCCTCCCGCCGCAAATGCCAGGGGGTCAGGCTTCCGGACATGGTCCCCATCAGGCCGGTGGAGCCGGTCTTCTCCAGCACCCAGAAACCCAGGGCGATGGCGTAAAAATTGTCGCCCAGCGAGGAGACCAATTGTCCCTGCCAGAGCAGGAGGAAATTGCGGTTCCACAAAGAAGGGGGCTTTTGTTCAGACATAGTTGATCTACCCTCTATCTGAATTTATTTTGGTTTGCTTCCTTTTATGGCAAAAAGCTGACGGGCGTTAAACCAATAATATGAACCATCATTTATCTGGTGTTCATAGAGTTTTTTCCTTGGTCTGTATTTTTGACGCAATTTCAGATACTTATCATAGTTAGACTGGGTTCCTCCCCCGGCAAAAAATGTTTTTTTGAAATTATCATTTGCCTGTTTTTTATACCTGGGCTCCTTGCCCCTGCAAATCGATTCCTTCCTCTCGGCGATTTCATGCTTTTGCCTGGGCGTTTCATACGGCGGGACCCCGAGCGATGCCTGGCTTGCTATCTTGGCGTCAATCTGGCTGAACCCGGCAGCTTTCAGCCACAGCGGGACCCGGGGAGCGGCATTAAGAAAACCTTGCCTTAAATTAGCCCTGCCCTGGGCATAAATATATTCTATTTTCCGGAAAAACAGTTCATCCTTCATGGGCAATTCCGGCAGAGAATTGAGGGAGTGCTGCAAAGACCAGGACAGATTATCCGGCTCTTTGCACAGCACGGCCCCGCCCGGCTTCAATATCCTGTACATCTCATCCACTGCTTTCTGAGGTTCGTCTAAGTGCATCAGAAGGGTCTGGCACATTACGACATCTGCAGATTCATCCGGATATGGTAATTTATAGGCGTCCCCAACCTTGAATTCCGTTTTTCCGCCCTTGGCCCAGCTTTGAGATAGTTTTTTGGCCTGAACAATCAGTTTGGGGCTGATATCCATCCCACAGTATTTACCCTGTTTGCCAAAATGGGGCCAGTATAACGTCCCTAGATATCCCAAGCCACAGCCCACGTCAACCACCGTCTGGCCCTGCTTGAAACCCACCCATTTAGCTATAAGGGCAACGTATTCCGGCTCCCACATAAACTTTCTCTGATCAATGATCGCCTTCTTGTACAAGCCTTTAGACCATTTGTTCTTGGCTGGTTTTCTCATTATTGCCTCTTGCCTTGTTTTATGTGCTTATATTTTCTTTCATTGTTGCCCGATCCCTCCCATTCCCCATCCTTGGCAAATGCCAGCGCATACCTCTGTTTCAGCTTGCCGGCCGCGGTCCGTTCCACAAACAGTTTTTCGCCGGTATATGGATTGATCCCGGTATGGTACATGGCGGCCGAGGCCGTCATGGGCAATGGTATGAAATCCTGCACCTGTTCTACGGTTAAATTATTTCTTTTAAGAAAACTTTTCAGATCCAGCATATCATCATAGCTGCAGCCGGGGTGGCTGGAGATAAGATACGGCACCAGGTATTGTTCCTTTTTGCTCAAATGGCGGAAGATCTTTATGAATTCAATGAAGACGCTCAGGGCAGGCTTATTCATCTGCTTCAGGACATTGGATGAACAGTGCTCCGGAGCTACTTTGAGATGCCCGCCGGTGTGTTTTTGAATCAGTTCCTTTGAATATTTGTGATCGTGCAGGGCCAGGTCGTAGCGAACGCCGGAGGCCACAAAGACATTTTTGACTTCCGGCACCTTCAATGCTTCGTGCCACAGCTTGACGCTGGCATGCTGGCCCGGTTTTAAATTTTCGCACATCTGTGGCGCCAGACAGCTGGCCTTGCGGCAAAACTTCTCCCGGCCGTTTATCTTGCACCCGGTTCCGTACATGTTGGCAGTCGGCCCGCCGATGTCGCTGATGGTTCCTTTGAATTTAGGATCATTGGCCAGCGCTTCGATTTCTTTTATAACGGACTCAATACTGCGAGACTGGATCACCGGCCCCTGATGAAAATACAGGGTACAAAAGCTGCAGCCCCCGTAACAGCCCCGGTGCGAGGTTATTGACCACTTGACCGTCTCCAGCGCCGGAATTTGTTCGCTGTATGACGGATGGGCTTTGCGCTGATATGGTAGAGCATAGACGGAATCAAGCTCTTCGGTGGTCAAAGGCATGGCCGGGGGATTGACTAAGAGGTACCGGTCCCCGTGTTTCTGCAGCAGCCTTTTCCCGAAATAGGGATTGGCCTCGGCGGAGGCAATCACAAAAGCCTTGTTGAATGCTTCCTTTGAGGTGGATACTTCTTCAAACGAAGGCAGTTCGGCGTATTCCGAAGTTTCGAACTTCGGAAGCTCAGAACTTCGGCAAATAACCGCCGTCCCAGGAACGTTTTGCAATTCTAAATTCTGTATTCCGTCTTCAGTATTCAGTATCTGAGCTATCCTGCCTATCGCCCTCTCCCCCATCCCGTAGACCAGCAGGTCGGCCTTGGCATCGAATAGTATGGAGCGCCGCACCGCATCATCCCAATAATCATAATGTGCCAGCCGGCGCAAAGAAGCCTCGATCCCGCCCAGCACGATAGGAACATCCTTGTAGGCCTGGCGGATCAGGTTGGAATAGACGATAACCGCCCTATTGGGTCTCAGGCCATGCCGTCCGCCGGGGGAATAGGGATCGTCGTGGCGCAGTTTTTTATTGGCGGTATAGTGGTGCAGCATGGAATCGATATTGCCGGAGGTGACGCCAAAGAACAGCCGGGGCCTGCCCAGCCTGGTGAAATCATCCGGGCTGTGCCAGTCGGGCTGGGCGATGATGCCCACTCTGAAGCCCCGGGCCTCCAGAGTCCGGCCGATCACGGCGGCGCCGAAAGAAGGATGATCCACGTAGGCGTCGCCGGAGACCAGGATGACGTCGCACTGCTCCCAGCCTAAGGAATCCATCTCGGTTTTTGTCATTGGCAGAAAATTCATAACGATAAGAATAACACTATTAGTAAGATATTTGCAATAAAAAAAGCCGCCGAAAAGGGCGGCTGGTTATTTGGTGCACCGGGCGGTGGGAGCTTGGGGTGGGGGTGAAATCACACAGGTTTTAAAGACTGATAGCATTGCGGACAATATTTTTTTCTATGAAGCGATTGTAGAAATTTGTCTTTTAACTCTTCTGCATAATATACGTCACCCGGATTGATTTCTTTTCTACATTTTGAACAAGCATGGCTAACCCTTGCCTTTGTTTCCTTAAAAACAATCATATTATCATATTTACCCATAATATCCCCCTCTCTAAAATTGTAATCGAGCTTTGACCTGGGTTCCGGAGGCTGCTTCACGCTATTCTGCTTTTCCTATTAGGTGGGTTCCTAATAATAAGTGATCATACGGACATAATTCGTCTTCTGTGGTATCTCCGGCCTATTCTTTACTAAAGTATTCAATTTAGGTCTACTAATTTCCCAATTTGTTATTCGATATTTCTGAAAATAAATCATTTTCCATATACCCAAATATTTTCCCTTGATGACCAATGAAAGTAACCGCATAAGGTATAAGAGAACGATATAGCCGTGTGTTCTTCCTTACGATTCGTAACTCATATTCAGCTTCGCCTATACGAGAAATACAGGCCAAATCATCTTCACTCGCTGCGCGTGTATACCGTAAAAGACCCGTACCTAATCTAAAATCAAGATTATTTTCAGCTTCAAATGTAACCCGGCAGTTTGTATCTGTTTTATGAATATCAATATAATGCAAGGTAACAATAGCAGAAAGAGTACCTTTATATCCCCGGTTGTTTCGGATAGTCAATGGAGGGAAAAAATCAAAGCAGTCCTTACTCAGCCAAAAGTATTGCGTTCCTTTTGCTGCATCTGTACCCGGGCGAGCCCTAATGCGGGCTGTATCAGAATGGCTCAACTTAATTACAAGGGTTGATTTTTCACTTTGGTCTAAAGGTGAAATGCCAGGTGTTTCATCATATAATAATTTCCAAACCGGTAAAGTAGAATTTAATGTTTGAGGTTTATGTGTTACCCAGCTTTGTCTTCGCATACCTTTTATCAAATCATCCCATAAAAACCCCATTTTATTGGTATCATCAGTATCTAACAATACCGCTGCTTCGACGTTTTGCGCCATACCCGGACCAGTAAAATTACCTGACGTTACAACAAGTTTTTGCGCATCGTTTGTTTTTATGCCATAACACTTCGCATGCATTAAGCTCTTACGATTTGTTATATTGACTTCCGCTCCACAAGCTAAAAGAGCTTCAACTACTTGCCGGCTCGATGTTCTTTGAGAGGAACTACCGCCTAAAAATGCAATAATTTTCCCACCTTTATCGGTATGTTCTTTAAATAAACGATAAAACCGTGCACCGCCATTATAATTGGCAAACCCGGCTAGAATAAATAATGTTCCTGTACCTGGCTTATGAGAATGGTCCCATATTTCTTCCAACATACTGCGAAGCCCACGTAATTTACCTGTGGCATAAATATTTGGATGCAAACCAAATTCTATCATGGTTTTTTCACAATCAGTAGTGTTTCCGCTTTGACTGAATTCGCTTTGTGAGAATCATATCTTTGATATGTTTGTAAGGCAATACTATCCTCATGTATCCATCCGCAACTCTCTGCAATGCTACATAAAAGAGATGGAGTATCAATACTAATCAATTTACCTCCAAGTGTTGTTCTATTGTGACCAACAATAAGAGCAAAAGGCGCAGAAGGTCTCATGATATTAAACATTCCCCGGAAAATATCCTGCATATCACTAAGGTAACGATATAGAAGTAACGGAACGGATCTTCTTCTAAAACCGTCATAGGATGCTATTGCTTTATTTAACTTTATACAATATTTATAAGCACTATCAGGTAGCTCGTTTTTATTGTTTTCAAAAGAATCCTGCGATTTCATCTTTTGCTCTTGAACAAATTCACGACTCCCTGTTAATCTTGCTCCTAGACAACCAATGTCACTGGGTGAAATAAGTTCTAACCATACCAGGCTCAATCTCTGTGTATCAATATAGGGTAGAGCCGTCGCATAAGGAGGACTTGTAATTGCAGCATCAAACCCTGCGACCGGACGCCCAATAAAATTAGATGTATCTACTGAACGGCTATCACATAAAATAGCGTTACTACTATACTTTTTAACACCGATTACCTGTTGAACTGAATCCAGATTATCAAGAAACTTTTGCGTTTTCCGTTTAAAGGCAGGCCATAACGCTTGCTCAGGGAACGGACTATATCTCCGACGTATTCGTAAATCCTTAGGCTCTTGTAGCGAATAATCACGCAATAAATCGCTAGCAATGACCATGAATATACCCTGGTACTCCTCGGCAAAAGAATGTATGTATGATTTTAGCGATTCAAGAGCAATTAGTGTTTTTTTATCAAACCACCTGCTTAGATACTCATATCGTTTATCCTGATGCTTAATATCACGTAACGAAGGCTTTATTACAACCTTTTCGCTTTTATCAACTAATTTGGTAAATATATCCATAAGAACCCGTTGCGGGGTACTCAACGCTAGTAATTTTGCGTTTGATATATAAACAGCCAAAGGATTCATATCCAATCCAATTGCATTCATACCGCCATGCGCGCATTCGACAAGAGATGTGCCACTACCGCAGAACGGGTCAATGATTTTCGATTTCGGCGTAACCCCAAGAACATTCAATATGCCTCTAACAACCTGGGGATTAAATTTACCTTTATATTCATGAAGTCCGTGGACTGAATATCTTGTTGATTGGCGGTTATGGGAACCATTTGTTATACTGGAACATTCCAGGTCTTTTTGAAGTGTAGATATAGTTTTCCCTTTTACCGTATATCCGCTAAAATATACAAGACGCTTCAATTGCATTTCATTAAACCTACCTAAAACCTGAAGGTTGTCATTACTAACAACCAACTTCTCAGGATTTAATAAAGCAATAGCTTCACGCTCACCCAAATCACGTTCGTATGGGAAATAACGGTATGTATTCCAATTCAGAAATGCGGTATTAGTTTCCATCATTATTTCCTGAATATTAATATATTCTCGTTAATGATATTAGCATGTGACAAGTTGAATGTCTTTCTGGAAGATGCAATAAGCCTTGACAATTTCAACATTGGTGTAAAACCTACCAATTTGCCCACATCATTGATTATAGAAGCATTGTCTATAATTTTACCGTGCACTTTCGACCGGCCAATAACAACACATACATAACCATTTTTAACGACCACATCCCAAAACAAATTAAATAAAGTTACCATTTGATTATGAAAATCATTTGCGGTCGGCGGATTTTTCTTGTAATAGTGTGCCCTGGCACCTATTTCATTTCGTTTAACTTGAATAGGGTCGAAGCCCAGCCAAAACATTCGATATTTATGATATAACCAATATTCATAAGCATTAGGATAAGGCGGAGATGTAATTACCAAGCCAACGGGTTGTTTAATTTCTTTTTTAGTTACTGCCAAAGTGTCCTTACACAACACTTCAGTATTGTAGAATTTTGGTTTGTAAGCATTCTTGACTTTCCAAAGATGCTCTGCTGCCCTGGAAAATAGGGAGTAATACTTGTTGGCATCGATATCTTTGTTTATCGCAGCATATCGTGTATCGCTTTCTTGGTTGGAAACACGGACTAATACACTAGATAAAGCAAGACGCAAAGCATCTTTAATACGCTGTTCCTTTACAGACTCTATAGATAATAATAATTTCGCTGTTGTTTCTTGAATTTCTGGCATAAACCAATGGTCAAGATTAGGTATTTGGGGAATTGTAATCTTTGTGTATGACTGTGCACTATTAATTACGTGCTTAACACATTCCATGAAAGAGGATGTCAACGGTTGTGTTTTAACTCTGCTAATCAAGCATGCAATTGGATTAAGGTCAATCCCAATAGATGGTTTCCCCGCTAATTGAGCTTCTACAAGAGTTGCTCCACTGCCACAAAAAGGGTCAAAAACGCAAGTGCCTTTCGGAACACCAATAATACCTATAAGCTCTTTTGGTATTTCTTGAATAAATTTTGCAGGATAAGGATGTATCGAATTTATCCCACCTGCTGTATTGGAATTGGGGAAATTCCAATCAATTTTATTAAGTCTATTTATTAACGACAACATTTGGTTATTATATGTTATAGGGGCGATAACTTCAAGCGAAATTAAATCTATTGCCTGTAATCCGTATCCAATCCCTCTTTATAAGAAGGCGCATTAAGGACTCAGACCCCTGTGCCTCGGGCTTCCAATACTTTAAGGGTATAGCTGGCCTGGACTTGCAGCCGAGTCATTTATTGGTGGTTCCGGGACACACTGTTAGCGGTCATTCCCAAAAAGCCGCCCCAAAAGGGCGGCTGGTTTTAGCCCAGGCCTTCAGGCCTGGGCTTGATAATAAACGAAAACAATCCCCGCGGCCGACCTCACCCCTTCCTCTCCTAACGCTTTAGGAGAGGGATCAAGGGAGAGGTTACCCCGGTTCGCTTCAGCGCTGCTGCTTGGCAAAAGCTGCCGTGAACCACCCCCGTCCCCTCCTTAATCAAGGAGGGGATAAAGGGGCGGTAATACTTTGTAGCTTTCTCTTCAAAGAGAAAGCGGAGAGAAAGCAAGTAGAGCAGAACCAACCTGTTAAGGCAATCATAACAGGGATTTTAAAAATGTCAGTACTTTGGCCGGGGATGCCAGCCGATAAACCGCCGCGGTCCGACCCCGGCCTCTCTCCGGGTTCTCTACTAAAATAGTAAGACCAATCCCCCGTAACGCTCTAAAAGCATCCTCATCGGTAGCATCATCGCCGATATATACCGGGAACGGTTTTTTACTGCAAAGCTTGTTCAATAGCAGCTTGACGGCCCGCCCCTTGTCCCAGGACACCTTGGGCCTGAAATCATACACCTTCCTGCCAGGCTGGCAGAGCAGACGGGGATATTTTTTTTGCATCCCGGAGATCTGTTCGTTCATAAAAGCGATATGCCGCCCGGCCATGTTGCGAAAATGGAAGGCAACCGAAAATCCCTTGTCCTCGATCAGGGCCCCGGGCAGTTGGCCTTTCAAACTTTTTAGATCTTTCTTCAGGGCTTTCAGGTCGGGGAGGGCCGCCCTGGCCCGGGGGTGGATAAATTTTATTCCGGGCCCGTTGATCTCCAGGCCGTGGCAACCGGCGTAATATATGCCCCGAACCGGCACCAGCTTTTTCAGTTCGGCCAGCTTCCGCCCGCTGATGATGGCCAGTATTACATCCGGAGACCTCCCCAGCCGTTCAAGCAGATTCAGGGCGCCGGCCGAAAGCTTGGCCATTTCGGGGCGGGGCCGGATGGGGGCCAGGGTTCCGTCGAAATCCAGCATCAGCAGGATCATAGGCAGATTTCCTTATGGCCGGAGAACCTGGTGGATAGCATCACCAGCATATAGCGGCGCAGGTGGCGGGTGATCAGGAAATTGCCCCTGACGAACTCCTTGCCGGTCTTGCCCAGGGCCGAGGCCAGCTCCGGATTGGCCAGCAGATAGCGGATGGAATAGGCCAGCCCTTCGGTGGAATGGACCAGCAGGCCGGTGACGTCGTGCAGCACCTGCTGGGTGATGCCGCCCACCGGCCGGCTGATGATGGCCTTTCCCTTCCACAGGGCCTCGGAAACCGTCAGGCCGAAGCCCTCCTTGATGGAGTTCTGGACGATGATGGAAGAACCCCGGACCAGGGCGTTGATCTCCAGGTCGGCCCCCGGCGCCAGGTGGAGAATATGGATATCGGGGCTGCCTTCGGCCTCGGCCTTGACCTCCTCCAGCACCAGCAGGCCCTCGGGATCGTCGGTGGCCCCGCCCCCGGCCAGCACCAGCTGGCAGTCCAGCTTTTTATTGACCATCTTAAAGGCTTTGATCAGGCCCACCGGATCCTTCAGGCGGTCGAACCTGGAGATCTGGGTGACGATAGGCCGCTTGCGGTCAATGCCGTACTTTTCGAATACCGAATTGATGAATCGCGGCTCCAACTCCTTGTTCTTGTCGGCCAGCGGATCGATGGATGGCGGGATCAGGAACTGGGGAACCGATAATTTCTGGGAGAAGCTGGGGGACGAGATGACCGCTCCTTCGTATCGCTCCACATAATTTTTAAGGAATTCCCAAAGATCGGATTGGGGAGTGGAGATATCTATATGGCAGCGCCAGACCCAATGGGCCTTGGATTGGGCCCTTTTCTCTATCAGACAGATGGGCTGGGGGTCGTGGATGAACACGAAATCGTCCTGGGAAAAATCCATCTCCTCGGCATTTTTACGGTTGTAATCAATAAACACCCGGAACATCTCCGGGGTTATATTTTCCGGTTTGCCGTGGAGGGCGTTGTGAAAAGCCTTGGTGATATTGAAAAAATCGTCGCCCCCCTTGATCACCTCCCATCTGGCCAGGATATCCATTTCGTTGAGCAGCGGCACCATCCGGTGCAGGATCTCCGCCACTCCGCCGCCCACCGAGGTGGAGTTGATATGTTTCATCCGGGCGCCCTTCAGCTGGCGGGCGATGGCCCGCATCTCTTCTATCTCGGGGTCGCCCACCACCTGGCGGTAATCGTCTAATTTTGCTAAAGCCATGCTACTTCGTCCCTCCCTTGCGGTTATTGCCCTTGGAACGGAGAGCGGACAGTTCCTCGGGTTTTATCTTCTCATCGAAAAAACGATTAAGGCTGCGGACCGGGTAGGATATGGTATCCATCAGCAATTCTATCATCTCGGCCGGCAGCTGGACCACTTTTTTCACCAGCTCCCCGGGAGGCACTCCCCGATATTTCCCCAGGATGATGAACAGATGGGCCCTCAACTGTTCCAGGCTTGACACCGAGATATCCAGTTTGGATATCTCAGCGGCTATCTCCGGCGCCTCCAGCTGTTCCCGGAGCCAGATGGAAAAATCGTTGTCAAAACGGTGCAGCCTGATCCTGGCCTCGAAAAGATGGTAATACAGGGAGCGGCTGGTGATCCTTCCCAGGGCCTGGATGAATTCATCCAGGTTTCCGGCCCTGGCGCCGGTGTCCAGAATTACCGAGGTCGACTCGCAGAAGTTGAACTGGCTCCCCTGGGGTGCCTGGTTTGTTATGGGATCGCTGGCCAGGTGCTCTTCAATTATCTCCACCAGCCGGCTTCGAAAACTCCTGATGTCGTCGTACTGGGTGGGATCCACCGCCGCCAGTCTTTCTCCCAGCCCCTTTTCCCGGATCACCTCACCCACCCAGTATCCGAAGTCATGGATAGGCGGCCGGCCGAAGGTCTGCCATTCCCGGTATACCTGGTGGCTGTGATGGTAGATGGACGATCCGCTTACCACTTTGATGCCCTCCAGCAGCTCCCTGATATTACCGGCCTTGCGTTCGGTAATGGTCACCAGGGAGGATGAGGTCATAAAGACGAAAGGGTTTTTGGCCTTGCTTCGCATATCATCACCTAACTAATAAAATTACACTCTTACTGCGCTGAGTTCTCTGATCAAGCGGGCCGCCCAAAGGAAGATGTTATTCTTAAGCAGATGCTGGCGCATGTTCCCCATCCTCTGTTTCCTCTCATCGGCCGGCATCTCCAGGGCGTACCTGATGGCCCCGGCGGTGCGTTCTATGTCGTAGGGATTGATTAGCAAGGCATCCCGCATCTCGCGAACCGCCCCGGTGAACCGGCTCAGGATCAACACCCCGTCCCCGTTGCTCCGGGAGGCGATGAATTCCTTGGCCACCAGGTTCATGCCGTCATGCAGGGAGGTGACCATGCAAAGGTCCGCCGCCTGGTAGTAGGGGGCGATCTCCTGATGGCTGTGATGCTTCTTCAGGAACAGTATCGGCTTCCAGTCCTTGCCCTTGAAACGCCAGTTTATCCTCTCGACCTCCTTCTCCACCTCGGCCACCAGGTCGGAGTAACGCTTGATATGGGTCCGGCTGGGGGCCCCCAGCTCCACGAAGGTGAATTTTCCCTGGTATTCGGGATTTCTTTCCAGAAAATTCTCCACCGCCAGGAATCTCTCTATCAGACCCTTGGTATAATCCAGCCGGTCGACGCCCACCCCCATGAATTCGGCCTTGATGCCATGCTCCTTGAACAGGTCCTCCTTGGAGGCCTGGTGCTCGGGGACCCGCTCCATATCCAGCAGGGTAAAGGCGATGCTGATGGGAAACGGTTTTACCAGAGTGGTGTGGCCGCCCACCCTGACGGTAAAATTGTCCCAGTTGATCTGGGATTCCACTGCCCGGGCCATGGTATCGAGAAAATTATTGCAGTGGAATTGGGTGTGAAACCCTATCAGGTCGGCCCCCTGCATGCCGTAAAGCAGCTCCCTCTGCCAGGGGCAGATCCCGAAGGACTCGGAGTTGGGCCAGGGGATGTGCCAGAAGATGGCCACCCGGGCATCGGGCCTTTTTGATTTCAGCATCTGCGGCAGCAAGGCAAAATGGTAATCCTGGATCAGGATCAGCGGCTCCTCCAACCCCTCGATCTCATCCAGCACGGCATCGGCGAACTTCTGGTTGACCTGCTGGTAGTACTGCCAGTCCTCCTTGCGAAAGATGGGGCGGGTATGGGCAATATGACACAGCGGCCACAACCCCTCGTTGGAAAAACCGTAATAAAAGCCCTCTTCCTCCTCCTTGGACAGCCACAGTCTTTTCAGATTATAGCGGGGATCATCGGGCGGCACCCGGACCTTGTCGTCCTCGTCAACCACATCCCGATCTGCGTCCCCGGTGCCAGAGGCTATCCAGGTACCTCCGCAGGCCTTGAGGATCGGCTCTATGGCGGTGACCATTCCGCTGGCCGGCATGATCCATTCGATGCTCTTGCCTTTCCGGTTGTGCATGTACGGCTCCCGATTGGAGACCACCACCAGCTGCTTGTCGTCCAGCAGTGTCCGCATCTCCTCCTTGAGACGTTCCGGGGTCCATACCGATTCTCCCATGGCCCGGAGGCGGGCCTCCTGTTCGGCCGCCTCCCTGGCTTCCAGAATACTCTCGGCCATGTGGGACACCTCCCGGCTCAAGGGTGAGAAGAAGTCCTGGGGAGGCATCACGGCCTCGGTTGAAGGCTTCTGCTCCCGCAGGTTCTTCATCCATTCCACCATCCGGTTCATCGGGATAAAAATGCTCCACTGGATCACCAGGGTGGTTACCAGAGCCACCGCCAGGGCCAGCACCAGCAACCTGATGAAATTGGCCCGCCAGATATCCCCCAGCCTTTTTTGAATATAATCGGTGTCCTGAAAAAGCACCGCAGCTCCTACCAGAGGCCCCTCTTCATGGATGGGCCTGATGTGCAGATAAAAATTTTTGGTGCCGGCCTTTAACTGCTGGCCGAAACAGCTGTCCACTCCCATGGCCTGCTTCAGGGGAATCTGGGCGAAAGGCATGTATATCTCCAAGCCCGGGGAGATCCCCACCAGGCTGTCCTTGACATTATAGACCGCCAGCCCCAAGATCCGCTGTTTCTGGTTGAACTTTGCCACCAGCTGGCTGATCTTCTGGTAATTCTCCTGGGCCAGCTGGCCGGAGATGCTTTCATGGAGGGCCTCACCCAGCAAATTGGCCCGCTGCTCCAGTTCGATATTCAGCCGCTGCCTCTCCTGATGAACCTGAACCAGGGCAAAGCCCAACACCACCAGGCTGACGGCGATGAATATCGAAATAATGATGGTAAAATTAAATTTCATATTATCTTCTTAAATAATATTTTCCCAAAGCTCACACTTTCTGCAACCCCTCCGCACCCAGCGGCGTGGGGTATATGAAGACCACCAGATATGAGGACATCACCATGGTAAAGATGGTCACCATCTGTATCATCTGCCAGGTCCTGCCGTCTATATGACCCAGTCCGAACAGGGCGGCGGCGATGATCAGGGCGAACTCGCTGGACTGGGAAAGCCTGATCCCGGCCTCCCGGGAAAATTTCTTCGTTTCCCCCACCAGCCGGAACAACGTCTCAAAGCTGAACATTTTGATGGCCATCACAGCCAGGGACAGAATCAATGCGGGTATTATTATAGCTCCGGCCTGGCCAAAGTTGAACTGGGCGCCCAGCACGAAAAAAAAGAAAACCAGGAAAAAATCCCGGAATTGCTTTAATCCCTCGGAAAGAAACAGGGCCAGCGGCTCCCGGGCCAGGGCCACCCCGGCGATGAAGGCCGCCGCCTCCGGGGAGAAGCCTATCAGGTGGGCGGCCAGGGCCAGCCCCAAACCCCATCCCAGGGCCATCAGGAAAAGAACTTCGTGATAGTGCTGGATCCGCCGCATTATTTTTCGCAACAGAAAATGTTCAAAGGCCAGGGCCGCCGCCGCCAGAAGCATCCCCTTCACCAAAAGCCACAGGGGATGGCCGGTGCCGCTGATCAGCGCCAGGAAACCGACCGCGATAATATCCTGGGCTATCAAGATGGCTATGGCGAAGGCCCCCATCCTCTGATGGTGCAGGGTGGTGGTGGGAATCAGCTTGACCACCAGGATGGTGCTGCTGAAGATCATGGTCAGCCCGATGATAATTCCGGATTTCAGGCTGTAGCCGAAAACCAGGGCCAATAAAAACACCCCGGCCCATACCAGCAGGCTCTGCCCCGATGTGATCAGGGCGGTCGGTCTGAACAGCTGCTTCAGCCGCCGGGGATGCAGAACCAGTCCGGCATGGAACAGCAATAATATTATCCCCAGCTGGGAGACGGCATTGACGAAACTTACGTCCTTGACCAGTTTGAAGCCCCAGGGGCCGATCAGGGCCCCGCAGACCAGATAACCGATGATCAGCGGCTGCCGGGAGATTATCGCCAGCCACGACAGAACCGCAGAGAACACCACTATCACGCTTATGTCGCTGATATATTTTTCCATCGAAGATGATCCTGCATTGTTTGCTTAGTTAACCCAGAGTCAGGCCCATCCTGAAGATCACATACACCCCCAACAAGTACAGCCCGAAAATAACGGCCGCATCCCAGCCCACCTTGATCAGCCCCTTCCTCTTGGCCGGAAACAGCAGTCCGGTCAGGGCCACTCCCATCATGGCCAGGGTCAGGAAGGCGGTAAAGATGTGGGTGGGCGAGGCATCAGCCATGATGGCTCCGTGATAGAAAATATCGTCGATGAAGATCAGGCTGATATTGAATATACAGCTGCCGAAAAGGTTCCCCAGAGCCATTCCGGCCTGGCCCATCCGGAGGGCGCTGATGGAGACCACCAGTTCCGGGCTGGTGGTGGCCAGCGACATGAATACGGTGCCTACGAAGGAACGGCCCCAGCCCATGACACCGGCCAGTTCATCAGCCACCATGGGCAGGTAAAACCCGGCGGCCACGATCACCGCCGCCGCCAGACAGAACCTGATGACCGCCCCTCTCCGGGTTATGTGCGAATACCGGATTTCCTCCCGCTGACTGGGATTCTCCTTTTCGTGCCTGAATATCATCTGCTGGGCCACCAGATAGAATATAAAGATGGCGAACGAGAACAGGCCCACATCGAACAGGGATATCGGCAGTATCTGCCGGCTGACGAACAGGCCGATCCCGGATAGCGCTACGGCTATTATGCCCAAGGCAGCGCTCAGCGACTGCTCCCGCCCCACCCTGGCCGATATCGGACCATCAGTATGCAGGGTGCTGATCACCGCCACCACCACTAGGTTCATCACACAGGCCCCGTAGATATTCCCCAGGGCCAGGTCCGGCTGGCGCACCAGGGCCGAGGAGGAGATGCCCGAGAACAACTCCGGCAGGGAGGTCACCGCCGCCAGCAGCACCACCCCTATCCAGTTGCCCGAAAGCCCCAGCTTCTCACCCAAAATATCGCCGTAGCGCGACAGCTTGGACCCGGCAAACACAATCAACGCTACCAATAAAACGAGTTTCAACCAGACAATCAACATGCTATTTCCCGCCTTGCGGTTTGTAGTCCCGGAACCATCCGAACCCGAAGTTTTCGAACTGTTTCAAAAATTTCAGGTTCCCCTCCGGCATGTAATCGGCCACATAGTGCAGGCCGAAATATCTTTGAACGGGATTTATATATCCCTGTTTTCTGACCCTGGCCAGACATTTGTCGGCAAATTTCCTGCCGCCCACTTTTAGACAGACTTTTTCGAACCTCTTCAAGCGTTCCGGGGTTATCTCGATTTTCACCTCCGGGTATTTATCGTTGAAAGCCTTTAGCAATAAGGCATCCGCCATTTCGGAATATCTTTCGCTATGCACCACCGCGGATGGAGGCAGCTTCTTCCGGGACAAGGGCTTGACCTTGGGATAGCCCAGGGTCAGCAGGACCACCGGGAAAACCCCCTGGGGCAAGTTGAACATCTTTTTTAGACGTGGAAAGAACTCCAGCACCGTCCCGATGTATACCGAACCCAGGCCCAGCGAATCGGCCGCGGTGCAGATGTTCTGGGCGCAGATGATGGCGTCCTGGAATGAAATCCAGAAGTGACGGAAGGAATTGTTGGCGGTGAAGGGGGCATCCTCCAGCCTGGCCCAGCGCTCCAGCCGCCGCCAGTCCAGGCAGAACAACAGGTTGGCCGGGGCCTGCCCGATAAATGGCTGGAGGCACATTTCGGCCAGTTTTTTATTTGTCCGGGGATCCTCGATTTTTATGACCGAGTAGGGCTGCAGATTGCCGCCGGTGGCGGCATGGACCCCGGCACTTAATATGTGCTCCATGGTTCGGGACGGGATCTTTTTCCCGGTGAAATTCCGGCAGCTTCCCCGCTCTATCAGCAGTTTAAGGGTATCGTTGGGGTAGATGCCTTTCGGAGCCTGTTTGACGCCGTGATGGGATGGCATTTGGTCGCCTGGCATATCATCCTCCTGGTTTATCTTCTATTTCTTCGGCAGTAGTTATAGATGTCGCCGTAGGAGTGGAACAGCGCCCCGGCCAGTATGTTCCTCTTTCCGGCTCCGGCGTCGTCCCGCTTGAGATAATTGTTGATCACTTTCCCCCGGCTGTTCTTTTCGCGATAGGGATCTTTCAGGTTCATTCTGATCCGGTTGACCATCCCCGAACTATAGTGAATTATTAAGATAGTCCCATCCGGAAATACCTCCTCCACCAGGCCCATGTGGGTTATCCGGTCGTAGACCACATCGGTGGTATTCTTGAAGAACACCGCATCTCCGATGTTGGGCTGATGTTCGCGGTAGGCCATCCCTTTATCCTGCAGGTTTAAGAACAGCATTTCTGACAACGATCGGTTTTTCCGGTGCGATCTGATATCCACCCGGAAGCCCATCAGGCGATACACACCTATAGCGAAACCGGAGCAGTCGTTCTTGAAGCATTTATTCATAGAGGCAAGGTCCTTGCTCCCCATCAGCCCCTTGGCGCATTCCACGATCTCCTGCCGTTTTTGCATTTCTTCGCGGGGCATCTCCCGGCTCCGGATATATGGACCGGCGCAGGATGCCGCAAAAATAATAATGGCAGATAATGCTATGCGATATGTAATTTTCATATTTTTATTGTAACTTATTTATGAATAAAATACAAGAAAAAAGCCGCCATCAGGCGGCTATAATAGATTTATTTTCTCTCCAAACCAAGTGCGGATTTAAGGCGCCCCAGGGAGAATTCCTCAAGCTGGAAATGCCACTGATCCGTTAAAAGTTTTTCCAGATACTTGCCAACTTCAGGAGTTTCGGGAAAAACAGATATCATCCTTTTATATATATCCGGGGTGTATTGATAGACCTTGGCCAAGTCGTCCAGAGAATATTTCGCCTTGGTAATATCCATAGGGGTGGCCATACATTTCTGAGCCATCAGGGGGCAGCTGACGGTATCGCGCTGGGTGGAAAATTCGAAGAATTTACGGCACATCGGGCAGTAGTATTTGCCGGACGGAGCGTCCCCCGTGATTTCAAGCGCGTCAAGTTCTATGGTCTGCTTAATATTCAAAACTTCCTTGAAAACCGGCAGCACGGCATTCAGCAAATTGAATAATTTATCCTTATCCCAGATTTTATTGATATCGGTGACGATGAAGGTGATCTTTTCGTCGGTTACCCGCTGGGCAGTTTCGCAACCGCTGAGCATAAGGATAAAGCTTTTTATGGTCTGCAGTTTTTCGTTTTTGTATTTTACTCCCCAGTCGTTCAAAAAGCCCAGGTAGATCGTGAATAGTTCATCGCCTATTGTTTGAAGATCACCCCCGGCCATAAAAGACATCAGATGATGGGGGATCTTGGGATAAAAAAGACCCAGCTTCTCCAGGCAAATGGACGATTCCAGCGGCATCACCTCTATGGGGATGGGGGTATTGATGCACATCTTGGGCATATAGGGGCACACCGGCTGATCTATATTGAACAACATCTTGCAGGTAACGCACCAATAGCGGCGGCTGGGCGAAAGGCTGCCCTTGGGCAGGGACATGACCTTTTGCATCAGTTTTTCCTTATTATCGAACATAAGTCCTCCATGTAAATAATTAAAGGGCGCTGATGCCTGCTGATATTGGTCAGTCAGTTAACCGGGCCTTCCCCCTGTTCACCTTCTTCAAACTTTGGCGACGTTTCCCATCCAATCTTTTAAGTTTGGATTGGTACGTTGGTTTTGATGGCACCCGCTTTTTCTCCCTGGCCGATGCTTTAAGGATCAGGGCATTCAGCCGATCGAGAGCATCATGTTTATTGCGTTCCTGGGTGCGGTATTTGCGGGCGTCAATAATTAAGATACCCCGGTAATTGATCCGGTTCCCCGCCAGCTTAAAGATATTTTCCTTAACTGTTTCGGATAACGACCCGGCCTGAACGATATCAAATCTTAACTGGACGGCGGTGGCCACCTTGTTGACATTCTGGCCGCCCGGCCCGGAGCTGCGCACGAAACGATATTCGATACTTACATCGTTGGATTTGATCACTGGTGAGCCCATGGGCCGCTCAATCACGATCCTTGCGCACCCCGGCGATGCCGGCGAATACCGCCACCAATATGGCCACTTTCAGGGATGTCAGCCAGGAGATGCTTCTCGCGATCAGACCCTGTTCCACTGCGCCGGGAAATAAGTCCGGGATGGTCCAGGCCCACAATAGTTTTACAATTAACAGGGCCACCACCAGGGATATGATCATCAGCGCCAGGGCGCCGGGAAATATTGCCAGCAACCAGTTTTTTTTCATGATATGTGTCCTTCTATTATATTTTTACCACTTTGGTTCTTCGGTGATCTGGTAGGTCCCTTTGCAGTATTGGCAGTTGATGAATACCGCCCCTTCCTTGATTGCCACCGAGTTTCTGTCCAGCGGAGCCCCGCACTGCTGACATCTCATCTCCTCGGGCTTTACGGAGCCGGAGAGGTCGATCTTCTGGGTGATCTCAATCTTTTGTTTCGGCTCGCTCCGTCTGATCATCACTGCCGCAAATACTCCCACCCCTATCAGCACCAGACCGGTGATGATGCGCCCCCCGGGACTGGAAGTGTACTCGGCCCGGGCAGACATCAGAAACAATATTCCGAAGAATATCATTACTCCGGCAATGATATAAACCGCCAGCGCCTTCCCGGTGATAGCCATAGGACCTCCTTAAAATCAGGGGTTGATAATTATTAAGCTTTGCCTATTATGGTCAGGACCAGAAGGATAAGGGTAACCAAAACGATGCCGGCCACGGTGATGACCGCCGCTGCATTGTATATCTTTCCGTTGACAGGCTCCCCCATCAGATCGCGGCTGTTCAGCAGCAGCAAAATGAATATCAGTATCACCGGGAGCAGAATGCCCTGCCGCTTATTTTTATAATAGACCGGCTGGTTTAAAAAGTGGGATATATTTCATAAATTCATCAGATCCTTAAGCATTTCCTGGGAGACGGACAGTTTTATCTGTTTCATCTGGTCGTCGAACTGCTCCACCAGGTCCCACATGATTATATTCTCCATTATCTTGAGGTTCATCATCCGGGCCACCCTCTCCAGCCGGCGCCCGGCCCCCAGGCGGTACAGCAGGCCCTTGATGCCCACCTCCACACCCACCAGCACCAGGGCGTCGCCCACCGCCCGGAGCTTGACGTCGTTGACCCGCAGCAGCCGGCGGCCTTCGTTGTCCACTATCTGCTGGTCCATCACATGGCGGTTGAACAACAATTCGCTTTTCTCCAGCTTGCCCGGCTTGATCTCGCTGTAGGCTATCTTCAGAACGATCCTGTCGTCATCAACCGCCTTCACCGCTTTCCAGGGGATGATGGCCTCAAACCTGGCCGATCCCAGCAGACTGACCCGGATCTTCACCAATACCGCCACCGACGAAACGCCGGGAAACTCCTCGCCCATCTTGACCGCCAGGTCGGCCACCTTGCCTACCTTGACCCCGTCCTTATCTATCACCGGCAGGCCCAGGTAGTCCTTGGTAAAGCTGGTGGCTCCCTCGGAGATGGTGATGTGTTTTTTATGGCTGTCGGTCAAAGGAACTCTCCTGATATCAATATTATTAATGGGGGCATTGAATAGTTTACATATTTAGTGCAGCGTTCGAGGAATGAATGCTTGGTATGATTTTTTCGCTAAAGTGTCATGCCTGCGAAAGCAGGCATCCAAGCATTTTTCTGGATTCCCGCTTCTGCGGGAATGACGTGTTCATTTCTCGCAATGTTTACAAACCAAAATATATGTAAACGATATGCCGCTCGGGTTAATAATATTAACCGGTAATCGAATTAAGAAAGCGCTTCAGTTCCATAAAAAAGCGGACGGCCTCGGGGTCCTGGTGACCCTTGGTCCAGAGATATTTGGCCAGGCCGATCTGGGCGTAGGCATAGTATCCCAGGGCCACCTGCCCGATGGCCACATACCCGGTGGCGAACTGCCCCAGCCCGAACAGCAGGCCAATGGCGAACTGGGCCACCGCTGTTATGCCGAAGATGAACTGTCCCAGGCCGAACAGAACCCCCACCCCGAACTGGGCGATGGTGATCAACCCGACACCGAACTGGCCGATGGCTATCCAGCCCCTGGCCACCCGCAGTTTGTTGTTCTTATCCAATCCCACCGCTATATGCACCAGCGGCCAGCCGTAATAGCTGGTCTGGCTTTTCCACTCGAAGCCCCAGCCGTTCCATTCTTTTTTGGCCGGATAGGGCGCCCCGCAATGGGGGCAGGCCTTAGCATTGGGGCTGACCGTCTTTTGGCACTCCCGGCAGGAGATCAGATTGTTCGGCGTCAGGTTCATGCTTTATTTCTCCGGGTTGGTATCGACTTTAGAATTTTTATCCGAGATGTCTAGGGCCGGCTGCATCTCCTCCCGGGCCTCTTCGATTAGCTGGCGGACCTTGGGAGCCATGGATTGCTCTTCTATCTGAAGGCCGGCCAGGATCTGGGATAATATCCTTATCTGTTCCTGCGGCCCCAGCCGCTTGTTGATGATTATCCGCTGGCTGTCCTTGACCCGGCACCAGCCGCCCCGCCCGTCGAATTCGTCGAATTTGATGTTGAGGCCCAGTTTTTCGGCCAGCAGGGCCATTTCCTCGATGATCTGTTTCTGTCGCATGATGATTAGTATAGATTATTTTTTGATTGGTTTCAATCGATTGGGATTTTCCTCGTCTGGGGACCAATAAAGAGGATTTTCAATGATATACTGCTTGATCTTATCATATGCCCTATCATTGCGAATGATATGTTCCCTTCACATACGTTCAGGGCAGGCTCCAAAATTGCGTTGCCAAATCTGTTCCCCGGGCGTATTGCGCGCTTCATTGATACGTTTTGTAACCGTTGATTTAAACCCGGGGATGAATGATGATATTGATTTGGGTTTGCGATATAATCGGGGTTCCCGTAGGGGCGCACGGCCGTGCGCCCCTACAATGTCACCAACGTATTCGTTTATTATCACAATGAAATGGACATGATTTGGCATGATAGCCCATTCGCTCAATATCATTTCCAGTCTGATTCCCGGGGTTTCCAATAATTCCTGTTTAACAATTTCGCCATATGAATTTAAATTCATCCGCCCATTGGCAATCTGCCCGAATAAACATTTTTGGCCCTGGGCACAGATGGTTATGTAATATGCCCCTTACCTCTCCCCTACCCCTCTCCTAAAGCATTAGGAGAGGGAGATGGGTGAGGTTGGCAGACGGATGGAGCGGCGATGATGCAGCATATTTATTTTAAATCCTTTTCCTCTATCACCTCGGCCTCGAACACGAACAATTTCGTATTTTTGTCCTTCCAGGCATCGGCCGGCAGGCCGGCCTTGTGCAGGCACAGGAATGTCAATGTCTCTTCGCGGGTCCACCCCTCCTCGGCCGCCACCTGCGGCAAAAACACCCCGCTGCGTCCCCCCCGCTGGACTATGATCCCATGCTTGCCCACCATGAACTCCTCCGGATAATCTATCTGTTTTTTGGGAGTCAGCACCGAGATCTCGTATTCCACTTTTGACAATTCTTTCTCCGTCACCGGCGGGAAACGCGGATCCCCGGTGGCCGCCGCTACCGCCATCTCTGCCACTGCCTGGGACAGCGGCCGGATGCCCTCAATATAGCCGATGCACCCCCTTAGATTTCCATCCTCCTTCAGGGTGACGAAAACACCCCGCAGTTCGGACAACATGGGGGTCAGCGGAGTAAACCCCGGCTTTGGCAGTCCCCTGACCTCGGCCTCGATGGCCGCATGCGCTATCCGGAAAAGCTCCCTTTTCTCTTCCTCCGTCAATCCTTCTTTCATATCAATCTTCTCAACCGTTATATCCTTTATGCCCTTTACAACCTTTACAACTTTTATAACCTTTAGCCCTTCGTTTTATACAGCCCCGCCGCCAGATACCCCACCACCTGGCCCTTGTCCCCGGTCACATCGCCGGAGGTCCGGTAGTCATAGACCACGGACCTGTCAGCCCCCAGATAGCGGCAGGCCAGCATCACCGTCACCACCGGACCGCCCCCGCAGGCCTCGCATTTTTCAAAGGCCAGATCGCCGGCCAGTTTTTCCGGGTCGTATTTTTCCACAGCGTCCTCTACCAATTTATCAAGCTTTTTCGCCTCGGCCTGGGAATGATAGTGCGACAGGTCGCTGGAGGCCAGCAGCAGGACATCGTCCCGCCCCTTGGCCGCCCCGGCTATGGCCTGAGCCAGGCGATCGCAGGAGGCCAGTGACTGGTCGTAGAGCATTATGGGCACGATCCTGAATCCAGGCTTCAGCACCGTCTGCAGGAACGGGAGCTGTATCTCCAGAGAATGCTCCTTGACATGGGCCCCGGGATTGTCCTGGATGTATTTCGGATCATGGGAGATTATCTCTTCGGCCATCTTAGAGTCGATCTCGGTCTTTCCCAGCGGCGTCTCCCAGGCGCCAAAGCCGTAGACCGCCGCCCCTTCAAAATAGGCGCTGTGGCTGGGACCCACCATGATAACGGTGGATACGTTTTCCGGGTTGATGTTTTTGTATGCATAGGCCGCGGTCGGCCCGGAATACATGTATCCGGCGTGGGGAACGATGATGCCCGTCAACCGGCCTTCGCTTTCGGCCTTCTTTGCCGCATCAAGATATTTGTTTATCTGGGCCGATAGCTTATCGGCTTCTCCCGGATACCAACTCCCGGCAATGATGGACTTACGCAGATTCATACCCATACCCTCCTTCTTTGTCTGAGCCAGACAAGTTGCACAGCTTAGAAGTAATAGAATATATAAATACCAACGTCTTATTATCATTCTGGAACATCATTTTTCGGCAGGGGTTGTGATATCGCTTTCATATCTGGTCGCTAACAACAACATAATACCAATGATCAACGAAGGGAAGCAATACACGAATGCAAGCCATGTCAAAGTCAAATTATTAATATTTGGAAAACAAAACAAAAGCACAGAAAAGGAAACCAACGAACTGATGATAAAAACATAACCTATAACTTTCGGAAAAAGGAAACCCCGCCACGATAATGGTAATGTAAGAAATGGCCCGGAGAAAAGGAAAATTTCATCTATTACTCGCGTTGATACAAACAACATTTTTATTGCAGTAAGTAGATACCCACGGGCAGAGCCCGTGGCACTTTACCTTGGTTACCCGCCTTCGGCGGGAGTAACTCCCACTGTAATCAACAAGGCTATACTGACAATT
>JAGVNJ010000059.1 GCA_020053305.1 Candidatus Edwardsiibacteriota bacterium | reverse complement strand
GAACTTCTGTACTGTGTTTGCGTGCATCTATTTGTTTCATGCACCAATTATATCACAAACCAGATCATTTTGATATATTTATTTGCCGGGTTAATAATGGTGTCCGGTCTTCGTTACCACTTTTTTATGTAACAGCGCCGCCGCTTGTGCTGGCGGGACTCGAAATACTTCCAGTGACTCTGCACCTTGACGTTCTCCTCCAGCTCGATGTTGGTCTCGGCCGAGACCACCCCGTTCTTCATGGCCGAGCGGCACATCTCGGTCATCAGCAGGGCGTCGGCCCCCTTGCCCTGCAGGTCGGGCCGGACGGCGCCCAGATAGAGGTCTATGTATTTATTCTCTTTCTTGATGGCCTTGAGTATGTGCAAAAAGCCGAAGGGAAACAGCCTTCCCTTTGATTTCTGCAGGGCGCGGGACAGCGAGGGCATGCCTATCACGAATCCGGCCACTTTATTATTCGCGTCTAAAAGGATCTTGGTGTAATCCGGCATGATGAACGTGAAATACTGTTTGATGTACATCTTGATCTGTTTCTCGTCCAGGGGCACGAAAGCGTAGATATCGGCAAAGGCGCTGTTCAGCACCTCGAACATCTCGTGGGCGTAGGGCAGCAGATCCTTGGCCTTTTTGGCATTCAAGACCTTGACCCCCGTCTTCTGCATCACGATCTTTTCGACCCGGTCGGCCTTCTCCGGGATCTCCTTGGGCACCTTGACCTCGAACTCCACCCAGTCCACGTCCTTTTTATATCCCAGCTTCTCCAGATGCCGGGGATAATAGGGATGGTTGTAGATGGCCGCCAGGGTGCCCAGCTCGTCGAAACCCTCCACCAGCATCCCCTCGTGATCCATGTCGGTGAAGCCCAGCGGCCCGTGGATCCCGGCCATCCCCTGCTCCTTGGCCCAGCCCTCGGCGGTGCCGAAAAGGGCCTGGACCACCTCGGCATCGTCGATGAAATCCACCCAGCCGAAGCGGGCGTATTTGTTGCCCCACTTTTCGATATAGCGATGGTTGACGATCCCGGCGATACGCCCGGCCAACTGGCCGTCCTTATAGGCCAGCCAGTATTTGGCATCGCAATACTCAAAGGCCGGGTTCTTCTCCTGGCGCAGGGTGTGATACTCGTCCATCAGCAGGGGCGGGATCCAGTTCTGGTTGTCATGGTAGATCGAGAAGGGGAATTCCACGAACCTTTTCAGGTCCGCCTTGGTCGTGACCTCTTTGATAATTATGGACATGTGGCTAAAACCCTTTTGCTTTTGATACTTACTTTATATGTTCTTGATTATGACACGGGTTATTTCTAACTAACGCATAAGCATTACTTGGTTGTGCTTTACGTACGTGACATAATAGATCACACGGTTTTGTTTTCTTAACCAATTATTCCAATATTTTTATTATAGGCTGTAAATTGTTTAAATATTCACGCATCCTCAATAATTGATACTCATTCCTGAAATATTTATTTGGGTAATATTTGGGATCATTCTTTTTTATTTTCGTAATATAATTTTCCATATGCAATATTATATCAGCATAAATATCATCCACACCATAAATATCATCCACGCCATCTTGGTTATTTAGAACCCTAACAATATTTAAAATACCATCTTTTGTATGTAAATTACCCTTTTTATATTCTAAATAATCTTTAAATATATTTATAATAAATAATTCCGCTTGTAGCACAAAATCGTTTTGATAAATCTTTTCTGGAAATGGTTGTTGCTCGGCCTTTAAATATTCAAGGCGGTATGCTTTTTTCTTGGTTTCAATATATTTTAAAAGAGCCCAGGAAAGAAGTATTTTTTCGGCAAGTATTTTATCTTTCTTTGAAAATATTTCCTCGTAAAATCCGCCATCCTTTAAAAATATTTTCCATTTATCCTTTTTCGCTTGTGCTGGTTTATCAAGAAATAAAGCCATGAAAGCCTGTGCCGCAATTTCATTGTTTATTATCTTTGTTTTATAATTAGCACCAAAGTTTTTACTTATTTCAATTGGGGTCTTATATGTTGTATTAAATTCACCTCTTTTTCTTTCGTAAAAATATTTATACGTGTCTTTCAATATATATTGTAATTTATCTTGCACTTCATCATTAGAAGCCAAGTCACGCAATCTTATTGCATTTTGTGAATTAGTATATAACGTAACATTATTGATAAAGTCATTTTCCACGGATTCAATAACACGTACTAATAATTCCACATTTTCATCTAATTGATTTTTCGTAAAAGCATCATAAATAGCATGGGTTGTTTGTGCGCCATTTATTATTTGTGGTTCATCCAAATGAATAATTTTTTTATTAACGCTCTCTGTTATTTCTTTACAAATAATAGTAATGCCATTGTTATAATACCAAAAATTACTACTGGCAAGTCCATCGGTTGCGGTTTTAAGTATTTGCGCATTTATTGCGGTTTTTAGTCCTAAAGACTTTCTTACGTTTTCCTGAAATAATAATTCCTTGTGCGTATCGTAGATTTTTGCGATTTCTTTTGCTTTACATGTAAACACTCTGGACTTTGCCGGCGAATCTTTAATTAAAATATTTGATATCACATCAATAGTTATTTTACCAGGCAGTTTTTTCTTGCGGGTCAAGTATTCTTTTTCATATACATCAATTATGTTTTTAAAATTAAATATTTCTACTTCTATCCCCGAGTGACTATTTTTAAAATCATCAATATATTTAAAATCAACCGGATTATCTTTCATAGCTAAAAATATTATTTTTGTTTTATAATCACCGGTATTATCATAATCATGATACTCATTTACTAATTTTTCTAAATCTGGTGTTATTTTATTTTTATAATCACCGTTGATCAATAAATTCATACCAGACAAACATAATTTTATTGCATTTTCTTCTAAGTTGTTTTTTGTCTTTTCAAATTTATCAACAGTTTTAGCTTGAAAAAATATAGCTGTATAACTATTTTGATCAATAATTACTGCATCTATTCCTTCTGCTTTTGTATCTTGCACAATACGATCTTTTACTTCATCTGGATCTAAATTAAAATAAAACTCACTAAACCAAAGGATAAGTGCATCATGAATAGATTCTAACTCATAATCCTTTTTGTAATTTGTAAGGACATCATACAATCGTTCAAAATAATCCTTTTCGTTCATTTTATTAACTCCTTTGATTATTTCAGCTCCACCACCGTCACCCCGTCCTGGCCCTCGTTCCACTCTCCCAGCCGGAATGATTTCACCCGGGAATCCTTGGTCAGCGCCTCCTTCACCACCTGGCGCAGCACCCCGGCGCCCTTGCCGTGCACGATCCTGACGGAATTTATCCCCAGCATCACCGCCTCGTCTAAGTAGCAGTCCACCAGCTCCAGGGATTCCTCGGCCCGCATTCCCAGCAGGTGCAGCTCGGAGTTGAAATGTCTTTCCTCTTCAAGGGACATTTTTACCGATCCCGATTTCTCCTCCTTGCCCCGTTGTAAGGACCTCAGCTGGCCACTCTTCAGGGTCATCCGGATGCCGCCCACCTGAACCTTGACCTTTCCTCCGGAATCGGGCAGGGCCACCACCTCGCCCTCCTTCTGGACCGACGGCACATATACCGTCTGGCCCATCTTCAAAGGCTCCTTTATGGTCAGGTGGTCGTCCTCATCCTTTGACTCCTCGGAAGATCCCAGGCCCAGTTTTATTTCGGTGTCGGCCAGAATATTCCGGGCCTGCTTGATGCTGTCCTTGGAGGCCTGTTCTTTTTTAATGCCGGCCACCGCCATCTCCGAAGCGCTGCGGGCTTGGGCCAGGATATCCCTGGCCTCCTGCTTGGCCTGCTGCTTAAGTTCCTTTATTTCGTCCTTGAGTCCTTTTAATTTGGATTCATATTCCCGGGACATCTCCTTGGCCGAGGCCAGCTGGTCGGAGGCCTCCCTCTCCCGCTGTTCCATCCGGCGTTTGGTGTCCTCGATATCGGCGATCAATTCCTCCAGTTTGATGGACTTGGAGTCCAGCCTGGTCCGGGCCTCGGCCACGATGCTCTCCGGCAGGCCCAGCCGCGAGGCTATCTCCAGCCCGTAGCTGGCGCCGGGCAGGCCCATCATCAGGCGGTAGGTGGGCTTCAATGCCTGGCGGTCGAATTCCATGGCGGCGTTGATCATCCCCTCCCGGCTCTGGACGAAGCTCTTCAGGGCGCCGTAATGGGTGGTGGAGAGGGTCAGACAGCCCTTGTCGGTCAGGTCCGACAGGATGGCGATGGCCAGCGACGATCCCTCGGAGGGCTCGGTGCCGGCCCCGATCTCGTCCAGCAATACCAGCGATCTCTCTCCGGCCTCCCGGACGATGTTGCCTATCTGCCGCATGTGCGAGGAGAAGGTGGACAGCGATTGGGAGATGGACTGCTCGTCGCCGATGTCGGCGAACACCTCGTCGAATATGGGCAGGGTGCTGCCGTCCTTGGCCGGGATCTGCATTCCCGACTGGTTCATCAGCACCAGCAGGCCGACGGTCTTCAGGACCACCGTCTTGCCGCCGGTGTTGGGTCCGGTGATCACCATGGTCAGCTTTCCGTCGCCCAGCTCCATGTCCAGCGGAACCGGACTTTCCAGGGCCGGGTGCCGGGCGGCCGTCATCTTCAGGTAATTCCCCGGGGTGTTCAGGGCCTGGGAGCACTGCCATTCTGAGGACAGGCGGGCCTTGGCCACCAGCAGGTCGAACTGCGATATCAGCTCCAGGTTCTGCTGGACGGGCTCGATCTCATCCAGTATCTCCTTGGAGAATTCCTGCAGGATCCTCTCCACCTCGCGCTTCTCGGCCAGGATCACCTGCCGCATCTTGTTGTTCAGCTCGACGGATACCAACGGCTCGACGAATACCGTGGCCCCGGAGGAAGAGGTGTCGTGAACGATGCCCTTGACCTGCGCCTTGGCGTCGGACTTGACCGGGATCACATAGCGCCCCTCCCGAATGGTGACCACCGATTCCTGGATGGAGCCGGAGGAGGCGTTCATGATGCTTTCCAGCTTGTCGTAGATCCGGGCCCGCAGGGCCTCCTGGTCGCGTCGCAGGTGGTACAGGGTATCGCTGGCCCGGTCGGCCACCCGCCCGTCGGGCTCGATGGATTTGGCGATCCGGTCCTCCAGTTCCTTGTAGGCCCGGAAGCCCGAGGCCAGGTCGTCTAAAAGCGGGTAATCCTCCTTACGCATGCTCATGGCGGACTTTATCCGGCGGGCCACCTCCAGATGGCGTCCCAGTTGCAGCAGCTCCATCGGTTCGATGATGGCCCCCTCGGCCGCCAGGGCGCCCAGCGCCGGGCGGATGTCCTGGACATTCCCGAAATCCAGCCCGATGCCGGCCTCCAGCATCCTCCTGGCCTCGGCGGTGATGGCCTGTTGCTCGGCGATCACGGCCGGAGAATTGGAGGGGAAGATGCCTAAGGCCATCTCCCGGCCATAGGGTGTGCCGGTCTTGCGGGCCAATGCCTCCAGGACGAAATTGAACTCTAATATTTTTAAACTATGAGCGTTCATTGATAAGTAAAATACCAAATATTAAAAACAAAAACTACCGGGTGCCTTTCATGGTGATTATACTGGCGGCCAGAATATTGGCGATTTCCTTAGCCTCTTTCAAAAGTCTTTCCCCGGCAGCTTTATCGCATTTATTCGAATCAATTAGTATATCCAGCCAAAAGCTGGTCTCGTTGGCGGACTTCAGCGAGTAGCCGAAAAAATTTATGAAATCCTTTTTCGAACTTGCGGCAATCGCTTCGAAGTGATTTGCCCCTATGCTGGTCCCGCTTCGCAACAATTGATTTCCTATGATTTTACACGATTGTGTTTTGGGAAGATCGTCCACGAATACAATAACATCAAGCACGAATCTCTTAATCCTTTTCCTGAACTCTTCCCTTTGTTGTCTTTTATCCATTTTTTATATTTGATCTTTTATTTTTGATTTTTAAATCACCTGCTCCACCTTCTTGGGCGTCGGCGCTTTCTCGAATTCCTGGTATAATTTCTGAGCTTTGGGCCACAGGCCTTTGGACTTTTCGTAGACCAGCGGGGCCACCTTGCGGATGGAGCGGATCATGCCCGAGCGGTCCAGCTTATTGTTGAATTCCTTGGGCAGCGGCGCCAAAGCCAGCAGCAACAGGATCACCGATATTATCAGCGCGCCCTTGACCAGCCCGATGACCATGCCGCCGATCTTGTCGGCAAAATCCAGCGGCGTGGCTTTTATGATCTTGGACAACAGCCAACCGACGATGGTGATGGCCAGGAACACGATCAGAAACACCGTCACAAAACCCACCGTCGGGGCGATTGGTTTGGGCAGGCCGGAGATCATCTTCGCCAACATGGCGGCCGCGATCATATGCAGTTTGAGAGCCAGGAAGAAGGCGATGACCAGGGCGATGATGCCCACGATCTCCTGCACCAGGCCCTTCTTGAAACCGATCCCCACCGCCAGCGCCAGCAGGATGATTATGATGATGTCTATCCAGTTCATGGTATTGCTCTTTTATTATTTCATGCTGATTACAGGAATATGTACCGTCATTCTGAAAACTATACCATGCCTGGCAGGTGAAGAGTCTCAGATCATTCGTTGGTCAAGAAATTTAGCCAGACTCAGGTTGACGAAAAAACATCCCCCATTATCTATCATTTAACAACTAATATCTGGTTTATCCCAGTTCCCCCAGCCTGTCCAGCACCACGGTGGACAAAATCAGCCCGGCGGTCTCGGAGCGCAGCCGCCTGGTGCCCAGCGAGATGATGTGCCCCCTGGCCTCGGTGATGATCTCCTTCTCGTTCTGGGAGAAGCCCCCTTCCGGCCCCACCAGGCAAAGCACCTTCCGGACTTCCTTGTTCTCCGGCAGCTTGGCAAAGACGTCGGTCAGGTTTATCTTCTTCTCGGCCTCGTCGGCCATCAGCAGCAGATCGTAATTAATAAAGCTTTCCGACAGCTTGGCAAAATCCGTCGGCTCGCCGATAATCGGCAGCACCGAGCGCAGGGACTGCTTCATGGCGGCGATGGCGATCCTCTGCCAGCGGGCGGCCTTGCTGCCCCCGGAATCGTCGTCCAGGGGCGGCAGGTTGAAGCCCGGCTTGTCATCGGCCGGCCTGACCACCGAATTTTCGGTGATCAGCGGGATGATGGCATGCAGGCCGACCTCGGTGCCCTTCTCGATTACGAAGTCCATCCGCTGGCCTTTGGGGACGGCCTGGGCCAGGCTTACCTGCTTGATGGTCTCGTTGCTCTTGCGCCGCCGGTTGAAGATGTTGGCTGTCACCGCCCCGTCCGAGATGGCCGCAATGGTGCATTCGTACTCTCCGCCCTGGCCGTCCACCACGGTGATCTGGTCGCCCTTCTTGTGCCGCAGGGCTTTGGAGATATGCCGGGCCTCCTCGCCGGAGATCACTATCTGCCGGGCTTCGACAGAGCACGGCGGAACGTAGAAAAATTCAAACATATGTTTTTTCAGACATGATTTGATTTTCCATTGTCTTGGTATTTCCCTTCCCGCTTCGGGAAGGGGCAGGGGTTAGGTCAGAAAGCAATCCATTTTTTAGATCGCTTCATCTGTGCTGTATTCTGCTTCCCTCGCGATGACGTACTCCATAATTCTGGTTTCGAAGAATCCTGTTAATCCTGTCAACCGTTCACTCCTCGAACTGGCTCAGGTCTACCTTGTGCGGGCTGGGCACCCTGCCGTTCTGGACCTCTCCCAGTTGCTTCAGCAGCTTCTTCTCTTCGGTCGACAGCTTGCTGGGGATGTATATCTCCACCCGGATCAGCTGGTCTCCGCTGCCGCTGGAGTTCAATCGGGGCAGGCCTTTCCCGCGCATCCGGAATATCTTGCCGGATCTGGTGCCGGTGGGAATGGACAGCTCGGCCTTGCCGGACAGCATCGGCACCGTCACCTTGGCCCCCAGGGCAGCCTGGGAATAGGAGATCGGCAGGGCCAGCACCAGATCGTCGCCGTGGCGGTGGAACAGCGGGTGCTCCTTTTCCTCGATGTACACCAGGATGTCGCCGGCCGGACCCAGCTTGGGCCCGATGTTCCCCTGGTTCCGCAGGGGGATGTAATTGCCGTTGGACACTCCGGCCGGCACCTTGACCCTGATGGTGGCCTCTTTCTTGACCCGGCCTTCGCCTTTGCAGGAGGGGCAGGGATTGCTGATGATCTTGCCCTCGCCGCCGCACTGCGGGCAGGCCCCCACGTTGATGAACTGCCCGAACATGGAGCGCGACACCTGCCGTACCTCGCCCGCCCCCTTGCAGGCCGGGCATTCCTTGATATCGGCCCCGGACTTGGCGCCCTCGCCGTGGCATTCGGAACAGCTCTCGAATCTCTTTAACTGGATGGTCTTCTCCACTCCGGTGGCAACCTCCTCCAGGGTCAGGGCCAGACGAACGTTCAGGTCGCCGCCCCGCCGCACCTGCCGGCCGCCCCGGGTACGGGCAGTCCCGCCCATCCCGCCGCCGAACAGCATGTCGAAGATCGATCCGCCCCCCCCGCCGCCGAACATTGAGCCGAAGATGTCCTGAATGTCATCGCTGTGGGTGAAGTCGCGCCGGAAGTCGAAGCCGCCGGCCCCGAAGCTGGGATCCACCCCGGCGTGGCCGAACTGATCGTAGTTGGCCCGTTTCTTCTTGTCCATCAGCACTTCGTAGGCCTCGGATAACTCCTTGAACTTCTCCTCAGCCGCCTTGGGATCCTCCCGGTTCATGTCGGGATGGTGCTTCTTGGCCAAAGCCCGGTAGGCCTGCTTGACCTGGCTCTCGTCGGCGCTCTTGGGAACGCCCAGTATTTCGTAATAGTCGCGTTTGGTGGGGGTCATATAAATCCTCTGGAATATTAAACCGCTAAGACGCTAAGTTCGCCAAGAATCTTTAAAGTTACTTTTGTGTTCTCGTATACGATGGCTTAGTTATTTTTCCTTAATTCTTTTCTGAACTCAACCCCGTCCCTTCTCTGGACAAGAGAAGGGAATGAGGGATGAGTTCGGTGTTATTTCCCTATTGCCTGCTTGACCTGGCGCTCGTCGGCGCTCTTGGGAACGCCCAGTATTTCGTAATAGTCGCGTTTGGTGGGGGGCATTGTCTATTTTTTCTCTGGCGTTTTGGTTTTATCTTGAACAATAAGCCCTAATCAATGACCCTGTGACAGAGACCACAGGGGATGCATCAGTCTCTTAATCGTATGAAAACCTGCGGTTTTCATACGGACACCACCAATCATTTCTCGTTCCCTTCCGCCATTCTGGCCGCGGCCCGGTCCTCCCACCGGAACTCCCGGGCATTGGCCGCCTTGGGCTTGTCGCCCGGGCCCTCAACCATGTCGAATTCAATAATTGCCCCGCGGCCCTTCAATCCGGCGAAATGGTCGTTGCTCACCGGCAGGCCTCCTATGCCTTGAAAGTCGGTAATGTGGCAGAAGATGTCGCACCGGTATTCGGAACTTCCCAGGCCGGTCCGCACCGACAGAAACCCGTAGCCCTTTTCCTCGTTGACTGAGATCATGACCCCCCGCATCCGGTTGGGGGAAGTCTCGTCGCCGGGCAGCAGCCCCGGAACCAAAAAGCCGTCGTGATGGTTGTCAACCTCTTTTTTGAGTACCGCACTGGCGTTCCCGAAAGAAACCAGGTCCACTCGCTTTCCCCGGTTCTGCAGGGCCCGTACCAGTCGGATGAAATCGCCATCGCCGGTGCCCAAAAGGACATAGTCCAAGTTATCTGATTGCAACAGGGCATCCACCGCCAGGTCCAGGTCCGAGTCGGCCTTGACCACCGTTTCCCCGTCTATATTTTTATAGCGTCGAACCTGTTTGAGCGTCAGATGGTAGCCATTCCGCCGGACGGCGTTGCGGTACTCCCTCCGGCGCTGACCCGTCCCAGACTCCAGGGATTCGCGCTCTTCGTCAATGGCCATATAGGCGTTGGCCCTGAGCACGGCGCAGCCCTGGGCCGCCGCCAGATCCTTGATCACCTCATAGCGGATTCCCCAGCCGCCGTTACGGGTCAGGTTCTCGATGTCCAGGAAAATACCGGCTTTGAGCATGGATGGCGCACCTCTTTGTATTCACTCGTTGATATTTTTAATCTAGGAATTACTCGTAGCTCGCTGCGAGGAGCTTCATTCGGCGTCCATCAACCATATGATACCCTATTGACCTCCACTTGGCAGAAAAGACAAGCATCATTTCCATATTACCGTTTTATCTGGCTATCGTCGGCGCTCTTGGGAACGCCCAGTATTTCGTAATAGTCGCGTTTGGTGGGGGGCATAGTTATTGAATTATAGGTAGTAGTTGTTAATTTTTCAGTATTTGATAACCCATGCTTATCGGCGTCCATTGATCATAAGACACCCCTCTTAATCTCCCCTTGATAGGGGAGACGTGCACCGTCCCCTCTGACCAAGAGGGGAACGAGGGGTGTGTCCGGGCTTCTCGCGGTGACAGAAAGCCTTAGGGTCTTCGTGCCTTAGTGCCTTTGGTGGTAAAAATCTGCGTAGATCAGCGTCCTGGTTGCCCCCATATAAAAGCACAAATAGGGGAGAAGTATTTACCTTCTCCCCTTTTGCCGTTCACGAATTTTTATTTCTTATCCTCGTCAACGACCTTATAATCGGCTTCCTCCGGTCCTTCCGGTTTGGGCGCCTCGTTCTGACCAGCCTGCTGTCCACCGCCCGCCTCCGGGCCGCCGGCTTCGGCCTGCTGTCCGGCCTTGGCATATACCGCCTCGCCTATCTTCCGGGCGGCTGCCGCCAGCTCGTCGGAGGCTTCCTTGATGGCCTCGGTGTTGTCCTTGCCCAGGGCTATCCGCAACTTGCCCATGGCGTCGTCTATGGCCTTGCGGTCCTCGGAGGAGACCTGCGAGCCGTACTCCTTGAGGGTCTTCTCGGTCTGGTAGACCATGGCGTCGGCGTTGTTGCGGACCTCGATATCACTGCGCTTCTTGCGATCCTCGTCGGCATGGGCCTCGGCGTCCTTGGCCATCTTGTCGATCTCCTCTTTGCTCAGGCCGGAGGAAGCGGTGATCTTGATGCTCTGGGCCTTGCCGGTCCCCAGGTCCTTGGCCGAGACGTGCAGGATGCCGTTGGCGTCTATGTCGAAGGTGACCTCGATCTGCGGTATGCCGCGGGGGGCCGGCGGGATGCCCACCAGGTCGAACCTGGCCAGCGTCCGGTTGTCCACCGCCATCTCCCGTTCGCCCTGCATCACATGGATGGACACTGCCGGCTGGTTGTCGGCCGCAGTGGAGAACACCTGGCTCTTGCGGGTGGGGATGGTGGTGTTGCGCTCGATCAGCCGGGTCATAATTCCGCCCAGGGTTTCGATGCCCAGCGACAGCGGGGTGACGTCCAGCAACAGGACATCCTTGACCTCGCCCACCAACACGCCGGCCTGGATGGCGGCGCCGATGGCCACCACCTCGTCGGGGTTGACCCCGCGGTGCGGCTCCTTGCCGAAGAACTGCTTGACCATCTCCTGGACCTTGGGCATCCGGGTCATGCCGCCCACCATCACCACCTCGTCGATCTCGGTAAGCTTCAATCCGGCGTCGTCTAGGGCCCGGCGGCAGGGGCCGATGGTCCTCTGCACCAGATCGTCAACCAGCTGTTCCATCTTGGCCCGGGTCAGGGTCAGGTCCAGATGCTTGGCCCCTGAGGCGTCGGCGGTGATGAACGGCAGGTTGATGTTGGTCTGCATGGTGGATGACAATTCGCACTTGGCCTTCTCAGCCGCCTCCTTCAGGCGCTGCAGGGCCATTTTATCCTTGCGCAGGTCGATGCCGTTGATTTTCTGAAATTCCTCGGCCATCCAGTCTATGATCTTCTGGTCGAAGTCGTCGCCGCCCAGGTGGGTGTCGCCGTTGGTGGAGCGCACCTCGAACACCCCCTCGCCCAGCTCCAGGATGGAGATATCGAAGGTCCCGCCGCCCAGATCATAGACCGCGATCTTGTGCGACTTGCCCTTGTCCAGCCCGTAGGACAGGGCGGCCGCGGTGGGTTCGTTGATGATACGCAGCACCTCCAGCCCGGCCACCTGGCCGGCATCCTTGGTGGCCTGGCGCTGGGCGTCGTTAAAATAGGCCGGAACGGTGATCACCGCCTGGGTGACCTTCTCGCCCAGATAGGCCTCGGCCGCCTCCTTGAGATAACGCAATATCTTGGCGGCTATCTCCGGCGGAGAGAAGACGCTGTCGTTGACCTGGACCCGGGCGTCGCCGTGCGGCCCTTCGATTACCTTGTAGGGCACCAGCTTCATCTCCGATGAAACTTCGCCGTGGCGCCGGCCCATGAAGCGCTTGACCGAATATACCGTATTCTCGGGGTTGGTGATGGCCTGGCGCTTGGCTGCCTGGCCCACCACTTCCTCGCCCGATTTAAGGAACCCCACCACCGAGGGTGTGGTCCTCAAGCCGTCCTGGTTGGGAATTACCGTGGGGTTCCCGCCCTCCATCACCGCTACGCAGGAATTTGTGGTCCCCAGATCTATCCCGATTACTTTGCCCATTTATCCTCTCCTGATTTTCAATTTATTCTAAAAATTCTATTCACTGGTTTCTTGATTATCATCAACCTCTTGACTCTCGTCCGATCCCTCCGGATATTCCTGGTTCGGCTCCTCCGGCTCACCCCCTGGGCGTTTAGATACCGTCACCCGGGCATGCCTTAAGACCTTGCCTTTGAAGACGAACCCCTTCTCCACCTCGTCCAGCACCTTGTTCGGCTCATGCTCGTTGGTCTCAACGGACAGTACCGCATCATGCCTGGCGGGGTCGAATTCCTCTCCCTTGCTGCTGAAGGGCTTCAGCCCCTCGTTCTCAAGGATATTGTGTATCTGCTGGTCTATCAACTGAACGCCCTGGTGGAACGATTTCAAGGCTTCGTCGCTCTCGGCTCCGTTGCGGGAAACCTCTATGGCCCGGTCCAGGTTGTCCAGCACCGGCAGCAGTTTGGCTATCAGGTTCCGGTTGGCCTCGGCCTCCTTCTCCAGATATTCCTTAGCCACCCTCTTGCGATAGTTGTCGAAATCGGCCATGGCCCGGACATATTTGTCAAAATTCTCATCGGACAGCTGTTTGTGATAGTTGCCCTGAGTGATCAGCTCCTTAAGCCTGGCCTTCAATTTCCTGTACAGACTGCTGTTTTTCTTTAGCTCCACTAAACCGGCTCCTTACAATGCTTTGGAGAAAAATCGGCCCGGCTATCTTTCTCTGATAATTTTGGGACCGAATAAATATAATCATTAAACCTGGCTTTGTCAATAATTAAGGTCTAAAAATAACATATCCCTATTTTCCCAGCCGGTTGAGGTGTCCAGAGATTCTTTCGACCACCTGGTCCGGAGTAAGCCCGAACTTCTCGGCCAGCGCCGCTTCCGGGGCCGAGGTTCCGAAACCCTCTATGCCTATGAACAGTCCGTCCCGGCCCAGCAGACCCTGCCACAATGCTCCCCTCCCGGCCTCGATGGCTATCTTTAACGCCTTGGGAGGAACCACCGAATCCCGGTAATCATCCGGCTGCCTTAAAAACTCCTCCAGACATGGCATGGATACCACCGCTACGGAAAGACCCTCTTTTTGCAGGGTCTCGGCGGCCGACAGGGCCAGCCAGACCTCTGACCCCGAGGCCATTATGCAGATCTCCGGCGTTTGGCCGAGCGATTTAAACCCGTATCCGCCCCGGTGGAATTTTTCGGCATCGCTGCCCAGGTGCGGCAATACCGGCAGTTTCTGCCGGGACAGGATCAGGGCGGTGGGGCCGCCGGTATTTTTAAGGGCCGAGGCCCAGGCCAGGGCCGTCTCCGGGCCGTCGGCCGGGCGGATCACTTTCAGGTTGGGGATCAGCCTTAAAGCCGACACCTGTTCAATGGACTGATGGGTGGGCCCGTCCTCTCCCACGAAGATGGAATCGTGGGTAAAGACATAGATGGCCTGTTGCTTCATCAGGGCCGCCAGACGGATGGAGGGCCGGCAGTAGTCGGAGAATACCAGAAAGGTCGAGCCCATGGGAATAAAACATCCGTAGAGCGCCAGCCCGTTCATCACCGCCGCCATGGCATGCTCCCGGATCCCGAAATGGAAATTCCGGCCGGAGAAGTTTTCCGCGCTGACCGCCGGCGAGCCCTTGATCTCGGTGTTGGTGGAGGGCCCCAGATCGGCCGACCCGCCGACCAAGGCCGGCGCCAGCTCCGCCGCCTTCTGGATGACCTTCCCGGAATGGCTCCTGGTGGCGGCCGCCTCGGCGGATAAAGATCCCAGCAATTGTTCTTCGATATCCTCCGGCAGGCGCCGGGACCACATGCTGTCCCATAGTTCGGCCCCCTGCGGGTTCCTGGCCCGCCAGGCTTTGAACTCCCTCTGCCATTTGGAGTATGTTCTTTTCAATTTTTTCACCCTGGCGTCGCAGGCCTGTCGGACATCGGAGGGCACGTAAAATGTCTCCTCCGGCCAGCCCAGATTTTTCCTGGTGGCCAGCGCTTCCTGGGCCCCCAGCGGCGAGCCGTGGGCCGACGAGCTGTCGTGTTTGTTGGGGCTGCCTTGTCCGATATGTGTTTTGGCGATGATCAACGATGGCCGGGCGGTATCTCTGATCGCCGATTTTACGGCTTTGGCCGCCTGGGCCTGGTCATGCCCGTCTATGATCTGGACCCCCCAGCCGAGGGCTTTAAATTTGGCCTTGATATCCTCGGAGAAGGACAGGTCGGTTCGGCCGTCGATGGTGATGCCGTTGTCGTCATAGAGGCAGATCAGGTTGCCCAGCTTAAGATGCCCGGCGATGGAGGCCGCTTCCGAGGAGAGGCCCTCCATCAGGTCCCCGTCGGAGACCAGGGCGTAGATCTTATGGTCTATGACCATGAACTTTTCATCGTTGAACCTCTGGGCCGCCATTCTGGCGGCGATGGCCATGCCCACCCCGCTGGCAAAGCCCTGGCCCAGCGGCCCGGTGCTTATCTCCACCCCCGGTGTATGCCCGTGTTCGGGATGTCCCGGGGTTTTGCTGTCCAGCTGGCGGAACCTTTTCAGTTCATCCATCGGCAGGTCGTATCCGAAAAGATGCAGCAAACCGTATAAAAGCATGGAACCGTGCCCGGCCGAAAGGATGAAGCGGTCCCGGTTGGGCCATTGGGGGTCCCGGGGATTGAAGGACAGAAAATTATGCCATAAGGCAAAGCTGAAATCGGCCGCCCCCATCGGCAGCCCGGGATGCCCGGAATTGGCCTTTTCCACCGCATCCACCGCCAGCATCCTCAGGGTATCGGCGCACTTTTTAGACAGCGTTTGGTCCATCTTGAGCATGTGCTCTCAATTTTTGTTATTTAGTAAAAAAGAAATTGGGTTTTATACAAAGATTGATACTATTTGACAGGATTTACAGGATGATCCAGACTTCGTATACGATTATAAAAACGCTGAATCCAAAAATCATGTTAATCCTGTCCGGTTTGCTTTTTGTTGTCCATGGCAAGGGTTTATCCAAACGGTAATGATACCATTTATCGGGTTGTTTTGCAAATGATAAAACAAGATAAGGGGCGGCAAAAATGCCGCCCCTTACTGAGAAAATGTTTGTTTATTTGATCACCACCATCTTCTTGGTGGCCTTAAAATCACCTGCTTCCAACCGGTAAATGTACACGCCATTGGCGGCAGTTCTCCCCGAATTATCCCTGCCATTCCAGTTTGCAGAATAAACCCCGGGCTGCTGCTGGCCGTCAACCAAGGTGTTGACCAACTGCCCCAGGGTGTTGTAAATCTTCAAGCTGACATTCCCCGGTTTTGCAATTTGGTATTTGATATTTGTCATTTGACCAAAGGGGTTGGGCGCGTTCTGGGCCATAGCGTAGACATAGGTCAGCGGCTTGCCGCCCTCTTCCGCCAATTGCGCTCCGCCGGATTTTTTGGCGCCGCCCCGGCCGGTAGCCTTGTCATAAGCATAAAGCTCCCATTTATCGCAGGTGACAATCTTGTCCTTTTTCAGGTTGATTATCCTGACAATCCCCTCGCCGTCGTGGGTGACGCTATTCGGCAGGTCCTTTTCGAAGACAACAGACTGGCCGCTGGGAACCTTTATTGACCCCAGGGACACGTTATCCACCCATACCTGATAGATGTAATCGGCCTTATCAGAGTATTCCTGGTAGAAGGTG
>JAGVNJ010000058.1 GCA_020053305.1 Candidatus Edwardsiibacteriota bacterium | reverse complement strand
GAACTTCTGTACTGTGTTTGCGTGCATCTATTTGTTTCATGCACCAATTATATCACAAACCAGATCATTTTGATATATTTATTTGCCGGGTTAATAATTTCCCGCAATACTATATCTGGCAATTTGATTGCTGCAGATGGATTAGGGTATATTGCTAAATTGTATTTCGTTACCAGTGGCTTTTGCGAAAACAATCCGAAATCAAGAAAACCTACAGCAGATAAGTTGTCTCGATTTTCACCATAAAATTCATCGATTGATGCAGTCATAACTCTCGGTATTGGGGCAAGGCCGCCAGCTAATCCTCGCCCTATAATTATCATGGTGGATCTCCCATCAGCAGGCAACTCTTTATATTTTCCGGATAATGATGTAATAATCACACTTTTCTGGTAATCGTCCCAAATATCAGTTCGCACAACATCAGGTTGTTGTCTAATTGGGGTTGTTACTTCAACAAATACGGCTGTATCATCAGATACGATTATTTCGATATCTCCTTTGCCATTACCATTTAATGCACGTTTAGGTTCATAGTCGATATTAAAACCGAGTTTTTCTTTAAAATAATAAGCAGCTTGAAGTTCTGCCCAGGCTTGAATAAAAGCAGCCCATTTAAATGTTCTTAATTTGCCCCTCCTATCAGGCTTGGTAGCATTGTGTTCTTCGGCCAACTGCAAATGCTTTTTAAATTCGTCAAGACACTGCCTCGAGTCACAATTCCCACCTTCATGAAAACACAAAAACTTTTCCTTATCTTCAGTATTACTATTACGTAACTTTTCAAAATATTTCAGGTTGTATATTTCTTGATAAATATCCATAGAATACACCCCTCTCCTTACTATTCAGTATAATAAATCTAAACCGATTAAAAAGTCAATAGTAAAACTTTGCACATTGCTACTAAACAACAAAGCCCGGCCTGATATTCGGGCCGGGCATAATTTGAACTTGGTGCCTTTGCGGTTTGCTTCCCAATAAATTTAGAACCACTTCAACAGGTAGGCCATCAGTATCACCCCCAGCAAGGCGATGATATTAAGCTTAAAGGTGAATCCTAAGGTCAATGTCATAACCAATAGATTGATGGTAACCGGTGGGTTTACCCCCGGGGTCACCGCCTTGGTAAAGAAATCGTGCACCACGCCGCTGGGCAGAAGGTATCCCACCAAGTCGCCCAGAGCACTGCCCAACAGGGCCCCGCCCAGCAGTATCAGCAGAAAGAAACCCACCCCTCTTCTCTTTATGGCCATAATTCACCCCTCTTCTTCAAAGGCCGACGATATCGGCCTTCCTGCCGCAATTTTGGCAGTTCTTATTTTTTATTCCGGTTATTGACGTCCGGTATCCCCGGCGTTCTATCAGCACATTCCCGCACTGGGGGCATAGGGTATCCTCTTTGCCGGGCAGGCTGACGTTTCCCAGATAGGTGTATTTGAGATCGGCCGCTGCTCTTTCGTAGAATCTGATCAGCGTGCTTTCCGGCGTCGGTTCTATCTGGGTCTTATACTGCGGAAAATAACGGGAAAGATGCAACGGGATTAGCGGATCAACGCTTTTAATAAATTCCACCAAGTCGTTCAGGTTCTTTTCCGAATCGTTCAGCCCGGGGATCACCAGGTTGGTTATCTCCAGATGGCATTTACCGTGCGCCGTCTTTATGGTATCAAGGACCGTCTGCAGATCGCCCCGGCAGGTCTTTTTATAGAAGCCGGCATCCATCGACTTCAGGTCGATGTTCATGGCATCTATCAGCGGCAACAGCTCCTCCAGCGGTTCCCGGTTGACCGTTCCGTTGGTCACCAGCACGTTGACCAGGCCATTCTCGCGAGCCAGCCGGCAGGCATCCAGCAGGTATTCAAACCAGATGAACGGCTCGGTGTAGGTGTAGGCGATGCCGATGGAGTCAGATTTGACGGCCAGACCCACCAGCTTTTGCGGTTCGACGTATTCTGTCGGCACCTCCTGCTGGGAGATCTCCCAATTCTGGCAGAACCGGCAGTCCAGGTTGCAGCCGTTGGGTCCGGTGGACAGTATCTGCTTGCCGGGATAAAAATGGAACAGCGGCTTTTTCTCGATGGGGTCCATGGACAGCGAAACCACCCGGCCGTAACTTAGAGCCTGCAGTATCCCGTCTTGATTACGCCTGACCCGGCACAGCCCGGCCTTCCCCGAGGCTATCCGGCACAGATGGGGGCACAGCAGGCACTGGACAAAATCGTCCCCGGTCTTTTTATAATATTTAGCTTCCACCCTACCTTCTCCTTAACCAGATTACCCCCTCTCCTAATGCCTTAGGGGAGGGTTGGGGTGGGGTCACTTTTTCTTTTTCGAAACCGGCTTTTTCTCGGACAGATTCAGCAGGCCCTCCCAACGGGGATCCATGGATCCCTGGCCGCACCGGCATTCCCCGATGTTGAGGTCCTTCCCGCAGGTCGGGCAGATGCCCCGACAATCCTCCGAACAGAGCGGCTTCATGGGCATGGCCAGCATCATGGCCTCCCTGATATCCGGCCAGATATCCAACTCGTTGCCCTTATAGGCGATCACATTCAGGTCATCGGAAGTGAGCTCCGCCTCTTTCCCCACCAGCGAGTCCTCTAATTTTCCGGTGCGGTAGAAAAGCTCCAGGGGCTGGCTGACGGAGCATTCGAAATCGTTCAGGCAACGAGAGCAGTCCTGGAGGGCGGTAAAATTCAGAGACCCCTTGACCCTCAGGGTGGTGCCGCACTTTTCGATGACCAGGTCGCCCGAAAGATCGGCGAACTCCGGGGGATCACCGATGCTCCCCTTCCTCTCGACCTTGTAGGGATTGAAGCCCTCCCGCAATTCCTTGACCCTGATCTTCACTTTATTGATACTGTAAATTTAACTTAACAAGTTCACCTGGACATTGATATACCGGTCAATCCGGTATATCAATGGAGCTGGGGTTTGGGGTGCAGTAGCGATATAATGCAAACATACTAAGGGAAGCCGCTTTACTTCCGGTGCAGCAATAACAAAAGTTTTCTAATAAACTACAGCCCTGCACCCCAAGAGTTCTTTTGCTACTTTTCTGTCGATACAGAAAAGTAGGGCAAAACAGAATATCCTATCTTCAAGGGTTTTTGGGGAATATTTATAGAGCCCTATTTCTGCTTCTTCTTATCCAGAGCCTTCTGGTAGGCCTCGTCCCTCATGTCGTTCCGGTACCCGGCATCCTGGAAGGAATATTTAAAATTGGTATGCACATCGTAGCGCCGTTCGATGATGGCCACCACGTCCTCGGTGAACACCAGTTCCTCGTCGGTGGGGATGACGAAGATCTTGATCTTGGAATTGTCGGCCGAGATCACGAATTCATGATTGCGGTTCTTGGCCGCGGTATTCTTCTCCTGATCCAGCAATATACCCATCTCGTCCAGCCCGGAGACGGCCTTCTCCCTCAGCCGCGGCCCCATCTCCCCCACTCCGCCGGTGAAGACGATGGCATCCAGGTGCCCCAGCGAGGCATAATAACCGCCGATGTATTTCCGCAGCTTATAAGCCTCAATATCGAAGGCCAGCCTGGCCCTTTCGTCGCCCTCGTCCATGGCCTTCTCGATGTCCCGGCGGTCGATGTATTTCCCAGATATCCCCAGCACCCCGCTCTTTTGAAGGTATATGGACTCCACCTCCCGGGTGGTCAGCTTCTCCTTGGCGCAGATGAACGGCATCAGGCCGGGGTCCACATCGCCGCTGCGGGTGCCCATCACCAGGCCCTCCAGCGTGGTCAAGCCCAGGCTGGTGTCGTAGGAACAGCCGTTTCTGATGGCGGCCAGGCTGACCCCGTTGCCGATATGACAGGTGATCAGGTTGACCTCAAAGGGATCCTTTCCCAGCATAACCGCCGCCCGTCGGGCCACGTAAAGATGGGAGGTGCCGTGGAACCCGTAGCGCCGTACGCCGTATTTCTCGTACCATTCGTAGGGCACCGGGTAGATATAGGATGTCTTGGGCATGGTCTGGTGGAAGGCGGTGTCCATCACCGCCACATGGGGGATGGTGGGCATCAAAGCCTGGGCTGCCCTTATGCCCAGCACATTGGGGGGGTTGTGCAGAGGCGCTAGAGCGGACAGATCCTCAAAGGTTTTTATCACCTCCTCGTTGATCAGGGTGGATTTGGCGAACTTCTCGCCGCCGTGCACCACCCGGTGGCCCACCGCGGTGATCTCCTTGATATCGGAGATGACCGGACGATCCTCATGGAGCAGAGTATCCAGGATCAGCTGGATGGCCACCTCGTGGTTGGGACAGGATCTCTCAGCTTTGTGGGGATCCCGACGGGGCACTTCGTGAATGATGAACGAACTTTCGGATGAGACCCGCTCCACCAGGCCCTTGGCCATGATCTCTTTTTTGGTATAGTTATAAAGCTGGTATTTGACCGAAGAGCTTCCGCAATTGAGCGACAGCACTATAATGTCATTAGCCACTTGTGCACCTCATGAAATATATTGAAGGTTTTTTATTAACAAAAGAATATAAGAACCGCAATAGCCGCGGCAATTCCGTTCTGCCGGACAATGACATCTGCTTGTAAGGTCAGCTTTTATTCATATTATGCATACGAAGCCGTTGAACCTCTGAAACCTTTTCTACTTTTAAACCTATTGACAGCGTCATCCCCTTTTATCAGATTACCTTCTGGCGAACGGCATGCTATAGATCCGTTTGATCCGGTGGCGGATCCTGGCCAGGGCGCTCTCCTTGAAAAAGAAATGCACCTCCCGCTTGGCCGATTCCGGGGAATCGGAGGCGTGGACGCAGTTGAAACGGGTGGCGGTGGCATAATCGTGGCGGATGGTGCCGAAGGCGGCCTGGTCGGGATCGGTGCTACCCACCAGCTGGCGCAGGCTGGCGATGGCGTTCTCCCTCTCCAGCACGCACAGCACGCAGCGGTCCGAGGTCATGAATTTCACCAGCTCTTTAAAAAATGCTTTCTTCCGGTGCATCCGGTAGAACCCCCTGGCCTGGGTAGCGGTCATTGTTGCCATCTTCATGGCTACGAACAGAAAACCGTCCAGTTCCACCCGGTGGAGGATCTCTCCGATCAGTCCGCGCTGCACGGCGTCGGGCTTGATGATAAGCAGGGTCCGTTCTATCGGCCCCTTGGGATGATGGCCGGTCACTTTTTGGCTTCCTTCCCCAGCCGGAAGCCGATCTCCAGGGCCTGCCGGTTCTTCTCCTCGGTCCCCTTGGGAACCCGGGACAGCAGGGACCTCTCCAGGGCCTCCCGGCTGACCACCCCGGTGATCTGGGCGATGGCGGCCAGGGCGATGACGTTGGCGATGATCTCCAGGCCCACCTCCTCCCGGGCCTTCTGGCTCAGGGGCAGGCTGATCACCCCCGGCTTGTCCAGGTCCTTGACATACCAGGAATCGACGATGGCCACGGCATCGGGGTTGAGGTCGCTGCTGTATTTTTCCCAGGCCTCCTGGGTCATAGCCAGCAGGATGTCGATGGCGGTGGCCTTGGGGTAGAATATCTCTTTGTCGGAGATTATCACCTCGGCCTTGCTGGCCCCGCCCCGGGCCTCCGGGCCGTAGCTCTGCGACTGGACCACGTTCTTGCCGTCATAGACCCCGGCGGCCTCGGCCAGGATGATCCCGGCGGTGATCATCCCCTGCCCGCCGGACCCGGAAAGGCGTATTTCGTATCTGTTCTTCATTTTATATATCCTCTGTTGGGGCCGATAGGTCGGCCCTTGCTTTGTTGGGGCGCGGTTACCGCGCCCTTGCTGGTTCTTCGTCTACTGTTGGGGCACGATGCATCGTGCCCTTACCATTATCATCTTATTTCCCCTGGGCCTTCTTGATGATCTGATCGTAGATCTCGGTGTAGGGCACGGTCTCCACGTCGTGAAAGATGCCGGTTATGATCTTGCCAGCCACCTGGTCCACCGGCAGTTTTTCAGCGGCCTTGATGTTGATGGTGTTGGCCTTCTGCCACTGCAGCATCTTGACCGCGTTGCCTTCCTTGTTCAGCCGGCCGTAGAGGGTGGGACAGGGACTGATGGCCTCCACCAGGGAGAAGCCCTTCTTGGTCAGGGCGGTTTCGATCAGTTTTTCCAACTCCAGGGCGTTGTAGGCCACACCCCGGGCGGTGAAGGCTGCCCCAGCCGCCTTGGCCAGGGCGCAGGGATCGAAGTCCCTCTCGGCCGTACCGTAGGGCGCAGTAGAGGCCCGCTTGCCGATGGGGGTGGTAGGCGAATACTGCCCGCCGGTCATGCCGTAGATATTGTTATTCATCAGGATGACGGTCAGGTCGGCGTTGCGGCGGGCGGCGTGGATAAAGTGGTTGCCTCCTATGGCCAAAGCGTCGCCGTCCCCGGTGATGACTATCACGTGCAGTTTGGGATTGTGCAGTTTGACCCCGGTGGCGAAGGCGATGGCCCGGCCGTGAGCGGTGTGCAGGCTGTTGAAGTCAACGTACACCGGCATCCGGGAGGAACAGCCGATGCCGGAGACCATCACCATCTCGTCGCGGGACCAGCCCAGTTTCTGGACCGCCCGGATAATGGCCCCCTGGACGATGCCGTGGCCGCAGCCCGGGCACCAGACATGGGGGAATTTTTTGCCGGGGCGCAGCATTTCGTAGGATGGGTGCATTCTCATTTCGTCACCTCCACAATGGCATTCAGCACTTCGTTGGGGGTCAGCATCTCTCCGTCATAGCGCTGGACCGGAATCACCTTGGTGTGGGTCTGGTTCAGTCGTTGGATCTCTCCCAGCAGCTGCCCCTGGCTGATCTCGGCCACGATTACGGTCTTGACCTTCCGCAGGATTTCCTCCAGCGCCTGGTCCGGGAAGGGCCAGATGGTGGTGGGCCTCACCAGTCCGACCTTGATGCCCCTGGCCCGGGCCTCCCGGATGGCCTGCTGGGCGCTGCGGGCCGCTCCGCCGTAGGAGAACACCGCGATCTCGGCGTCATCCATGAACTCCTGGTCCACCTCTAACAGCTCCGGGCGGTGCTTTTCTATCTTGTCCTTGAGACGGTCCATCTTCCACTGGATCTCGTCGGACCGTCCGGTGGGAAAGCCGTGCTGGTCGTGGGTCAGGCCGGTGATATTGAAGCGGTACCCGCTGCCCATGGAGGCATAGGGCCCGCCCACGCTGCTGCCGTCCCCGTAATGGGTATACTCCGCCGGGCTGACCGTCGGCTGGGGATGGGTGTACAGCTCCAGCTCGCCCGGGGCCGGCATTTGCATCTTCTCCCGCATGTGCCCGATGAACTCATCCAGCAGCAGGATCACCGGCATCCGGAATTTCTCGGCCAAGTTGAAGGCCTTGACCGTCAACTTGAACGATTCCTCCACCGATGAGGGGCACAGGGCGATGGTGGGATGGTCGCCGTGGGTGCCCCAGCGGGCCTGCATCATGTCGGCCTGGGCCCCCTTGGTGGGCAGTCCGGTGGACGGCCCGCCCCGCTGAACGTTGACGATGACGCAGGGGATCTCGGCCATACAGCCGTATCCCAGCAGTTCCATCATCAGGGAGAAGCCCGGACCGGAGGTGGCGGTCATGGCCTTGGCCCCGGCGGCGGCGGCCCCCAGGATGGTGCCGATGCCGGCGATCTCATCCTCCATCTGAATGAACTTGCCGCCTTTTTTCGGCAGCATCAAGGCCATCTCCTCGGCCACCTCGGTGGAGGGGGTGATGGGATAGCCCCCGAAGAAATCGCATCCGGCATAGATGGCGCCCAGGGCGCAGGCCTCGTTGCCCTGCAGTAATCTGATATCTTTGCTCATTTCTTCTTCTCCCTGGTTACGAAGATGGCCAGGTCCGGGCATCTAATTTCGCATTGCTTGCAGAGTATGCAATCGTCAGGCCGGGCCACAATAGGTTTGCGGTCCTCGCCCATCTCCAGGACGTTCTTGGGACAGAATGCCACGCAGATCTCGCAGGATTTGCACCAAGGCTTATAGACATACACCGGCAGGTCATAGCCCTTTTTAAAATCTTCCTCGATGGTAAGCCTGGCCTCCATCACATCGGTATTTTTGGCCATAAAGCCTCCAATATATTTAATGTTTTAATTTATCAAATTCAACTAACATTAAGAATGGTGCCAGCTTCACCCTTTAGGGCAGCAGCAGCCTTTTCTAATGAAGTAATGATCACCTGCTTTCCGCCGTATTCCAGAAACTGGATGGCAGCCTCGATCTTGGGGCCCATGCTCCCGGCTGCGAAATGACCTTCGGCCAGGTACCTTTTGGCCTCGGCTAGGCTGATCCGGTCCAGGTCCTTCTGGTTCGGTTTCTTGTAATTGAGCGACGCCTTCTCCACCGATGTCAGTATCAGGAGCGTCTGGGCTTCTATGTCGCGGGCCAGGACTGCCGAGGCCCGATCCTTGTCTATCACCGCATCCACCCCCTCATAGCTTCCATCATTCTTGGCATAGACCGGCACCCCGCCGCCCCCGGCGGCAATGACGATGGTCCCGGAATGCACCAGTTGTTTGATGGTCCGGCGGTTGACTATGGAACGGGGGATGGGTGAAGGCACGAATCGGCGGTAGCCCCGCCCGGCATCCTCCCTGACCACCCAACCCCGCTTTTGCAGGGCCTCTACCTCCTCCGGTTGGTAATAGGGCCCTATGGGCTTGGAGGGATTCAGTATTGACGGATCGTCCTTGTCCACCACCACCTGGGTGACGATGGTTACCACCTCCCGGCCGATCTTTTCCCTGATCAACTGGTTCTGCAACGACTGCTCTATCATGTAGCCCATCCCGCCCTCGGTGTCGGCCACGATCACCCCCAGCGGCAGGGCCGGGATCCCGTCGGGAAAGGTGCGCTCCACCCTCAGCAGGGCGTTGCCCACCTGGGGTCCGTTGCCGTGGGAGATGGCCAGATTGTATCCTTCTTTTATAAGCTCGACGATGGTCTGGACCGCCTGCCGGGTGTTGGCAAACTGCTGATGAATGTCTTCCTTGCCGGTGGCGCCGATGGCGTTGCCGCCCAGAGCCACCACCGCTGTTTTGTTATTGGGCATATATTTCTCTGTAAGGGGATAATAAATGAGTTTTATCGGGGAAGGGACAACCTTTTTGACATGATTCACATGATGATTGGAATTCTTGATTGAAGTCCCGTCGTTCGAGGTGGAGGGCTTCATTATAATAAATCCGTTAAATCATGTTAATCCTGTCTAATTGGTTTCCAGCATGTCTGGATTAGATTGATATCACGGCAAAGACCCCACCCTCTACGCTGTTGGAAAATCTCCTTAAAGCACCGAGGAATGAGGCCGTTGCAATGGCTAAGGTATTTTATTTTTTGATGACTTTCTTGATGGCCGCGGTCAGATCTGGCTTGGAGGTCTCCTTCAGATCGTAGCCCACCCGTACCGCCGGCTTGGGAAACTTGACCAAGCGGCGCAGGTCGATGGGAGTGCCCACCACATACATGTCGCAGGGGGTCCGGTTGATGGTGGCCTGCAGGTCGCTGATCTGCTTGGCGGAATAGCCCATGGCCGGCAGCAGCACCCCGATGCCCGGGTATTTCTTGAAGGTGTCGGCGATGGTGCCCACCGCGTAGGGACGGGGATCTATCATCTTGGCCACCCCGTGTTTCTTGGCCGCCACCACCCCGGCGCCATATTTCATCTCACCGTGGGTCAGGGTCGGGCCGTCCTCGATCACCAGCACCCTCTTGCCTTTGAGGCTCTTGGGCTGCTCCACCGTTACCGGGGAATCGGCATCGATGACCAGGGCCCGGGGGTTGGCCATCTTGATGTTGGCCTTGACGGTCTTGATGTCCTCCTTGCGGGCGCTGTCCTCCTTGTTGATGACGATCACATCGGCCCGGCGCAGGTTGACCTCGCCCGGATAGTATGACAGTTCGTGGCCCGGGCGGTGGGGATCCACCACCACGATCTCCAGGTCGGACTTGTAGAACGAGAAATCGTTGTTGCCGCCATCCCAGACGATGACATCGGCCTCTTTCTCGGCCCGGCGCAGGATGGCCTCATAGTCCACCCCGGCGTAGATCACGTTGCCGCGCACTACATGCGGTTCGTACTCCTCCATCTCCTCGATGGTGCAGTTGTGCTTGGCCAGGTCCTGGACCGTGGCAAAGCGCTGGACCTTCTGCTTGACCAGGTCGCCGTAGGGCATGGGATGGCGGATGGCCACCACCTTCTTGCCCATGGCCATCAGGATCTCGATCACCCGGCGGGTGGTCTGGCTCTTGCCGCTGCCGGTGCGCACCGCGCAGATGGAGATCACCGGCTTGGTGGACTTGATCATGGTATCCTTGGGGCTCAGCATCATGAAATCGGCCCCGGCGGCGTTGACCACGGCTCCCTTGCCCATGACGTAGGAGTAGGGCACATCGGAGTATGCGAACACCACCTGGTCGACCTTCAGTTTGGCGATCAGCTTGGTGAGATCCTTTTCATCGTAGATGGAGATGCCCTTGGGATAGAGTTTCCCGGCCAGGGCAGCCGGATATTTACGCCCGGCGATATCGGGGATCTGGGTGGCGGTGAAGGCCACCACTTCGTAATCCTTGTTGTTGCGGAAATAGGTATTGAAATTATGGAAATCGCGTCCGGCGGCTCCCATGATCAGAACTCTTTTTTTGGACATCTTAGGCTCTCCTGTTTATTTGATTCATTTATTTTCGGTTAAAATAAAAAAAGGCAATGCCACGCAGTAACGCAAGAATACAGCGATTGGGCAAATGCCATAAATGTTTTAAATTCAATCGAACGGGTCTTCCCTAAGCCAGTCAATTATGTAATTATGTACTAACAACATACGAAACATTTCCATTTGTGAAATTAGGATTGTATTTTAACACCAATAAACGCTTATGTCAAGGATAAAAGGGCATGCCAAATTAACCCTCTGGAGTTTCAAATTAAAAAGGGCCGCCCTTTTAGGGCAGCCCTTTTGTAACCGTTACGTATTTACCTGACTATCAACAGCTTCCTGGTGGCCGAATATTCTCCGGCCTTGAGCTGATAGATATACACCCCATTGGGCAGGAGATTGTCGCTCCAGTTGACCTGATGGTACCCGGCAGGCTTGCTGCCCAGATCGAACCGCTTGATCTCCTGCCCCACCACGTTGTAAACAGTCAGGCTGACCTTGGAATCCTTCGGAAGCTGGTACTTGAAAGTGGTCTGCCCTCTGGATGGGTTGGGATAAGCATTCTCCAAGGCGTACACTCTGGGCAATGATAATTCAGGTTTTCCCGCCACGCCCAACGGCCCGATGGCCTTGAAGCCATATGTCGAGCTGATGCTTTGATGATCCAGCAGGTCAACGGCTTTGATGTAGTAGCTGACACTCAGAGTCTCATCGGTGGCGGGATTTATCTCCGGAATGCTGTCCCTCAAGCTGTCTGCGGCAAAGAACATGGCCGTGCTGTCCCAGCTTCCCCCGTTGATCTGGATGAACAAGTATGCCGTCTTGACTCCGCTCAGGTCGTAGATACTGCTTGTCACCTCGTACGGACCGTAGGGAGAACTGGGATCGTCGGGCAATGCTTTGACGCTTTGGAACAGCGGGGCCGTGGTGTCTATCCCGAAGGTCCGATATGACGAATATGTCCCGAAATTTCCGGCCAGGTCAAATGCCATTACCCGCCAGTAATATTGTCCCTCAGAGAGATTAAAAGTGTCCGATAGAATGGCCGTAGTGTCCACGAACATCGGGGCCATGAATGTATTGGTCGTATCTAATTGTATCACGTAGGAGACTTGGCTGGCCTTGGCCTTCTTGGCCACCTCTCCCCAGCTGCAGACTATTGTGCTGTCCTCGGTCCAGTAGTTGTCGGCCGGGGCCGACAGAGTTGGAACGTCCGGATTTGTCACATCTATCTCGAACTGCCAGACAGCTGAATACCCTCCTTGATTCCCGCAAGCATCCACCGCCCTTATCCTCCAGTAATTTATGGTGTCGGTCGAAGAGAGCAACAGTAACAACGTTGTGTCGTTGATCACTGTATCGCGCAGGTACACAGTAAAGCTGGAATCTAAAGCTGTTTGGAATTGATAGTATCCAAGTCCGTGATCGTCCGTGGCTGAATTCCAGATAAAATTCACCTGGCTGTCCCCGGATAGGTACTGATTGGCAGGTGCAATAAGATTGACGGCAGAAGGCGGTTGATCATCGTATTGGATTAAAGCTGTGGCAATATTTCCCCATAGAGTATCCGATCCCATGTTCTCGGCCACCCGGTAATTCACCGTAATGATGGCACCTCCGACTGCGGTATCAGGAAAGGACAGAGCACTGATGCTGTCGGTGGTCCCGGCACTGAGGTTGGCAACATGAAGTAAAAGGTTGGCCTTTGCGGTCTCGAGGTCGCAGTCGTTGAGCAGCAGTTGGGAAAGGTCAACATCCTTCCCGGATATCAAACTATCCCTAAAGGCAAAGGGCGCATTATCCATAGCCTGCAAGCCGGGGTACGTGCTGTCCGTCCTCATGGCCCAGTTGCCGGCGAAGTCCAGATTGGTTAAGCTGGCAGGATCTTTCATCGCATCAGTGGCCAACCCGACAACCGCCGTGATCGTCCCTCCCTCGCTATTGTCTCCGCAGGCAATGCTCTGGCCGCTGACCTGGGTGTCCCAGTAACTATCGGCGATGGTGCCGTTGAATTCCTGGTATCCCGCGACCCCGCCCACGAGGACAGTGCCAGAAAGGCCGCCGCTATTATAACATTTGCTGATGGTGCTGAACGCCCCGTTATGCCCCACGACCCCGCCGACAGTATTAGAAGCAACAACTCTCCCGGTATTATAGCAGTTGCCGATGGTCCCGGGCGCATAGCTATAACCGGCAATGCCCCCCGCCATTCCGACGGAAGCATTAATAGCGCCGGTGTTGAAACAGCGATTGATGTCACTGTAGTGATTGATCCCGGCTATCCCGCCCACAAGGGTAGGACCAAAAATGCTCCCGGTGTTATGGCAATGGCTGACGGCGGCAAAAAACATATTACCGGCTATTCCGCCGACAGTCCCTGTGCCCGATACGCTGCCGGTGTTGCGGCAATGACTGATGGCGCCGTTCTGCTCGATATACCCCGTTATTCCGCCAACGCTGTTTTGGCCGGCGATTGCATTATCAACCAGTCCGAGACTGTCTATGCTGCAATCGTTAGCATAACCGAACAAGCCGACGTTATCTGTTGCCGGGCGGTTGATGGTCAATTTACTGATGACATGGCCGGATCCGTGGAACACCCCGGTGAACGGCGTGACATTGGTCCCGATGGGAATGAAACCTTCCCCGGCGTTTTCAGTGGCTGACGGGGATGCATCAATATCGGCAATCACCCGGTACACAGCGTCGAAATTATATGTGGAATTGATACCCACGGTCTTAAGGTCGGTATAGTTGGCAATCAGGTATGGGTCGCCCTCGGTACCGCTGCCTGACAGCGTAACCAGCGTAATATATGAGGTGGCAATATTGCCCAATAGCGTGTCGGAAGTGCGGATCCCACCAACCCGGTATTTGACGGTTATAATCGAACCGTTGGCAACGCCTCCGGGCAAGGTCAGGCTGCCGACACTGTCTGTAATCCCGGCGCTGGTACTGATCAAGCGCACGGCCAGGCCGCTGCCTGCAGTTTCAATATCAAAATCATTGGCCAAAAGACGTGACAGAACAAAGGTCCTGTCGGTGCTCAGGCTTTCGCCGAAAGAAAAAGGAGCGTTATCCAGCACCTTCAAACCGGGATAGGTGCTGTCGGGACGGATTGTCCAAATAGTGACCAGATCCAGGTTGATCAGATTCGAGGGATCTTTCATCTCTGCGGTTGTCAGCCCTGTTACTGAGGTCACTGTTCCACCCTCGATAGTACCACAGGCACCGCTTTGTCCGCTGTTCTGGGTGTCCCAGTAACAGTATGATATTGCCCCGCCCCGGAGCAGACCTGCAATCCCGCCGGTGCTGGTCTCACCGGAAATGCCGCCGGCGTTATAACAATTGCTAACGCTGACAAAAGGACCGTTGTATCCCACGATCCCTCCTAGATTGTTTGATCCGGAAATGCTCCCGGTGTTATAGCAATTGCCAATGACGACGCTGTTGTCGCTATAGCCGGCAATCCCGCCCGCCACTCCGATCGTGGCAGAAATGCTTCCCGTATTGTAGCAACAAAGGATGCTGTCGTGTTCTACCCTCCCCACAATTCCCCCGGCCACTTCGGACGAGGCGGAAATGCTGCCGGAATTATAACAGTTGCTGATGGTAGTGGCCGAAGTAATTTCGCCGGCTATTCCGCCGACATGGCTGAGCCCGGATACATTTCCGGTATTAAAGCAGCTGCTTATGGTGCATGACAACTCGTTCTTGCCGATAATCCCCCCGACAAAATAACTGCCAGACACCATATTATCAACCAGCCCCAGACTGTCTATGGTCGATTCGTAAATATAACCGAACAAGCCGATATAATCTGTGGCCGGACGGTTTATGTAAAGGTGTTTAATGATATGGCCGCCGCCATGAAATTTCCCGGTGAACGGGGTGTCCCCGTTGCCGATGGGGGCAAAGCCCTCCCCGCTGTTCTCCGAGGCTGAGGCCGAAGCATCGATTTCGGCGGTCAACCGGTAAACAGCACCCAAGCCGTATGTTGTGCCCACTGCTTTCAGGTCGGCATAATCCTCCACCAAATAGGGATCGGCAATAGTTCCGCTGCCGGACATGATGCCGCCAATGGCATATGCCATGCCCTGCAATAAGAATATCGCCGCTATTACTGGGATGCCAATTTTGGCGAGCCCTTTGGCACCCTTTGAATATTTTATATTCATTGAACTGTCCTCCTACGATTGCAATTCATTATATGCCAAATAATAGGTGTTTACAAGAGATATAAAAAGGGCTGTTTTTAAACAGCCCTTTTTATCATCATTTAAGATTACAGATTCTCCAGTAGCTCGTCCAAATCCCGGCAGATGAACAGCGGCATCTTGGGCAGCGATCGGATAAAAACCTTGCCGTACTCGGTGCCGGTTATCCGGCTGTCGCCCACCACCACCGCCCCGAAGTCGGTCCGGTTACGGATCAGCCGCCCGAACCCCTGCCGGAAGCGGATCACCGCCTCGGGCAGCAGATACTGGTTGAAGGAGCTTCCTCCGGCCTGCTCAATGGCCTGGCAGCGGGCGCTGACTAATGGATCGCTGGGCACCGAAAAAGGCAGGCGGGCGATGATCAGCAGTTCGCAGGCCTGGCCCGGCAGGTCCACTCCCTCCCAAAAACTGTTGGTGCCGAAAATGATGGTATCCTTCTCGTTCAGCGCCCGCTCCACCAGCTGGGCCGGGTTGCCGTCTATCCACTGGGCCAGGACCTTCAGGTTGCCGCTCTCCTGCACCTGCTGGTAGCTTCTCTTCAACTGGTCGAAGGCGGTGAACAGCACCAGGGTTCCCACCTTGGTGGACTCCAGCACCTCCTGGACCATGTCGTTGAAGGCCTTGTCGTAATCCGGCAGTTTGGGCGAAGGCAGATAGGTGGGCACGAAGATGGCCGCCTGTTTATTGAAGTCGAAGGGCGATGGCAAAGCGGAGCAGACCACCCGATCCTGATCCACCAGCGACAGGCCTATTCGGTTTTTGAAGAAGTCAAACTTGCCGTCCACCGCCAAGGTGGCCGAAGTGAACACTGCTGTCTTGACCCTGGGGAACATGATCTTGGCCAGCACCTGGCCCACTTCCAGCGGCCCGGCCACCAGCTTGATCCCGTGATTATGATCGCCCGGCTCCATCCAGAAGATGTAGCCCTTGTCGTCGGCCGTGGCCAGTTTGCCCAGGGTGTTGTTGATGTTCCTGGCCTCTAAGCTGCGCCCGGATATCTCCTGGCGCAGGGTGTCCAGTTCGTCGGAATCGGCCGCCTCCACGTCGGACAGCCACTGGTTCAACAGGCTCAAGGAACCGGTCAGCCGGTCTAAAAGCCCCATCAGCTCTTGGGATTGCTCCAGCACCGACTGTTGGAAGCCGTCGCCCTCCAGGTAGCGCCTTTTCTCCTGACGGCCTTTGGAGTCACCCAGCTCCCACTTGCGCTTGAAGAACCGGTCCGTGGCCTTGCCGGCCTCCAGTATCAACTGGACTATGTCTAATGATGATTTCTCGATGGATCCGGCCACGTCCTTGTTAAGGCCGGACTTTTTCAGCCAATGATTCAGAGTGGGCAGCAAGCCGGATTCCACCGGGCTCCGGCTGAAGATCCCGGACAGGAACCGGGACACCGTCCAGCGGTCTAAGCTGTAGCCCAGAAAGTCGGTGGCCGTTTTTTCAATGTTGTGGGCCTCATCGATGATCACCCGCTGGTAGTCCGGCAGGACCCCGCTGGGCATCACCAGGTCGGTGAAAAGCAGGGAATGATTCACTATCACCAGATCGGCCTCCTCGGCCCTTTTCCTGGCCTGCGCCATGAAGCATTTCTTAACAAATTTGCAGCGATGGTTATGGCAGGCGGTATGGTCGGAGCAGATCTTGCCCCATAGCCCGGGCGCCCGGCCGGGGGAGAATCCCCGGTGCTCGGCGACATCGCCGCCGGCCGTGGTCCCGGCCCAGCGGCACAGGATCAGAGCCTCCTCCCTTTCATCCGGGGTAAGGAAAAGTTCGGGATGCAGCATCACCTCCTGCCAGCGGCGCCAGCACAGGTAATTGTTCCGGCCTTTGAGCACGGTGGCGTTGAAATATCCGGCCGCCGAACGCAGGATCGGCACATCCTTGCCGTAAAGCTGTTCCTGAAGGGTCTTGGTTTGGGTGGAGATCACCACCCTTTCGTTGTTCAGCCGGGACCAGATGGCCGCCGGGGCCAGGTAGGCCAGGCTCTTACCGGTGCCGGTGCCGGCCTCCACGCACAGGAATTCATCGTTGCCAAAGGCCTCCATCACCGAGCGGGCCATGTCCATCTGCTCCTGGCGGGATTCATAGCCCGCCCCCAAAACCCCGGCCAGTCTTTTATCCGGGCCGAAGATCTCCTCCAGGGCATCGGCCCTGGGAGCCGCCGCGCCGGCCGGAATTTTCTCCCGGTCTGTTTTTTGATCGGCCGTGATTCCGGTCTGCCTGGTCTCGGTTATCGCCCGGCTCAACAGCAGGCGGTGGAACGGCAGGGCCAGATGGGACATGGCCTGCAGCATCGGCAGGTCAATGTCCAGCAGCTGGTCGTATAGCTTGAGGAACAGCAGGGCGGTGGAATGGGCGTCATCGTCCGCCCGGTGGGCCTGCCCGGGATCGATCCCGTAAGCCAGGCAAAGGTTCTTTAAGCTGTGGCTTTTGTTGTCGGGAAGCAGGGCCCGGGCCAGGCTTAGGGTATCCCAGCAGGGATTGGCGATCTCCATGGCGGCTTTAAGAAATTTCAGGTCGAACTGGGCATTATGGAACACCAGCGGCAGTTCCCCCACGAATTGGTGGAGCTCAGCGGCGCAACCCTCCAGGGCCGGAGCATCGTCTACCTCGGCCTGGGTGATGCCGGTCAGCCCCTGTATGAACGGCGGAACCTTCCGCTCGGAACGAACCAGGGTCTGAAACCGGGCGGTGACCGCCCCGTTCTCCACTTTGACCGCACCCAGCTCGATGATCTGGTCCCGGTCCCAGTTAAGGCCGGTGGTCTCGATGTCCGCTGCAACAAAGGCGAGGGGTCGCATAGCTTCCACCGCCTGGGATGGATCATTAATATTTTCTTTTATCTTTTTCGGCATTGTTAAATTTTCACTGAAAGATCTGCTGAACCGTTTCTTAGCGCAACAATATAATCGTGGTTGGAAATCCAATCGTAATACATATCATTCTTATCCTTAATTTGCTCTGCAAAATTATTTAACTTGGTAATAAGTATATCACCCGATAGATTACTGACGGTATTTTTATAGGTTAGCTGAGTATCCTCTTGACCCCACTCGCAGCAGTTGACTGCAATTTTTCCTAATTTATTATCCCGGTATTCAAGCTTTGCATACTGGCCATCAAGAATAGTAATCAAAATGCTGAGCGGAATGATATCTAATTCTTTCGAAATTAAAGCCGTTAGGGATTTCATATATTTGTCGTTTAAAGGTTGTCCACCTTTCTTCCTGGCATGAAAGCTACCGGTTATTAGCACCATAACATTAGGTTCGAAAAATCTAAATGCTTCCATAGCTTCGCTAACCATGAAATGCTCTCGTAATTCGGACCACTTTTCAGGTTCATTTTGTTTTTGGTGTACTTTGATAGTCTTGTTTACTTCCCATTTAGCCATATCCAAGGATTCCACAATCTGAATTCGCTCTGAACTCAATGGTGTCATAATAGCATCGATATGTCGGCAAGTCACCTTCTTGGGATAAAGCCTATAAAGTGCATGGACGCTTGTGTAAAACTGCTTGAGACCTGCGCCGTAGATTGCACTTGTTTCGTCATCATAAAAGGTATATTCCAGAAACTTTTCGTCATGGCCCTCAAAATAATCATCCAAATAATAATTATGCCAATAGGGATATTCCAGAAGTATTAATACTTTTTTATCCTGTTCCAAAAGGAACTGAATCGCTTCAATGTACAAAGAATAATACTCTGCTACTGAATGGGGATTCTCGCCAAAGGCAATAAGTTTAGCATGACAAAGGTCTGATGCAATATCAGACCTTTTAAAATCCCGAAATGGAACTGTGCTCTTCTCTATGTCTATTCCGGATTTTTTTAGTATCATCTATTAAGATACCTGTTCATGAATTGTCAAATTATATCAAGATAAAAACGGTAAAGGATTTTCATTTAAACATTGGTGCCTTTTTGTCTTGGTGTTTAGTTTAAATTTACAAACCTCTGCGTCTCCGTGACTCTGTGGCAAAATAATCCGCGTCAATCAGCGAGCTATTTGTTCTCTGGATTCCCGCATTCGCGAGAATGACACGGAAGCAATAAGAACATCTGTGCTCTCCGCGTCTCAGCGGTGAAATCTACTTCTTATCGTCCAGCACTTCATTCATCTTTTTCATGGCGCAGAACTCCCCGCACATGGTGCAGACCCCGGACTCCTTCTGGGGGGCCGATTCGAACACCTGCCGGGCATAAGGCGGGTTGATGGACAGCTCGATCTGCTTAGTCCAGTCCAATTTCTTCCGGGCCTGGGACATGGCCCGGTCCCAGTCCGCCGCGCCGGGCGCTTTTTTGGCCAGGTCGGCCGCGTGGGCCGCTATCCGCAGGACGATCACCCCTTCCCGGACGTCCTCCAGAGTGGGCAGGCGCAGATGTTCCGACGGGGTGACGTAGCACAGGAAGTCCGCTCCGAAGTAGGCCGCCCAGGCCCCGCCGATGGCCGCGGTGATATGGTCGTAGCCCGGGGCGATGTCGGTGACCAGTGGGCCCAGCACATAGAACGGAGCTCCCTTGCAGATCTCTTTTTGTATTTTAATGTTGGTCTCGATCTGGTCCAGGGAAACATGCCCCGGCCCCTCCACCATGGCCTGGACCCCGGCCTGGCGGGCCCGATCCACCAGTTCGCCCAGGATCAGCAGTTCCTCCAGCTGGGCCCGGTCGGTGGCATCGGCCGTACAGCCGGGCCGAAAACCGTCCCCCAAACTCAAGGTGACGTTATGTTCCCGGCAGATGTCCAGCAGGCGGTCGAACTGGCTGTACAGCGGGTTCTCGGCCTTATTGAAATTCATCCATTCTATCATAAAGGCCCCGCCCCGGCTGACCACCCCGGCCACCCGGCCCTCCTCCTTGTAGCGGGCCACCGACTGCAGGGTGACCCCGCAGTGCACGGTGATGAAATCCACCCCGTCCCTGGCCTGCTTCTCGATGACAGCGAAGATCTCGTCGGGCGTCATCTCCACTAAGGATTTCTTTTTTGTGGCGGCCTCGATGGCCGCCTGGTAGATGGGCACCGTGCCCAGGGGAACTGGGCACTGATTGATGATCTCCCGCCGGATGGCGTCGATATCCCCGCCGGTGGACAGGTCCATGACAGCATCGGCCCCGGCCCCTATGGCCGCCTTCAGCTTCTCCAATTCCCCGGCCAGATCCGAAAGGTCCTGCGAGGTCCCGATATTGGCGTTGACCTTTATCCGCATCCCGGCCCCCACCGCGCAGGGCTTGAGCAGGCGATGGTTCTTGTTCATGGGAACCACTATGGTGCCCTGCTCCACCCCGTTCTTTATATGCTCAAAAGGGACCTTTTCCTCCTCGGCAATGCGTTTTAGGATCGATTCGTTCAAACTGATCAACTGGTTCTCCCTTCGTTTTATCCTGAACGTGAATGATACGACATTGCGGCTTAAAAGTCAAGAAACGCAAGGTTCGGTAGCTTTATCATAAAAAGGCGGCGAACCTTAACGGTTCGCCGCCTGATAAATTATTTATCGTTATTTCAGCATGATGAATCTGACCGATCTTTCGGTCCCCAGAGCCGACAGTCGGCAGAAATAGATCCCGGCCGAAACATTTTTCCCTGACTGGTCACTGCCGTCCCAGGTGAAGTGCCGGACCACTCCGGCCGGCACAGTACCCTGGGGCAGACTCTTTACCCGACGTCCGGTAACATCGTATATTTCCAGAACCGCCGGTCCGGTGGCCGCTAATTGGTAGCGGAGATGGACCTCGGAACGGCCGGGATTGGGGTAAGGCTGTTCCAGCCGGGTGATGAATACATTGACGGCCTCCCCGCTGTCGGTGGACAGGCTGAAATTGATGGTGCTGTCGTTTTCGAACTTCAGGCTGTCGTAGATGACTGTGGTGTATCCCGCGGCCGATGCTTTCAGGCTGTAGTGATCGTCCTGGTTCCAGCGCAGTTGATAGGAGCCCGCACTGTCGGTGGTATCGCTTCTTAAGCTGACTATCTCCACCCGTGCCCCGGAGATGGGTGCCCCGCCGTCACTGTCACTGACAATGCCGGTAATTAATATCGGCGCCAGCTGCATATCCAGGTTGGTAAGGCTGTCTATCCTCACCCGGATATCGGAAGCCCACTTCTCGTGATAGCCCACCGCCGTAAAGATCAGGTCGTACTGCCCGGTCATCAGCATCCGGTGATAATCGCCGATGGTGTCGGTGTAGACCGGCTTGTCGATATCGAATGGAACCACCGAAGCCCAGTTGATGGGCAGCCCGGTCAGGGAATCGGTGACCACCCCCTGCAGGCCCCAGCCGGCCTGACGGATGAAATACAGCATGGCCTCCCGGTTATCGGCCCAATATGAAGGCAGTGAGCTGGCCGATGGCCATTTATTAGTGGAGATCTCCATAGTCACATCCAGACAGGAAGTGGCATGGTATGACCAATCCTGCAGGGTGCCATGGACCGGATACCAGGTATAGCCGTATATCGCTCCGCTGTCATACGGCGCCGAGGGGCTGGGGCTGCTGAACATCGGCGGATTCAATAGGGCATAATTGATTGAGACCCTCCGGGCCAGGTCCAGATCGGGCGGCTCCAGGGACATCGCCGATGAATCCTTGTAATCCCAGGGATAATTGGCAATCAATGCCCCGCCGTGGTAGGTGGCCGACAACACCGCCCGCTTACCGCTCCAAAAATCAATGAATTTCTGATTCTCCTGTTCCACGATCCAATCCCCGTCGTCCCCGATGGAGCCGTCGGGCACCGGAAAATCACGGTTGAGGTCCTGGCCGTTGGCATTGTAACGGCCGTTGATGACGTTGCCCAAAGCATTGCCGTCGGGGTTGAACATCGGCAGAAACCAGATCTCTCTGTTATCCACCAATTCTTTTATGGCCGGGATGCCGTAGCCCTGGGTAAGAGAATCTATCAGGCCAATGCACATCTCAGTGCCCACCGGCTCGTTCCCATGAATGGTTGCGGTGAATCGGACCTCGGCTTCGTTCTCGTTGGAATCAGGATGGTCGGTTATCAAAAAGGCCCATAGCTCCCGGCCCAGCACCGATTGCCCAAAGGATATTTTTTTGGTGATGTCCGGAAAGGCGGCCTGAACCGAATCCAGCTTGGCCGTCAGCCAGGAATAATTATGATAGGCCGTGACGATCTTGGGGTCGGCCGGCTCCTCCTTCCGGACTTCCACCTTCCAGCCCGAAGAGGTCAGTTCATCTATCTTGGCTTGGGAGATACGGGCTTCGATGTAATTATCCCTCAGTTCCTCGATGCCCACCCTCAGGGCTTTGAACTTGTAGACATCCTGATGGGAGGATATGTATATCTTCACCGGGATCAGGGTGTTTGTTGCGGTCTCCTCGGCCCGAAGGCCCTGTGCAGCCGTGAGGAATACCGCGGCGGTTAATGCCAGGATCAGTGATTTTTTCATTTTGATTATCTTATCTCTTCTTTCAGTTTTTGTAATACCCAGTCGCTTTTATTCAGCACTTCCTCGTTGGTGAATCTTATTACCTTTATGCCGCAAGCAGTGATGATATGATCCCGCAGTTTATCATAATCTTTTTGTTGTTCGTGAATGCCACCGTCAATTTCAATCACCAGGTTGATTTGGTTGCAATAAAAGTCCGCAATAAAGCCATGTATTATCTGCTGCCGACGGAATTGCAAACCTTCTATTTGGTTTCTACGGGCCATATTCCAAAAGCATTTTTCAGCATACGTCATATGGCTACGAAAATATTTGGCTAAAGCAAGTTTGTCTGGCTTGATCTTCTGGAATTGTATAAGTCCGGTAGTTCCGCGTTTTATTTGACCCAACCCCTGCCCCTTCCCGCTTCGGGAAGGGAGTTTTGTTTGTTCATTTTTCATAACATAAATATTATTACCCCACAGAACCTCTCTCCGTGACGGGGAGAGGTAGGAGAGGGGTCAACCCCGGCCGCACCCGTCCACCACGGGCTTGGCGATGTGTATGCGGATCCTGTTTGGCATGTGAATACTCTATTTAGATTATTATCATTTTAAAGACTAACTAATCTGTCAACTTCATTTTTTATCAAAACCAGAGTACTATTATCTTTTACCACGTTAATTACACTTTCATAAAGTGTCTCATATATATCTAACAGGTTTTTATTAAAGTATGTTATTTTTAATGTTTCTTCTATGTAAACAAAATCTATAATATTAACAGCCGATAAAGCACACATATACCCTAATAAAAAATCAAAATTTATTGAAGGTGTTTTTTCTATTAGAACAGATTTTTTCAATTCGATGCCTTTATGGTAGGTGGTTGCCAATAAATATACATAAGCCATATGTATTTTAGGCCCTGTTGTAAAAAACAGTGTAATAGAATCATTATTCCATTTTATTTCTTCTTTATTAGTAACACTTTTTGGCACATTTATATTTTTTTCTAACAATAGATGCGTTAACTCTACTTTTTCATTTATCGATTTTATTGCGTCAGGGATAACGTTTACATTGTTTTTTAATTGTTCAGTAGAACTTAATAGCACCTTTGATGCTTCTTTAATCCCATCATTAATTGAATTCAAATCAGAAACGTTTTTAGAAAATTGACCATTAAATGTAACTGTTAGATATATTGCAAATACTGCCAGCACTGCTGAAACAAGTGTTAAACCAAAATTTAGTTTTTCTGAAATATATTGTTGATCACCATATTGCAATGCTATGACTTCTATTAAAATAAAAACCAATATGCACAACCAATAGCGATAATGCAATATTCTTTTTTCTTGTTTTATGACATCCATTTAAAAACCTTCCTTCATTAAATAACTCACTTGGTGTGCACCATGAGCTTTAGATTTCAGAAATACAAACTAAAGCTTCGCTATGCGCTTCTTATTGTGAACAGGCCACAACTATAGCACCACTATCGGCAAATATTGAAAATGTAGGTCTTGGCTCAACCCCCCATATATCTTCGCCTGAACAGAAAGAACACCGCGCCCCTCCTGCCCTATCGGCTGTCGGCAAAGCCCTTCTCCAGCGCCCCGACATAATCCGCCTCGGTGTAACCGGGTCAGCGTATCCTTAGTTCCCTCAGCAATAAGGTACAGACCGCTTCCCATTTCCGGTCCTTGAGCTCGGGCCAACGGCCGTCGCGGTAGCGGTCGGCCAGTTCTTAGGCGGTTGAGTCAAGTTCGTTCTTATTGCTCATACCGGGGGCACTCAGCTTATTAACTGTCTCAAAATAGTAACAACATCAAGCTGCATATATAGTGGTGGCGTTATTGAAGTATGATCGAACGCGATCCGGCGATTTTTGAAGAAAT
>JAGVNJ010000061.1 GCA_020053305.1 Candidatus Edwardsiibacteriota bacterium | reverse complement strand
CCTGCTGACCCCCATCGCCATGGAGAAGGGCCTGAAGTTCGCCATCCGGGAGGGCGGCCGCACCGTGGGCGCCGGGACCGTCACCGAGATCGTGGAATAGAACCACCCTGCCCTCCCGTTATTCGGAGAGGGAAATATTTGGAAATCAGATAAAAGGAATATAAAGGTGTCAGTTCAAAGCATCAGAATAAAACTTAAGGCCTATGATCACGCGGTGCTGGACCAGTCGGTGGCCGAGATCGTCAACACCGCCAAACGGACCGGAGCCAGGATCTCCGGCCCCATCCCCCTGCCGACCAAGAAGACCATCTATACCGTAAACCGTTCCACCCATGTCGACAAGAAATCGCGGGAACAGTTCGAACGGAGGATCCACAAAAGGCTGATAGATATCCTCAACTCCACCCCCCAGACCATAACTGCCCTGACCAAGCTGGAGCTTCCGGCCGGGGTGGATATCGAGATTAAGAGCGGCCTGTAAGCTTTGACGGCATACCCCAAAGAATCAAGAATTCAGAATCGATAATAAGGCTATATCATGAACGCAATGATCGGCAGAAAGATCGGGATGACCCAGGTATTCGGCGAGAGCAATGTCATGGTTCCGGTGACGGTGCTGGAGGTCGGGCCCTGCGTGGTTACCCAGATCAAAACCAAGGACAAGGACGGCTACAGCGCCGTTCAGCTGGGATTCGGCTCCAAAAAGCCCGGCAAGGTGAACAAACCAACCGCCGGCCATCTGGCTAAATCCAAGGCCCAGCCGGTTCAGGTGATGCAGGAGTTCCGGGTTGACGATGCCGCAGGCTATCGGCTGGGCCAGGTGATAACGGCTGATATTTTTGCCGCCGGCGACAAGATCAAGATCGCCGGAACCACCAAGGGAAAAGGCACCGCCGGCGTTATGAAGCGTCATAAATTCCACGGCGGACCGGCCAGCCACGGCCAGACCGACCGTAACCGGCATGCCGGCGCCGTCGGCTCGGGCTCGTCTCCGGGCCGGGTGTATCCCGGCACCAAGATGGCCGGGCACATGGGGGATGTGAAGTTCTCGGTCAGGAACCTGAAGGTGGTCAAAGTAGATCAGTCCAAGAACATCATTCTGGTCAAGGGAGCGGTACCAGGGGCTCCGGACGGAATCGTGTCAATCCATAAGATATAAGGAAAGCATTCATCAATGTTATCTGTAAATCTGTTCGATGACAAGGGGAAGAAATCCGGCAGCCTGGAGGTTCCGGAGGATATCTTCGGCACCAGACCCAACCAGCATCTGCTGTATCTGGCGGTCAGGGAATACTTAGACAACCAGCGGCAGGGCACGGCAGCCTCCCAGAATGCGGCCGATGTCCGGGGCGGCGGGAAGAAGCCTTTCAAACAGAAGGGGACCGGCCGGGCCCGCCAGGGCAGCACCAGATCCTCCATCATGGTGGGCGGCTATGCGGCCCACGGACCGGAGCCCCGGGATCATTCCTGGGAGCTTCCCAAAAAATCCCGCCAGGCTGCCCTCCGCTCGGCCTGGTCCGACGGTTTTAAATCCGGCAAGCTGGGCGTCATAGAGTCGCTTAAGACCACCGGCAAGACCAAGGAGATGGTAGAGCTGTTCAAGACCATGGAGATGGGCGGGCAGAAGGTTCTGTTGTTGGACCAGGTCCATTCTCCCGAGGTCCGCAAATCCGGGCGCAATATCCCGGGCCTGATCTTAAAGCCGGTCAGAGAGGTCAACCCCTACGATATCATCAAGGCCGACAAGGTGATCCTTACCAGGAAGGGACTGGAAGCCGTAAAGGAGGCATTCGCCAAATGAACTACAACATAATCAAAAGACCGCTGATCACCGAGAAGATCACCAACCTGCGCGAGAAATACAACCGTTACGGCTTCGAGGTGTCCCGGGACGCCAATAAGCACCAGATCAAACAGGCGGTGGAGACCCTGTTCAAGGTCAAGGTCAAGGAAGTGACCACCATGAACGTGATGGGCAAGATCAAGCGCCTGGGGCGCAACCAGGGAAAGAGGCCGGACTGGAAGAAGGCCATTGTCACCCTGGCCAAGGACCAGAAGATAGAGATGATCGAGGGCATTTAAAACAATTCCGGGATATAAAATTTAGGAGAACTTCGTTAGATGGCTATCAAATCATATAAACCCACCACCCCGGGGATGCGTCATCGCACCGGCTACAGTTTTGACGAGATCACCTCATCAAAACCAAAGAAGTCATTATTGTCCTCGCTGAACAAATCGGGCGGACGCAACAGCCACGGGCGGGTGACGGCCGACCACCGGGGCGGCGGCCACAAGAGGGCCTACCGGCTGATAGATTTCAAGCGCAATAAATTCGCCATCCCGGCCACCGTGGCCGCCATTGAATACGACCCCAACCGCTCCTGCCGCATAGCCCTGCTTAAATATGCCGACGGCGAGTGGCGCTACATCATCGCACCCCTGGGGTTGACGGTGGGCGACAAGATCCTTTCCGGATCGGGCATCGATATTAAAGTCGGCAATTGCATGCCCCTGTCCGAGATTCCACTGGGCAGCGCCATCCACAACATCGAGCTCAAAAAAGGCAAGGGCGGACAGATGGTCCGGACCGCCGGCGGCTCGGCCCAGCTGATGGCCAAGGAAGGGGAGAACGCCCATCTTCGGCTGCCATCGGGCGAAGTCCGCCTAGTCCGGCTGGAGTGCATGGCCACCCTGGGACAGGTGGGCAATCTGGAGAACGAGAATATATCCATCGGCAAGGCCGGTCGCAACCGCTGGCTGGGAGTCAAACCCCACAGCCGCGGCGTGGCCAAGAACCCGCATGACCATCCGATGGGCGGCGGCGAGGGAAAATCATCCGGCGGCCGGCACCCCTGCAGTTCCAAGGGTCTGCTGTCCAAGGGCAAAAAGACCAGAAAGAAGAAGAAGACAACCAGTAAATTCATCCTTAAGAGGAGAAAATAATGTCTCGCTCCCTTAAAAAAGGACCTTATATCGATCCCAAACTGCTGGCCAAGATCGAGGCCCTGGCGGCCTCGGGGGAAAAGAAGGTCATCAAGACCTGGGCCCGGCGCTCCATGGTGCCCCCCGAATTCGTCAGTTATACCATCGCGGTCCACAACGGCAATAAATTCATCCCGGTATATATCACCGAAAACATGGTGGGGCACAAGCTGGGCGAGTTCGCGCCCACCCGGACCTTCCGCAAGCACGGGGCGGTCGGCAAGGAAGTGGACAAGAAGAAGAGGACCGAGACCACAACCGCCGCCATACCGGCAGCTGCAGCGGCAGCCCCGGCGGCCACCAAGGCATAAGGAGCGACAGATAGAAGATGGAAGCATTATCCAGAAAAAGGCATATCCGGGTCACCCCCCGGAAGATGAGAGCCGTGGCCGATCTGATCAGGGGCAAAAAATGCAACGACGCCCTGTCGATACTCAAATTCGTCCCCAAGGCGGGCAGCCCCCATCTGGCCAAGGCCGTTAAATCGGCGGTGGCCTCGGCGGTGGAGACCGCCGGCAACGCCAAGGCCGATCCCGATACCTTGAGGATATCCGAGATCCGGGTGGACGAGGGCATCATCATGAAGCGGTTCCGCCCCAGGGCCCGAGGCCGGGCCGATCGCCGGCTGAAACGCACCAGTAATCTCTTGGTTCGGGTTTCCGACCAGGCTAAATAAATTAACGGAGGTAAAGGTTTGGGTCAGAAGACACATCCCATAGGGTTAAGGCTGGGGATCATCAAGACCTGGGACTCCAGGTGGTTCGCCAAGAATGATTTTGCCAGCCTGCTGGAGGAGGACGAGAGGATCCGGCGCTACCTGCGGCAGAAGCTGATGAATGCCAGCATTTCCAAGATAGAGATCGAAAGGACATCCAAGCGGGTGACGGTGACCATTCATACTTCAAGGCCGGGCATCGTCATCGGCCGCAAGGGCGGCGAGATCGAGAAGTTGAAGGCCGAGATCCAGCACCTGACCGCCCAGAAGGAGGTCCACCTGAATATCGCCGAGATAAAGGTGCCCGAAATGGACGCCCGCCTGGTGGCCGACAATATCGCCCGCCAGTTGGAACAGCGGATCTCATTCCGCCGGGCCATGAAGAAGGCCGTTCAGAGCACCCTCCGGATGGGGGCCTACGGGATCAAGATCGCCTGCGGCGGGCGCCTGGGAGGGGCCGAGATCGCCCGGACCGAAAGCTACCGCGAGGGCCGGGTGCCCATGCACACCCTCCGGGCCGACATCGATTACGCCACCTCCACCTCGCACACCACCTTCGGCTGCATCGGGATCAAGGTCTGGATATTCAAGGGCGAGGTGCTGGGCAAGCAGGCGGTAGCCAAATAGGAATAATTAACCGACTTTCTGGAGTTGTAGAATAATATGTTGATGCCAAAGCGGGTAAAACACCGCAAACAAAGAAGGGGACGCAGGTGCGGCCTGGCCACCAGAGGACATTACGTAGCCTTCGGTGAATTCGGCCTGCAATCGCTGGATGCCGCCTGGATCACCGACCGGCAGATAGAGGCGGCCCGGGTGGCTATGACCAGGTTCATCAAGCGGGGCGGCCGGGTCTGGATCAGGATCTTCCCCGACAAACCGGTGACCTCCAAGCCGGCCGAGACCAGGATGGGCAAGGGCAAAGGGGCCCCCGATCACTGGGTGGCCGTGGTCAAGCCGGGCCGGGTGATGTTCGAGATCGGGGGGATCCCCGAGGCCACCGCCAAGAAGGCCATGCTGCTGGCTTCCCACAAATTGCCCATTAAAACCAGGATGGTTCCACGCCATCGCCATATCGAGGTGACGCAATGAAGAAGACCAAAGAGCTCAGGGAGATGACCCGGGCCGAAGTGGAGCAGAAATTGAAGGAGGAGACCGAGGCCAACTTCAACCTGAAACTGCGCCGCAACACCCAGCAGATCCCCAACCCCCTGCAACTAAGGCACACCCGCCGTTCGGTGGCCCGGATGAAAACGGTCCTCAATGAGGACCTCAAGAGCATCCGCAAACTGGCCGCCGGCGCCGGATCGAAGGAGTAGAACAGATGGCAGAGAGAAATTTAAGAAAGACCAGGATCGGCAAGGTGGTGGGCGACAAGATGAACAAGACCATCATCGTGGCCGTGGAGCGAAGGGTCAAACATCCTCTGTACAGCAGGGTGGTCAAAAGAACCACCAAATATTACGCCCATTCCGAGGACCAATCGGCCAAGCTGGGCGATACCGTCAGGATCATAGAGACCAAGCCCATCTCCAAGACCAAGCGCTGGCGTCTGGTGGAAGTGATGGAGAAGGCCAAATAGGTGTTAATAGCTTAAAACCTTAGCAAAACTAACCACTGAGTGCCTTCGCTAAAGCTACGGCACTTGAAGAAGACCTGCAAGCAGCGTAAGCGAAAACACGGAACTACTGAAAATACCAAAAAAAGGACATTAAGTCGATCTTTCCCAGGAGTATTATTCCAAAAATTCAGTGTTTCCGTGCCTGCACGCTGTAGCGTGGAGTTTACATCGATGAAAGAGGTGGCTCGCAAGCGCGGTAAAAAATATTTTTGCAGAAGTCTCGGTTTTATAAACCAAATATAAGATAAACAATCCCTGAAAAAAACGGGGCAGCAAGGCAGGAAAAATATGATTCAACAATATACCAGGGTAAATATCGCCGATAACTCCGGGGCCAAGAAGGCCATGTGCATCCAGGTGATGGGCGGCCATTTCCGGCGCTACGGCTCGGTGGGCGACATCATCAAGGTGGCCATCAAGGATGTGCTGCCCGGCGGTGGCATCAAAAAAGGCGAGGTGGCCAGGGCGGTGATCGTCCGGACCAGGAAGGAGATCCGCCGCAAGGACGGTTCCTACATCCGGTTCGACGACAACGCCGCGGTGATCATCGACGACAAGAACGAGCCCAGGGGCACCAGGATTTTCGGCCCGGTGGGCCGGGAGCTGAGGGATCGCCAGTTCATGAAGATCATCTCCCTGGCACCGGAAGTGATATAGGAGCGGATGTAAAATGAAGATCAAAAAGAACGACAGCGTCATCGTAATAGCCGGCAACGACAAGGGCAAGAAGGGAAAAGTACTGAAGATTTTGCCGGACAAGGGACGGGCCATCGTGGAGGGGGTCAATTTCGTCAAGCGCCATACCAAGCCCCGCAAGCAGGGCCAGAAGGCCGGGATCCTGGAGAAGGAGGCGGCGATCAATCTCACCAACCTGATGGCGATCTGCACCAAGTGCGACAAGGGGGTCAGGGTGGGCACCCGGATCCTGGCCGATGGGAAGCGGGCCCGGGTCTGCAAGTCCTGCGGCGAGATGCTGGACAAGGAATAGGTCGTTGAGCTTTCCCACGAAACACACTAAAAACAATAAAATATTTTTACTCTTATATTTCGCGTTTTTTGTGGGGAAAAGTAAAAGTCAAAAGTTACCGTAGTAAGATCATACTAAAAATTAGGAACAAAATGGCAAGATTAAGAGAGAAATACACCAAGGAAGTCAAGCCGGCCTTAGTCAAAAAATTCGGATACAAGAGCGTGATGCAGGCCCCCCACCTGGAGAAGATGGTGGTCAACATGGGGCTGGGCGAGGGCACCCAGGATCCCAAGCTGGTGGAGGCCGCCGCCAAGGACCTGGGCACCATCACCGGCCAGAAACCGTCCATCCGCAAGGCCAAGAAATCCATCGCCACCTTCAAGCTGCGGGCCGGGGTGCCCATCGGCGCCATGGTGACCCTGCGGGGCAACATGATGTATGAATTTTTTGACCGGCTGGTCAACGTGGCCATCCCCCGTATCCGCGATTTCCGGGGCGTGCCCACTAGGTCGTTCGACGGCCGGGGCAACTACACCCTGGGGGTCAAGGAGCAGATCATCTTCCCGGAGATCAACTACGACAAGATAGTCAAAGTGTTCGGCATGGACATCACCATCGTCACCACCGCCAAGACCGACGAGGAGGCCAAGGAGCTGCTGCGCCTGCTGGGCATGCCGTTCCAGCAGAAATAGCTCCCGCCAGCATCAGACGGTTTAAATATAACAGAACACATAACCAGGAAGGGATAACAACCTATGGCCAGAAAGGCTATGATCGAAAAGGCTGCCAGGCCAAAATATCAGGTGAGACAGCATAACCGCTGCAACCGCTGCGGCCGCTCCCGGGCATATTACCGGGATTTCGGCCTGTGCCGGATCTGCCTGAGGGAACTGATCCTGCGGGGCGAGGTCCCGGGCCTGACCAAAGCCAGCTGGTAATTCGATTCTAAAGAATATTAGGAGAATAACGATATGTCGATGACCGATCCCATTGCCGATATGCTGACCAGGATCCGAAATGCCGGCAAAGCCAAACTTAAGAAGGTGGACATCCCGTCGTCCAAGATGAAGCTGGGGATCACCAAGATCCTGATGAAGGAACGCCTGATCTCCAACTTCAAATATATCACCGACAACCGGCAGAATATCATCCGGGTCTACATTAGATACGACGATAAGGGCAGCCATTTCATCAAGGGGCTTAAGAGGATCAGCACCCCGGGCTTAAGGGTCTACGCCCCCGGGGACAAAGTGCCCAAGGTGAAAAGCGGAACCGGCCTGGCCATCATCTCCACCTCCCAGGGCCTGATGAAGGACAAGGATGCCCGCAAGAGCGGGGTGGGCGGTGAAGTAGTCTGTTACATCTGGTAATTGATAGTTTTTTTAAGGAGAAATGAAGTGTCTCGGGTTGGAAAAAAACCAATAAACCTGCCCCAGGGGGTGAAGGCCGAAATCAAAGCCGGCTCGGTTAAAGTGACCGGCCCCAAGGGGTCCATAGAACAGCCCTTCCACCCCAACATCAAGGTGGCGCTGGAGGGCGACAAATTGACGGTGTCCCGGAGCAGCGATGAAAAATTCGACCGGGCTTTGCACGGATTGACCCGGGCCCTGCTGGCCAACGCGGTCACCGGAGTGAGCCTGGGCTTCCAGAAGGTGCTGCAGGTATACGGGATCGGCTACAAGGCGGTGATAGATCCCAAGGGCCTGACCCTGTCGCTGGGATATTCCCATACCGTCTTCCTGCCCAAGCCGGACGGCATTGATTTTGAGACCCTGGACCAGCCGCTGCTGAAGGTCAAGGACAAGACCTACCAGACCAGCATCGTGGTCAAGGGCATCAATCGCCAGACGGTGGGCGAGGTGGCGGCCGCCATCAGGCAGTTCCGCAAGCCGGAGCCCTACCAGGGCAAGGGGATCCGCTATCAGGACGAGGTCGTCCGCCGCAAGGCCGGCAAGGCCGCAGCGGGGGCCGGCGGGTAACGGGTCAGGATACCCCAAAATATATTCACCGGGCTTTGGCAGTAGCAAGCCATACAGGACCAGCCTTAAAACCGAAAATTCCTATTAACCGGATATACGAAGATGTCAGATAAAGCAAAACAGACCAGGGACGCCAGGATCAGGCGTCATATCAGAATTCGCCGCAAGGTCAGGGGCAATGGGGAGCGTCCCCGGCTGTGCGTGTTCCGCAGTTCCAAGCACATCTACGCCCAGATCATCGACGATTTCAACCACAAGACACTGGCCTCCACCGGCCGGCTGGAGCACTCCGAAAGCGGCAAGATAGCCGAGAGCAAGCTGGTGGGCCAGAGGATCGCCAAGCTGGCCCTGGACAAGGGGATCACCCAGGTGATCTTCGACCGCGGGGGGTACATCTACCACGGCCGGGTCAAGGCCCTGGCCGAAGCCGCCAGAGAAGCCGGTTTAAAATTCTAAAGCTATTTAGGAGATAAGATTTTGGCAAAGGTTAATTTGAATTCCCTGGGCGATATCAAAGAGCAGGTGGTGCACATCAACCGGGTGGCCAAGGTGGTCAAAGGCGGCAAGCGTTTCGGCTTCACGGCCCTGGTGACGGTGGGCGACGGCAACGGACATGTGGGCATCGGCAAGGGGAAGGCCCGCGAGGTGTCCGAGGCCATCCGCAAGGCCACCGAGGATGCCAAGAAGAGCATCTCCCACTACTCCATCGCCGACGGCAAGATACCCTATCAGGTCCTGGGAAAATACGGCGCCAGCGAAGTGGTCCTGCGTCCGGCCGGGCCGGGCACCGGGGTGATAGCCGGCAATGTGGTCCGCTCGGTCCTGGAGGCTTGCGGGGTCACCGACATCCTTACCAAGAGCCTGGGCTCCAACAATCCCCATAACCTGGTGAAGGCCACCCTGAACGGCCTGAAGCAGTTGCGTTTGCCCCAGGACATCATGGCCGAGAGGTTCAAGGATAAGGAGGCCAAGCCCGCCGCCAAGCCGGCCGATGCCAAACCGACTGAAATCAAATCGGCCGAGGCCGCTCCGGAAGAGGCCCAGCCGGAAGCCCCGGCCCAGTAGGAAGCCAATTCTATTTGCAGGTCAGCCTGCCATGTTATAAATGATTTGTCAGTGAGGAATTTTCCGTGTCAAAAACAAAGAAACTAAGAATAACCCAGGTCCATTCCACCATCGACCGCACCGAAAAGCAGAAGAAGATCGTCAGATCGCTGGGCATCAGGAAACTCTACCATACGGTGGAGCAGAACGATACCCCCCAGATCAGGGGGATGGTCAAAAAAATAGAACATCTGCTGAAAGTGGAAGAGATCGCCGGAGGAGCCAAATAAGATGAAGCTTAACGATATCCGACCGGCCAAGGGCTCGGTCAAGAACAGCAAGCGGCGGGGCTGCGGTACCGGTTCCGGACACGGCGGCACCTCCACCCGCGGGCACAAGGGGCAGAAATCCCGGGCCGGCTCGGGGGCCAAAGTCCCGGCTTGGTTCGAGGGCGGCCAGATGCCGCTGCAGCGCCGGCTTCCCAAGCGGGGCTTCACCCCGCTGAAGAGAAGGATCTATCAGCTGGTGGATATCTCCACCTTGGTCAAGATCTCCGGAGCCAAGGAGATCGACCCGGCCTACTTGGCCAAGAAGGGGTTGATAAAAAACACCCGGAAGCCGGTCAAGATACTGGGCAAGGGCGAGCTGAAGAACGCCCTGACGGTCAAGGCCAGCGCTTTCTCCGAGGGCGCCCGGAAATCGATAGAGGCCGCCGGTGGCAAGGCCGAGGTGGCCGTTTAGGTCTCCGATCCGGCGCTTTCCCAAAAGAATTTAATTGCAATTTACAGTAATGGATTTGGGTGATGTTTGAAAAGATAAAAAATGTATTCAATATCCCGGAGCTACGGAGAAGGATCCTTTTCACCATGGCTCTGCTGGTGGTCTACCGGATCGGGGGCCATCTGCCCACCGCCGGCATCGACACCCAGGTCCTGGCCGAGTTCTTCCGGGCCCAGCGGGGCACCCTGTTCGGGATGTACGACCTGTTCGTGGGCGGAAACCTGAGCCGGGCCACCATCTTCGCCCTGGGGATCATGCCCTACATCACCTCCTCCATCATCATGCAGCTGATGGGCGCGGTGATACCCTTCCTGGAGAAACTGAAGAGGGAGGGCGAACAGGGCCGCAAGAAGATCAACCAGTACACCCGATATGCCACGGTGGGCCTGGCCCTGGTCCAGTCCTACGGCATCTCGCTGTTCCTGGAGAGCCTGGCCCCCAACGGGATCCCGGTGGTCCCCAACCCCGGCTTGGGTTTCAAACTGATCACCGCCATCACCATGACCGCCGGCACCATCTTCGTGATGTGGCTGGGGGAGCAGATCACCGAGCGGGGCATCGGCAACGGCATCTCCATGATCATATTCGTGGGCTGCCTGGATGTCATCCCCAGCGACCTGCTGAACACCTATACCTCGTTTAGGGGCGGGGCCATCGGCATCATACCCCTGGTTCTGATCGGGATTTTGATGATCCTGGTCACGGCCTCGGTGGTGCTGATGACCCAGGGGGCCCGGAAGATTCCGGTGCAATACGCCAAGCGGGTGGTGGGCCGGAAGGTCTACGGCGGTCAGAGCACCTATATCCCGCTGGGCTTCAACACCGCCGGGGTCATCCCCATCATCTTCGCCCAGAGCGTGCTGTCCTTCCCCATGACCCTGGGGACCTTCATGAAGGGGGAGTGGGCCCAGAACCTGACCGCCATGTTCTCGCCGGGGGCCTTCCTCTACAACCTGATCTACGGGCTGATGATCATATTCTTCGCCTATTTCTACACCGCCATCGTCATCAATCCGACCGACATGGCCGACAACATGAAAAAATACGGCGGGTTCATACCCGGCATCAGGCCGGGCTCCAAGACCGCCGAATATATCGAGCGGATCCTGACCAGGATCACCCTGCCGGGGGCTATTTTCTACGCCCTGATAGCGGTGCTGCCCACCATCCTGATGAGGTCGGCCCACATCCCGTTCTACTTCGGCGGCACTACCCTGCTGATCATCGTGGGGGTGGCCCTGGATACCCTGCAGCAGATAGAGTCCCACCTGCTGATGAGACATTACGAAGGATTCATTAAGAAGGGCAAGATCTCCGGCCGGTCCGGAAGGATGTAATCCCATGAGGATAGTCCTATTCGGGGCCCCGGGCTCCGGCAAAGGAACCCAGGCGGTATTCATCAGCCGGGATCACGGGATACCGCACATCTCCACCGGCGATATGCTCAGAGAGGCCGCCAGGAACGGGACGGAGGTGGGGCTGAAGGCCAGATCCTTCATGGACCGCGGGGCTTTGGTGCCAGACGAGGTGATGATCGAAGTAGTGGCCCAGCGGCTGGAAATGGATGACGCAAATAAAGGATTTTTGCTGGACGGCTTCCCCCGGACGGTGGAACAGGCCGAAAAGCTGGATGAAATATTAAAGCTCCGGGGAGCCGGCATTGACCTTGTTCTCTGGCTGGAGGTGGACGACCGGGAGCTGGTGAAAAGGCTGACCTCCCGCCGGACCTGCTCCGGATGCGGGGCGATTTACAACCTTCTGTTCCAGGCCCCTAAAATCCCGGACCGATGCGATAAATGCGGGTCAGCTTTAAATCAAAGGGTGGACGACCAGCAGGCCACCGCCGAAAAAAGGCTGGAGGTTTACCAAATACAGACCTCCCCGCTTAAGGAATACTACCTGGGGCGCGGCATTCTCAAAAAGATAGACGGCGCTAAAACCCCCGATGAGGTATACAGCTCTTTAAAAGAAACCCTGCGGTCCGGGCGGGGATGATAATCATCAATAGCAGTTCCGATATCGCCCGGATCAGGGAGGCCGGCAGAATAATCGCCGGCCTGTGGGAGGTGCTTAAAAATTCCGTTGCCCCGGGCATATCAACCCTGGAGCTGGACAGTCTGGCCTGCGACCACATCCAACAGCAGGGCGGAGAGTGCGCCTTCAGGGGCTACCGGGGCTACCCCGCCAACCTGTGCGTTTCCATCAACCACGAGGTGGTCCATGGCATACCCCGGGCCGACCGGAAGCTGAAATCAGGCGATCTGGTGGGAATCGACGTGGGGGTCCGCAAAGCGGGCTTCATCGCCGACGCCGCCCGGAGCTACCTGGTGGGCGCCAGCCCCTCGCCGGAGGCCTTGAAGCTGATGGCGGTGGCCCGGCAGTCGCTGGAGCTGGGAATAGAACAGGCCCGGGCCGGCCACAAGGTCACCGACATCTCCAAGGCCGTCCAGCGGACGGCCGAGAATGCCGGGTTCTCGGTGGTGCGGGAGCTGTGCGGGCACGGGGTGGGGGCCAGCCTCCATCAGGAGCCGGAGATCCCCAATTATTTCCGGCCCGGCCACAGCCCGGTGCTCAAGGCCGGAATGTCCCTGGCCGTCGAGCCGATGATAAACGCCGGGGGGGCCGAGGTAAAATTTTTATCCGACGGCTGGACGGTGGTGACCAGGGACGGCAGCCTGTCGGCCCATTTTGAGGACACGGTGATAGTCACCGACGGGGACCCGGATATAGTCACCAGATAGAACAGCCGATAGCCATAACCCGATAACATCAGTAACCAAGGAGCGCATGGCCAAACAGGAAGGGATACAGGTAGAAGGGACGGTGGTGGAGAATCTTCCCAACGCCACCTTCAGAGTGGAACTGCCCAATGGTCATAAGATACTGGCCCACATCTCCGGGAAGATGAGGATGCATTTCATCAAGATCCTTCCCGGCGACAAGGTGACGGTGGAGCTGTCTCCCTACGATCTGACCCGGGGCCGGATAGTATACCGATTCAAGTAAAAAACAGTCCGTTAAGAATAAAGGGGAATGGGATAAAATGAAAGTAAGGGCTTCGATAAAAAAAATCTGCGAACACTGCAAATTGATCCGCCGCAAGGGGGTCTTAAGGATCATCTGCAAGAACCCCCGCCATAAGCAGAGACAGGGCTAGTTAAATTTTTAAGCGTTTATATTTAAGGAGGCAATAAGGTGGCCAGAATTGCTGGTGTTGATCTTCCCCGCGAGAAGCGGATAGAGGTAGGGTTAACCTATATTTTCGGCATCGGCCCGACTTCCGCCAAGAAGATACTTTCGGCAGGCAAGGTCGATCCCAATAAAAGGGTCAAGGACCTCACCGAGGACGAGGTGGGACGACTGCGTTCCATCATCGAGGCCGAGCACAAGGTGGAGGGCACCAAGCGGACCGAGGTGGCCCTGTCGGTCAAGCGCCTGATGGAGATCGGCTGCTACCGGGGCCTCCGGCACCGCCGGGGACTGCCGGTGAGGGGCCAGCGCACCAAGACCAACGCCCGGACCAGGAAAGGTCCCAAGAAGGCCGGGGTGGTCAAGAAGAAGGCCCCGCCCAAGAAGTAAGATAAACCTTTCAGCGGTTAACACTTTCGATATAAAGGGGAAAAATGGCTGAGGATAAAAAAAGCCAAAAGAAAAAAGAGAAGAAGATAGAGTCGGCCGGGATAGCCCATATCCAGTCGACCTTCAACAATACCATCGTCACCATCACCGACAAGAACGGCAACGTGATCGCCTGGGCCTCGGCCGGCAAGGCCGGGTTCAAGGGGTCCCGCAAGTCCACCCCCTTTGCCGCCCAGGTGGCCGCCGAGAGCTGCGCCAAGATCGCCCTGGGGCTGGGCATGCAGCGGGTGGAGGCCTGGGTCAAGGGCCCCGGCGGCGGACGGGAATCGGCCATCCGCTCTTTGCAGGCGGCCGGGCTCAACATCAGCGTCATCCGCGACGTCACCCCGGTGCCCCACAACGGCTGCCGGGCCCCCAAGAGGAGACGGGTCTAAAGGGCCGCAGTCGCTTTGGTCTGCGGCGCCGGAGGATCGACCCAGGGATAATTTTCAAGGAAATCATTAAGGAGGTTTTTTACATAGATGGCCAGATATACGGACGCTAGATGCAAACTGTGCCGCCGCGAGGGCACTAAGCTGTTTTTGAAGGGCGAGCGCTGCAATTCCGCCAAATGCGCCTTTGAGAAGAGGAGCTATCCTCCAGGCGAGCGCGGCAAAGAGATCAACCGGAAACCTTCGGGCTATGCCATCCATCTCCGGGAGAAGCAGAAGGTGCGCCGCATCTACGGCATCCTGGAACGCCAGTTCCGGGGCTATTTCGACAAGGCATCCCGCATGAAGGGCGTCACCGGCGAGAACCTGCTGTCGCTGCTGGAGAGGCGGATGGACAACGTGGTCTTCAGGATGGGGATGGCCCCCTCCCGCTCGGCCGCCCGCCAGCTGGTGGGCCACAAGCATTTCCTGGTGAACGAGAAGGTGGTGAACATCCCCTCCTACCTGATCAAGCCGGGGGACGTGATCAAGGTCAAGGACAAGAGCAAGGAGAACATCATCATCAAGGAATCTCTGGATAAGAACAAAGGCCGAACCCTGGTCTCCTGGCTGAAGTACGAGCCGGCCACCATGAGCGGCAGCCTGCTTAACGTGCCGACCCGGGACACCATAGGATTGCCGATCAACGAGCAGTTGATCATCGAGCTCTATTCCAAGTAGGCCTTAACTGCCTGGCTGGCCGCGGGTATAAAAGCGGCGGGCTCAACCTTCAACCGTTAAACAAGGGGGCAGACTTAACCATGAGATGGAAAAGTTTACAGATGCCGAAAGGCATTATCATAGATGAAGCCAATAACAACGATACTTTCGGCCGCTTTACCGCCGAACCCCTGGAGCGCGGCTACGGCCTGACCCTGGGCAACGCCCTGCGCCGGGTCCTGCTGTCCTCCATAACCGGATCGGCAGTGGTGGCGGTCAAGATCGAGGGGGTGCTGCACGAGTTCTCCACCATCCCCGGCATCATGGAGGATGTCACCGAGATCGTGCTCAATCTGAAGCAGCTCAGGATCCGGCTGCATTCCGAGCATCCCAAGACCGTCTACCTGAAGGCCCAGACCAAGGGCCGGATCACCGCCGCCCAGATCGAGGGCGACCCCGACGTGGAGATCCTGAACCCCGAGCTGCACCTGGCCACTCTGTCCGAGGACGGCAGCCTGAAGATGGAACTGACGGTGGATCACGGCCGGGGATACGTGCCGGCCGAGGTGTTCCGCAAGTCATACAACACCATCGGGCTGATCCCGCTGGATGCGGCCTTCTCCCCGGTCTCCAAGGTGAATTTCCACGTGGAGAACTGCCGGGTGGGCGAACGCACCGACTACGACCGCCTGATACTGGAGGTCCACACCGACGGCTCCATCAAGCCGGACATGGCGGTATCCTACGCCGCCAAATTGCTGCAGGACCACATCGGGCTGTTCCAGTCCTTCGGAGACAAACCCGATGAACTGCGCGAGGATGCGGTGGATAACGATATGCTGAAGATGCGGGATATGCTCAACAAGCCGGTGGAGGAGCTGGAGCTGTCGGTCCGCTCGGCCAACTGCCTGAGAGCCAATAATATCAACACTCTGGGCGACCTGGTGCAGAAGACCGAGAGCGAGATGCTCAAATACCGCAATTTCGGACGCAAATCCTTGGCCGAACTGTCGGTGATCCTCAAGGCCATGAGCCTGAGCTTCGGAATGAAGGTCGACCAATTTCTGGAAACCAAGAAGAAATCCAAGTAAACAACATTTTTCGACTACTTTCCTTAAGTAGAATGGAGATCAATGAGACACCGTAAAGATACCGTCAAATTAAGCCGCACCCGGTCCCACCGGGCCGCATTGGTCAGCAACATGGTGACCTCCCTGTTCAAATACGAGCGGATAAAGACCACCATCACCAAGGCCATGGTGATCCGGCGCGATGCCGAGCATATGATCAGCATAGCCCAGAAGGGCACCCTGGCCGCCCGGCGCCAGGTGGCCACCGTGGTCAAGGACCAGACGGTGCTGAGGAAGCTGTTCGACGTCATCGTCCCCCGGATGAAGGACAAGAAGTCCGGCTTTATCTCCATCGTCAAACTGTGGCCCCGCCACGGAGACGCCGCCCTGCTGGCCCAGATGGAGCTGTTCGGCGCCCCGGCCAAGGTGAAGCCCGAGGAGGCCGAGAAGAAGGCCAAGGCCGCACCCAAGAAGAAGGCCGAGAAGAAGGAAGAGGCCCCCAAGGCTAAGAAGGAAAAGCCGGAAAAGAAAGCCGCCTCCGCTAAAGCTACTGCGGACAAGGCCGAGAAAAAAGAGGCCAAGAAAGCGGAGTAATATCCTTTGAATAATGCGGGCGCAAGGTGATTTTCACCTTGCGCCTTTTGATTTTTTGTAGTAGAATCGCTTTTAAGACTCATCCCCCTTGCCCCCTTCTCTTTTCCGAATAGAAGGGGAATAGGCCAAGAGCAATCATAAAAAAGATTTATGACCAATAGAGTATTTGCCTTAAAAGTACGGAAAAATGCCGGGAGCTCAGAAAAAGGCAAACTAAGGCGGAATCGCTTCTTTGGCAGGAATTGAGAAACCGTAAACTGGGGGGCTTAAAATTTACCAGGCAGCGTCCGCTGTTCGTATCTGATGGCCGTGGGTTGCGGTATTACATAGCCGATTTTTACTGTCATGAGAAAAGGCTGGTTGTCGAATTGGACGGGCCGATTCATGATCGCACTCGGGAAAGAGACCGGGATAGGGACGAACTTATTTGTCAGCTTAATTTGCGCGTCATGCGGGTAAATAATGCAGAGATCGAGAATGATATCGAGAAAGTTCTAAAACGTTTGCAGGATTGATAATGACTCAACCCACTTCGGCAGAACTATGCTTGTGTTTCTCAGTGCAGGCTCCGGCCCCTTCTCTTTTCCTAATAGAAGGGGAGGATGCGTACCCCTCTCTTGAGCAAAGAGAGAGCCTGCACTGAGGAGAATTTTATTCTTCCTTCGGAATACTACGTCCGTTAGGGCGTAGATGAATAGAATCCGGCGTAGCCGGACAGGCGAAGTCTGAATTGAAACCAAGATGCTACGGCCGTAAGGCCGTAGTAATTCACTTTACCATACGAAGTGGGATAGGGGTGAGTCAGGGCGCAGGGTGATTTTCACCTTGCGCAGTTATGTTTTTTCGGGTATCATTAACCCTGAATGAGAAAAACAATCTTCCATAGATCGCTGATATCCGGGCTTTTCCTGCTTCTGTTGGCAGCACCCGTATTTGCCCAGGTCAAGGGCATGTGGGTGGTGCGCTATTCCCTGACCTCGCCCCAGAACGTCAAGAAGATCGTGGCCCAGGCCCACCAGGCCGGGGTCAACAACCTGTTCGTCCAGTTCTACGCCCGGGGCGAGGCCTATTACGACTCCAAGCTGGTGCCCACCGCCGACTGCGTCACCAAAAATTTCGACCCGCTGGCCCTGATGGTCAAGGAGTGCAAGGCCAGGGGGATCAAAATGCACGCCTGGATAAACGTTTATTTCGTGTGGTCGTCGGACCGCAGGCCACGGGACGGGCGCCATGCCTACTACAGGGACGACAGCTGGTTCGCCGCCGACCCCCAGGGTCGGAGCTTAAAGGATTATTCCCAGAAGGAGCTGGGGCAGAGAAACCTGGAGGGGGTCTATCTTTCGCCATCCAGCCCAGCGGTGAAGACCTACTTGAGGGAGCTGGTGAGGGAGATCCTTTTCAAATACGACGTGGATGGCATCCACCTGGACTATGTCCGGTACGGCAGCATTAATTATTCCTACGACGTCTCCAGCCGCACCAGCTTCTACAACCAGTACCAGGTGGATCCCTTCGCCCTGCTGGGGGGTAACCGGGCCCTGGAGCCATATTGGGCGACCTGGCAGCAGTGGCGGATGTACCAGATATCCGACCTGGTGGCCCAGCTGAAATTCGACATCGTGAAATTCAATCCCTGGGTGCAGCTGTCGGCGGCGGTCAAGCCGGACCCCGACGAGGCCAGGCTGTCGTTCGGACAGGACTGGCCGGCCTGGTTAGAGAACCGCTGGGCCGATTTCGTGGTGCTGATGGACTATTCCTCCAATACCGGCACCGTGGTGCGGCTGGCCCGGAAGGCCGTGGCCTACAAGGGGCAGGGCCAGGTCTACGTGGGGCTGGGAGCCTGGCGGGACAGCATGGACGGGCTGATGGAGAAGATAAGGGCGCTGCGCAAGGCCGGGATCAACGATATCGTGCTGTTCTCCTATGACGGGCTGGCCCAGCGCAAGATCAGCTTCGAGATGCTTAAACACCAGGGATTTTAGGCTTTAAGTAAATTGACCGCCTGTCGTCATCAACGGCAGGCGTTATCTATGAATAATTATTATTGGGCTAACCCCGGTAAACTTACATACCCTAAATATTAATAAGGAGCAAGGTGATGATAAAATATATTTTAATTATACCCCTAACCATATTTAGTGTGCATTTCCTCAGCGCACAGCCTTTGCCCTTAGCGGATTACCCTAAAATGATACGGGAAGGGGTAAAAAATGATTTTAGCGAAAGCGACATTGATTCGTTAAAACAAATTGCGTTTAAAAATGATAACAACGATGTAAGATATCGGGCTTGCCAACTGTTGTTTGTAGCATTACATAAAAGTAAAAATATAAGAAAGGATGATATCGGCGATTTATTGACAAGGTATGATGAAGAAAAGGAAAAAAATATAAGAGGTGAGATTATAAAGTGCTTATGGACAATCAGCTATAAGGAAAAGGACGAAAGGATATTGAATTTAGCCGTAGGTATTGTCCAGGCAGGGGGTGAAGATATTACCAGGGCATTGAATATCATTGATAATTATGGTGGAGACAAACGTGTTGAAAATGATCTTATAGAACTTATCAGAAAAGGTCCCGATAAAAACTATTATTATCAGGAAGCTGCCATAAAATGTTTGGGTAAAATGAAAAGTGAAAAAGCGGTGCAAGTGCTCTATGATAATATGATCTATTTGTTGAGAAATAAAAATGATAAATTTTTTAACGTATCAACAGATTATCAGACTGCATTGATACCTTCACCATCTTTGGGACAATTATATGTATATCTGTATATTGGTGGTTTAAGCGATATTGGCGGAGATAAAGTAATATCTATGGTGGCCCCACTTATTGATGACGATGATTTAACTATAAGACAAAATGCTGCTATGATATTAGGTTATATTGGCGATGTGCGTTCTGTCCCAGTGCTATGCGAGATAGTTATTAACAGCAAAGATCCGAATATGCGTACATGTGCTATATATTATCTATCAAGCATAGGTGATAAAAAAGCAATACCAGCATTGAAAAAGGCTTTAAAGGATAATTATATGGATATGTCAGAAAATCATCCATTGCGTTATGACGCCTACAAAGCTTTGCAAAAACTGGGCGTTAAGGTAACAAAGGGCAAAAATGATGAATACATAATAGAAGAATAGAAATCCGTAATCATTTTTTCCAAGGCCCTGCATTGTTATTTGCAGGGCCTTTTGTTTTAATACTTGCATTTATCCGGCCCGGAGGGTAAAATGGTTTGTATATGAGTAGATTAAATTTATAGAATACCCTCTGTGCTAATATGCATGGGACAGTGAGTATGGTATAATTTAGTGTCGAAAGAGGAAAGGAACAAACAGTACAATGAGCATCGACACTACAGTAGT
>JAGVNJ010000040.1 GCA_020053305.1 Candidatus Edwardsiibacteriota bacterium | reverse complement strand
TTCTGTACTGTGTTTGCGTGCATCTATTTGTTTCATGCACCAATTATATCACAAACCAGATCATTTTGATATATTTATTTGCCGGGTTAATAATAACAGCCTGAATTGTTGGTTCGTTTATACAGTATCCTCATTAGATGTAATATTCATTCTTTAGAAAAGAGCGACCATGCACGTAACCCAGCATCTGGAACAACGGCAGAAGACCCTGGTCTCCCTGGAGATCACCCCGCCCGAGAAAGGCCACAGCATCCAGGTCATCTACGACGCCATCGACCGGCTGATGCCTTATAGTCCTTCGTTCATAAACGTCACCTACCACCAGCAGCGGATCGTCTACGAGGAGGTGAACGGCGTCATCGTCAAGATACCCAAGCGTAAGAAGCCCGGCACGGTGGGCATCTGCACCGCCCTGGCCAACCGCTACCGGGTGGAGACCGTGCCGCATCTGATCTGCGGGGGATTCAACCGCTACGAGACCGAGGATGCATTGATAGACCTGCAGTACCTGGGCTTCGAGAACCTGTTCGTCATCCGGGGCGACCCGCCCCCCGATTACAAGGGCTTTCTTCCCGAGCCCGATGGGCACCACCATGCCTGGCAGCTGGTGGAGCAGATATCCCAGCTGAACCGGGGGCAGTATCTGGAGAATCTCGATGACGCCATCCCCACCAATTTCTGCATGGGGGTGGCCGGATACCCGGAAAAGCACTACGAGGCCCCCAACCTGGCCGACGATATCCGGAACCTGAAGGCCAAGGTGGACAAGGGCGCTTCGTATATATTGACCCAGATGGTGTTCTCGGCCGACCTCTTCGAGTCGTTCGTCAAAAAAGCCCGGGAGGCCGGCATAACCGTGCCCATCATCCCCGGCATCAAGGTGATAGTGAACCAGGACCAGCTGACCAGCATCCCCCGCGATTTTTACGTCTCTTTGCCGGAAAAACTGGTGGACACCATCAAGCAACATGACGACAAGGCCGCGGTCCGCCAGGCCGGGATTGATTTCATAGCCCGTCTCTGCAAAGACCTGATAGACCTGGATGTCCCCTGCCTTCACTTTTACACCCTGGGCAAGACCTCCGCCACCGCCGAGGTGATGAAACAACTCAAGGATAAACAACTGATATGAACAGTCAGGCAAATCTTTTAGAACAGGCCCGGCGGCGGATACTGATCTTCGACGGGGCCATGGGAACATATCTTAAGGATCTGGGGCTTACTGCTGAGGATTATAAGGATCACCCCGGTTGCAACGAATATCTGGTGATCACCCGGCCGGATCTGGTATCCCAGGCGCACCGCCACTATCTGGCCGCCGGCGCCGATATCATTGAGACGGACACTTTCGGCGGAGCACCGCATATCCTGGCCGAACACGGATTGGCAGGCGACGCTTTTACGATCAACAAGACCTCTGCATCATTAGCCAGACGGGCTGCCGATGAATTTTCCACTGCCCGGCAACCGCGATTCGTGGCCGGCTCCATGGGGCCGGGATCGAAGATCCCCAGTCTGGGGCAGGTCAGCTTCGATGACCTGAAGGAAAGCTATTCTATCCAGGCCGAGGGCCTGCTGGCCGGTGGGATCGATTGTTTTCTGGTGGAGACCTGCCAGGACATCCTGCAGGCCAAGGCCGCCGTTTCCGCAGCAAGAGAGGTTCGGGTAAAAAGCTCTTTGATAAAACCGATCCTGGTCCAGTTCACCATCAACCAAAGCGGGCGCACCCTGACCGGCAGCGATATTTCGGCCATACTGGCTTCGATGGAGACCTGGGAGATCGATGCCATCGGGCTCAACTGCAGCTTGGGGCCCGAAGGCCTGGCTGAGGCTGTCTATTATCTGGGCCACAACTCGTCGAAGATGCTCTCACTGGCACCCAATGCCGGCCTGCCTAAGGTAAAGAATGGACATTTGCATTATGACCTGGGGCCGGAGCAGTTCACCCGCAGCATGGAGGCCTTTGCCCGCAATCCCGGCCTGAATTTCGCCGGGGGCTGCTGCGGCACCGATCCCAGACATATCAAAATGCTGGCCGAAAGGCTCAAAGATATTCCGCCCCGCCGTCCGGCAAAAATGGCCGCCCGTATCTCATCGCTTTATCAGTCGCAGGATATCGCGGTGTTCCCCAAACCGCTGCTGATCGGCGAACGCACCAATGCTTCGGGCAGCAAAGCCTTTCGAGACCTGCTTGATAAGAACGATCTGCAGGGCATGGCCGAGATTGCCTGCGGCCAGGAGCAGGAGGGCGCCCATGCCGTCGATCTTTCATTGGCCCGGCCCGGCCGTAATGAAGCGGACGATTATGCCCGGCTTTGTTTTCTTTTGAATACCCGCTGCCGCCTCCCGGTGATGATCGATTCCACCGATCCGGCGGCCGTTGAAGCGGCCCTGAAAAACCTCTCCGGGCGCTCCATCATAAATTCCATCAACCTGGAGGATGGCGGGGCCAAGGCCCAAAAGATCCTGGCCCTGTGCCGGCAATACGGGGCGGCCGTGGTCTGCTTGACCATCGACGAAAAAGGCATGGCCCAGACTGCCGCCCGGAAAGTGGCCATAGCCCGACGGTTGTCAGCCCTGGCCCTGGAGCACGGCCTTTCCCATCGGGACCTTTTCTTCGATACCCTTACCTTCACCCTGGGCAGCGGCGACCGATCTTTGACCCGGGCCGGGCTGGAATCCCTGGAGGCCGTCACAGAGATGAAAAAGATCTTCCCCGATTCCTTCACCATCCTGGGCGTCAGCAACATCTCCTACGGATTGCCTCAGGAGACCCGCAAGGCTCTTAATTCGGTTTTTCTCCAACGGGCCGTTACCGCCGGCTTGGATGCCGCCATCATCCATCCGGGAAAGATAATGCCCCTTAATCAGATCCCCCACCAGGCAGTGGAATTGTGCGACAATCTTATCTTTGACCGCCGCAAAGAAGGATCGACCCCACTGGAGCATTTATTGAATTATTTTTCCGCCAAACCCGAAACAATGAAGCCCGAAGCAAAACCCCGGAAGTTGACGCCCCAGAAACAGCTTCAGCAAAGCATCATCCGGGGCGAAGAAAAGGATCTTGAGGATAATATCAGCCTTCTGTTGAAGGATCACGATCCGGTAGCGGTCATCGACCGAATACTGCTTCCGGCCATGGACCGGGTGGGAAAGCTTTTCGGACGCGGCGAGATGCAGCTGCCATTCGTTCTTCGTTCGGCCGAAGTGATGCAGAAAGCTATTGATATTTTGAAGCCCCGCCTCAAGGGCCGCAGAGCATCCCGTACCGGCACCATCGTTATTGCCACGGTCAGGGGGGACATCCATGACATCGGCAAGAATCTAGCGGGTTTGATCCTGACCGCCAACGGCTATAAAGTGATCGACCTGGGCATCAGGCAGACGGCCGAAGATATACTGTTGGCGGTCAAAAAGCATCGGCCTATGGCCATCGGGCTTTCCGGACTGCTGGTAGAATCGGCCCGGGCCATGTCGGAATACCTGGAGGTCTTCTCCGGATCCGGATTGACCATTCCGGTGCTGTGCGGCGGAGCGGCATTGAATGAATCCTTCGTAAAAAAAGAACTTCAGTCTAAATACCCGGGAGCTGTTTTCTTTGCCCGGGATGCCATGGCCGGTCTTAAGATCGTCCAAAATATTTCGAAAAAGACTTCATCCAAGATTCGAAAAAAGAATGATCTAAAAGTCAGGCCTTCATTTGGCAAACCAGCCTTAATTAAAAACATACCCCTTGATGAGTTGTTGACCCTGCTCGATAAAAAGACATTGTTTCAAAACCGCTGGCAGATGGTTTCAAGCAAGGCAACGGGCCCTAAGAAAAAACAACAGGACAAGGAGGCGCAAAAGAGCCTGAATGCGCTTTGGGAGCGTTGCTTGAAAGAAAAGATATTCGAACCCAAAGCCGTCCGAGGGATCTTCAGTGCCGGATGGGAAAAGCCCCTGCTTAGGGTAATGCCGTCAGAGGGTTCAAAGAACATCGAATTTGTGTTTTCCGGAAAGCTGGCAGATCGGTTTTTCAATAAAACCAGTGATTCTGATTTTACTGTCGGGCTGCAAGCGGTTACGCTGGGAAGCAATATAAAGAAGGAATTTGCCCGGCTGAAAAGACAAAAGAAGATACGTGAGCAATTTCTATTGTACGGCCTTTCAGCCGAACTGACCGAAGCCCTGGCCAAATGGGGAGAGTTACAAATCCGAAAACAACTGCGAACAAACAACACTAAAAGACTAAGCCCCGGATATCCGGTCTGGCCGGCCCTTTCGGAACAGAAAAAAGTTTTCCGGCTTTTAAAACCACAGCGGATAGGCATCCGCCTTTCCTCCGCTTGGCAGATGGACCCGGAATTCTCCACCAGCGCCATAGTGATAAAATAACTTGCATTTACCCTTTTTCGGGGTTAAAATGATTTAAATATTCGAAAGGACTTATATGAGCACTAAGGTATCCTCCGAACAAGCCCTCACAGCCCTCAACAAGGCTATCAAGGGCGAGAAGACCGGGCTGGAGAGTTATTTGAAATTCGCCCGCAGCACCAAGTCGCAATCGGGCAAGGATATGTTCATCCGCCTGGCCCAGGACGAATTCGGGCACATGGAACTTCTGGAGAAAGAGCGCAATCGCCTTCAACAGGGTAAGAAATGGGTGAGTCTCGATATCGCCCCCTCCGACATCGAGGAAATAGTTCCCAAGCTTTCCTCCCAGCAGGCCAAAATCAAAGCCGAACAGGGCACTTCCGACGACCTGACCGCCCTGAATATCGCCCTGGACCTGGAACGCAAGGCGGCCGACTTTTACATGCGGCAGGGCAACAAGGAGACCGATGTCACCGCCAAGCAGATCTTTTTTCGTCTGGCCGAGATGGAGGAATCCCACTACAACCTGATCCAGGCCGAGATCGACAATATCAATGACATCGGTTTTTGGTTCGGGATCAGGGAATTTTCTTTGGAATCAAATTAAACCATAAGGAGCGTGATCATGGACCAGACCATTGACCTGCTCAAACTGGCCATCCTGGCCGAACAGGATGGTTATCATCACTATCTGACCGCTTCGGCCATCACTTCGGATAAAAAAGCCCAAGAGGTTTTCCAGGCTTTGGCCCGGGACGAAGAACTGCACCGGAAGACCCTGCTGGACGGGATCGCCTCTTATGGCCGGGACAAGAAATGGAGCCTTGCCACGATAGACGGCAAATCGAAGGTATCCACCGCCGGCTCCAGCCCCATATTTTCCGGGGAATTCGTCAAGCGCATCAAAGACAAGCATTACGAGATGTCGGCCTTGTCCATAGGAATACTGCTGGAGCAGAATTCGATAGATTTTTATTCCAAAATGAAAAGCAAGGCCAAAAATGCCAAGCTTAAAACCCTGTTATCCGTCCTGATAGCCTGGGAGAAAAAACATCTGGAGGCGCTGGTAAAGCAGCAAAAGCTCTTCATGAGTGCTTACTGGGAAGAGGCCCGCTTCCAGCCCTTTTAAGGTAAAATATCAAAAGCCCGGATCCTGCGATCCGGGCTTTTCTGTTTGGCGTCGTTATCAAAATTTTATGATCCTGGCAAAAGAATCTATCTCCAGGCTGGCGCCGCCCACCAAGGCTCCATCGATATCGTCCTGGGCCATCAATTCGGCTATGTTGTCCGGCTTGACGCTGCCGCCGTATTGGATCCTGACCTGCTCGGCTGTCTGGCTTCCCCACAGACCGGCCAGCAAGTCGCGGATGTAGCGATGAGCTTCCTGGGCCTGCTCCTTGGTCGCCGTGACTCCGGTACCGATGGCCCACACCGGCTCGTAGGCCACTACCAGTTTCAAGGGATCGGAGAGGCTTATCTCCTGCAGGCCGTGCAAAACCTGACGTTTCAGCACATCGAAGGTCTGTTTCTTCTGACGCTCCAGCAGGGTCTCCCCGATGCAGAATATAGGTATCAGCCCGGAGGACAGGACCTTTTTCATTTTTTTATTGATCAGGGCATCGTCCTCGTTAAAATACTGCCGCCTCTCGGAATGTCCGATTATTACATATTTGCATCCGGCATCGGATAAAAACGATATGGCGATCTCACCTGTGAAGGCCCCCTTATCCTCATAATGGCAGTTCTGGGCGCCAAGTTCAACATTGGATCCTTTTATTGCTTCAGCCACAGCCCCCAAGGCCGTAAAAGGCGGACACAGCACTATTTGAGCTTCTTTGGCCTCTTTGACCTTTTCAACGATTCCAGCCGCCAAGGCTTTGGCCTCGAGCGTGGTCTTGTGCATTTTCCAGTTTCCGGCGATGATGGGCGTTCTCATCTGGCCCTCCTCGCCCTGAGACTCACTATAGATTTGACTTCCGAAGGGATGATCGGTTTTCTCATTATGCCGTCTCCTAAACTCTGAAATTTAAAATTATTCTATCTATCCGTCAGCGCCGCCACGCCGGGCAGAATCTTCCCCTCCAAAAACTCCAATGAGGCCCCGCCCCCGGTGGAGATATGCGATATCTTATCAGCCACTCCCGAAAGATGCACCGCCGAGGCCGAGTCTCCCCCGCCAATTATGGACTTAGCCCCGGAGGCCGCCACAGCCTTGGCCACTTCGAAGGTGCCCTTGGCGTATTCCGGTGTCTCGAAGATGCCCATCGGTCCATTCCAGACGATGGTCTTGGCGCCGGAGATCACCTTGCCATACTCGGCAATGGTCTTCGGCCCGATGTCCACCCCGGCCAGGCCCTGGGGAATTTCAGTGACCTCTTTGGGATTGATGAAGGTGAAGGTCGGTTTCCCTTTCTTGTCCGGTTCGCCTTCTTTTTTCTCGGCGGCAATGTGATCCGACGGCAATAGAAATTTTATCTTTTGGGATTTCTGCAGAATATCCTTGGCCATATCCATTTTATTCTTCTCAACCAGGGAGGAACCGACCTCTTTTCCCTGGGCCAGCAAGAAGGTGTAAGCCATGGCCCCGCCGATCAGGATGGCATCGGCCTTGTTTAACAGGTTCTCTATCACCGCTATTTTATCCGACACCTTGGCCCCGCCCAGAATGGCTACAAAGGGATGTTCCGGACTTTCCAAGGCGGCTGAAAGGTAATCAATCTCCTTTTCCATAAGGAAGCCGGCGGCGTTCTGTTTGAAGTGCTTGGTGACACCTTCGGTGGAGGCATGAGCCCGGTGGGCCGTGCCAAAGGCATCGTTTATGTAGATATCGCCCAGCTCCGACAGCTGCTTGGCAAAGCCGGGATCGTTCTTCTCCTCCTCGGCATGAAAGCGCAGATTCTCCAGTAAAAGCACTTCGTCCTCTGTTAACCCCTGTGACATTTTAAGCGGCTCCGAACCGATGCAATCGGAAGAGAATTTGACCGGCTTTTTAAGCAATTCCGACAGTTTTTCGGCCACCGGCTTGAGGGTGAACTGAATATTCACCTGACCCTCGGGCCGGCCCAGGTGGGACATCAATATCACCTTGGCCCCATGCTCGATCAGATAATTTATGGTAGGCAGAGCGCCGATTATCCGGGAATCGTCCTTGACGGCCCCGGTCTTCTTGTCCTGGGGAACGTTGAAGTCCACCCGGACCAGGACCCGTTTGCCTTTCAGATCAAGATCGCGGATATTAAGCTTTTTCATATTTATCTCCTTAATATTATTTTACATCACCGTCAATCCGGTGGTTTCGATACATTCCTCACAAGCTCGGAACACTCAACAACCGGATTGTGCCATAGGTGTCTGAGTGGCCGCCGCAGGCGGCTTTATCGAAGACACCCCATATTTCGGTTCCCCGCTATCAAGAATGGGTGGGCGTTAGGAGCCAAC
>JAGVNJ010000002.1 GCA_020053305.1 Candidatus Edwardsiibacteriota bacterium | reverse complement strand
CTGGTTAGCTCGCTCATCGTCAGGAGTATTCTTTCTTCTTTCATACCCTGACATTATCACATTGCAGATATACCCTGACATAATTATTATGCTACCACACATCAAAAGACCGCCGCCAGGTCTACATTTTCCTGCCGATGGCCCAGTGCACCGGCATTATCATCCCCCTGCCGACAGTCATTATTTCCGTTGACTCCAAAACCTGCCTGGGATACCCCAGTTTATGCAATAATTCCCACTCCTGCCGGAACAATTCAGGGTTCTGCTCGAATGTCGTTTTATCACCTACCGATCCCCCGGTAGCTTTAAATCCGGCCGTGGCAAAGATACTCTCCAACTTTTTGCCCATAGCGGGATCGGCCCCTTTCTTCGTCAAGTCGTTGATCAGGAATTCTTTGATGCTCGGCTGGCAGCCAGGAAGATCTTGCCGCGCCGAGTAATCGGGTTCGGCCAACGCCGCCAATTTCCCGCCCTTTTTGAGGACCCTCCGGCATTCATTGCAGACAATATCCGGATGTCCGACCCACAACCAGAAATAGTGGGTGATTATCAGATCCAAGGATTCATCGCCAAAGGGAAGTTTCTCCGCCTTGCCGGCGATCCATATCGGCCCCTTATTAGATCCCTTGATCCTGGCAAGCCTTAGGGCCGCCGCATTATTATCCAGCCCAAAGATTGTCGAATCGGTGCGTCCAGCCAGCTCTCCGGTTATCACCCCGGTGCCGCAGCCGATCTCCAGAATGTTCTTACGCCGGGCGATCTCAAGCCGGCGGTAAAGGTGGAATCTTAAAGCCCGGGTCCATTCTGCCTGCCGGGCGTAGCGCTGGTGCCACCAAGCCAGATATTGGGGGTTTAAATTTCTTGACAAACCAATATCCATATAATATCATGTTTTAGTAATTGAGAAGGCCCGAAGGGTCATCGTAAGATTGCCTTGATTTTCGACCGCCGAATCGCTCCATAGATTGCTTCACAAGACTGGTCTTGGGGTTAAACTCGCAATGACTGAAACCAACTTTACAATTTCAGTATTGATTATACCAAAAAACCAGCCAACATCAAATTAAAAGAGCGGATGTAAAATGAGAAAGATAATAGTTTTATCATTACTGGCCTTGGCGGCATTGGCCGGGCCGGGTCTGGCTCAGGACTACAGCTTCACCCTTCCGCGCAATACCTCCTGGCTGGTGATAACCCCCGCCGGCCAAGCCGACCTTTATTACGAACTGACCTTCGCCTGCGATCCGGGCGCCCATCCCATAGACATCGTGGATATCGGCCTGCCCAACGGCAGCTATCAACTGGGCGGCGCCATGGCCCGGATCGGCCAGACCGAGTTGGAAGATATCCGAGTATCGGAATACGTAAAACCATACGGAGTGGAGGTCCACCTGGGCTCCAAGACCATCAGGCCGGGCGATTCGGCCACTCTGTTCTTCAACATCCATCTGAAAAAACTGCTGTATCGTGATTCAAAAGATCAAAATTATGTCTCCTTTGAATTCTCCCCCACCTGGTACGGCTCCAAATATGTCAGCGGCTCCACCCGGCTGGAATGCAATTTTTCTTTCCCGCCCGGCATGGGTACGAACGAGCCCCGCTACCATCAAAAACAATTCACCGAAGCAAGGCTGGATACTGTTGAGAACGTCGTGATCTATCGCTGGGTGCTGGACAGCGCCGACCCCGACCGGCAGTACACCTTCGGGGCCTCGTTCCCGGCCAAGTATGTGCCCAAGGGAGCGGTCAAACAGCCGGCTCCTTTCTGGCAAAAGATGATCGGCGGCATTGCAGGCTTCATCTTTGGGATATTTAAATTCTTCTTCAGCACCTTTGTTTTCTGGATCTTCGCCATAGCAATATTCTTCGGCATTCGCCAGCAGAAAACCCGCCGTATGAAATATTTGCCGCCGGAGGTTTCCATCGAAGGGGTGGGCATCAAACGGGGCTTGACCGCGCCCCAGGCCGGCATCATCCTGGAGATGCCGCTGGACAAGGTGCTGAGCATGGTGCTGTTCGGCCTGGTCAAAAAGGAGGCGGTGGAGGTCACCGACCGCGAGCCCAAGCTGAGGATCAAGGTTCTTAGGCCCGAGCTGGCCGCCCTGCCCTATGAGAAGAGTTTTCTGGAGGCCTTGGACAAGTATGGTCTGCCGGATGAGGTCAAGCTGCGGGAGGCGGCCATTAAGTTGATCAAGGAGGTCAACGACAAGATGAAGGGCTTCTCCCGCAAGGACACCGCCGCTTATTACCGCGGCATCATCAACCAGGCCTGGAAGCAGGTGCAGGACGCCCAGACCCCGGAATTGAAGAGCCAGCCGCTGGAGGACCAGTTCGACTGGCTGATGATGGACGGCGATTACAAGAACCGCATGACCCGGCATTACGGCGCCGGCGATGTGTTTCTGCCTCGCTGGTGGGGCCGGTCGGGATATGGCTATCATTACGGCGGGGGCGGGACCACCGCAAAGACCCCGGGCGGAACCGAAGTGCAGATGCCCAAACTTCCGGGGGCCGATTTTGCCAACAAGCTTACCACCGGGGTCGAGAGCGTTTCGGCCGGATTAGTGGGCAAGCTGGACAGCTTTACCGGAGGCGTGACCGATAAGACCAATCCCATTCCCGTTTCTTCTGGAGGACGGAGCTCCGGGGGCGGGGGCTGCGCCTGTGCCTGCGCCTGTGCCGGGTGCGCCTGCGCCTGCGCCGGCGGGGGAAGATAGAATAGATATTTGTGAATAGATATTAGATTATGGGAACGGTGTGTCGTAGGGGCGAAGTCCCTTCGCCTTTTACTGCAACGCCTGACCATACGGGTCATTCCCTCGAAGGAGGGAATCCAGAATTATTGAATAATTTATCTTGGCCTTAGTATAAAAAACATTTAACGGAAGTATACAATGGATGCCTTAAACAAAATAAGCACAATTATTACACAGGAAGCAACCGAAATAATATACAAACACGGTTTGCACGAAATTTTAAGCAAATACGGTTCACCTGCATATCAGGGAAGCTATGCATTGAATCTTATGACTTGGCGTGATCTGGATATCTATTTGGTAAACGACAATTACAACGAAATAAAACATTTCGAATTAGGCAAAGAGATAATGATTTGTCTAAGGCCATATAAAATGAGCTATCGTAATGAAATTATTAATAAAAGCGGTTTGTTGCCGGAAGGGCTCTACTGGGGCATTTATTCAAACACCACATTCCCGGAAATCTGGAAAATAGACATTTGGGCTATTGATACTGGACAAGCGGTAAAGTATGCAAAACAATTGAACGATATTAAAGCCAAACTAAACGATGCGAACAGACAGGCAATATTAGAAATCAAAAATAATTGTTGCAAACACCCCGATTACCGTATAAATTTCTTCAGTATGGACATTTACAGGGCTGTTTTAGAAAACAACATTATGTCGTATGCTGCTTTCGCTTCATGGCTCAATAATGAGCGGGGCATTGATATTTTGACTTCTAATAATATTGAATAACTTAATTGGTGTTCTTTGTATCTTGATAGAATGAAAACAGGAAAACTATCGCCCAAACCCATAATCATCGTCAGCAAATGCCTGACCTTTGCCGCCTGCCGCTACAACGGCCTGATGATAAATTCCGAAACGGTTGAAGTCCTTAAAAAACACGTGGACTTCATCCCTGTCTGCCCCGAGGTAGAGATCGGGCTGGGCATTCCCCGCCAGCCCATCAGGATAACCAAAGAAAAGGACACAGTGCGTCTGGTCCAACCGTCCGCCGGCTTGGATGTAACCAAGATTATGCACGACTTCAGCCGCAAGTATCTTGACGGGATAAAGGAATCCGACGGCTTCCTGCTCAAGAGCCGCTCGCCCTCCTGCGGGGTAAAGGACGTCAAATTCTACGCCGGGCCGGAGCAAAATGTCCCGCTGGGCAAGGCCCAGGGCTTCTTTGGCAAAGCAGTGCTGGAAAGGTTCCCCGAAGCCGCCATCGAGGACGAGGCCCGGCTGGAGAATTTCTCCATCCGGGAGCATTTCTTCACCAAACTGTTCACCCTGGCAGATCTTCGGCGGGTGGCCGCTTCCGGCCAGATGAAGGAATTGGTAAGCTTCCATTCAAGGAATAAATATCTGTTGATGGCATACAGCCAGGCCAAGCTGAAGGTTTTGGGCAACATTGTAGCAAATCAGGAGAACAAGGATTTTCCCGGAATTGTTTCGGAATACAAGGCGGAATTCTCCTCCGCCCTGTCCCACGCCCCCAAGCACACCTCGCACATCAATGCGCTGATGCACACCCTGGGGTATTTTTCGGAGAAGATCTCCTCCGGCGAGAAGCAGTATTTTCTGGATTCCCTGCAAGACTACCGCAACGGCAAACTGCCGTTGAGCGTGCCCCAGAGCCTGATCCGGTCGTGGATCGTGCGGTTCAACGAGGCCTACCTCAAGGACCAGACCTTTTTCCGGCCATATCCCCAGGAGCTGACAGAAATAGCCGATTCCGGCAAAGGAAGAAAGTATTAAATGAACGATAATTCAACCCTCTGGTCAAAATGGATACAAAGCATTGAGGTACTGGATTCCTCACGGCTGCGCCGTTTTACCCCGGTGCATAAGGACCTGTTTTTTGCCTATTTGGGATTGAACAAATCATCCAAAGTTCTCGATGTCGGATGCGGCCCAGGCACCTTCACCAGATACCTGGCCGCCTATATCAATAAACCCGGAATGATATGCGGTTTGGATCGGGATGAAGCCTTCATACGCTTTGCCAGCAGAGAAGCGAAAGTAGAAAAAATATCCGATTTAGTCCAATACCAGACCGGTGATGTCTACTCCCTCCCTTATGAAAATGATTTTTTTGATGCGGTGACAAGCTATACCGTTATTGAACATATTACCAATACGGAAAAATTTATCAGGGAAAAAATAAGGGTCTGCAAAAAAGGCGGCATGGTTTCGGTGATGGGTGCTATATCGCCAAACAAGACCCATGAACAGGTGTCGGGTGCCACCGGCAGGTTGGAAACGCTTTACAAGAAGCTTGCTATCATAACCGCAGTAATCGAAAAAGAGCACCATATAGGCAGCTGTTTCAAAATAGAAGACACCCCGGCCGTATTGCAAAAAATGGGATTGAATAATATTCGCATCGGAGGTTTTTATACTCCGTTTGCCCTCAGTGATTATCGCTACACCCCGGATCAAAAGCGAAAGATAATAAAGGCTGAATATCTAAAGCCCCTGGTTGATTTCATAAGTATGTTGACCTCTGAATATCCCGATAAAATGAGCGACAACACCATCACCCGTGAAGAAACCGAAGAACTGGCCGGGCTTCATATAAAAAAATATGAAAAAATAATCAATGATCTAGAAACGGGTTGTTTTGAGTGGCGGTTAGAAGGAAGCCCTTCTTTAATTGTTAGTGGAGAAAAATAATAATGGTTCCCCGCTATCAAGAATGGGTGGGCGTTAGGAGCCAACTGAAGTCCAGCTTACCGGCGATCAGGTAGATCATGGAGATAAAGTTCCGACTGT
>JAGVNJ010000046.1 GCA_020053305.1 Candidatus Edwardsiibacteriota bacterium | reverse complement strand
TCGCCAAGGATCCCCCGCCATCCCCCTGGATCAGAAAGACCCTGACCGCTTAAGTTATTATCCGAATAGACCACATAAAAAGGCCGCAGATAATCTGCGACCTTTTTTATTTCCCTTGACAAAATACCTTATGATACTTATATTTATTACTCGGAGCATATAATAGAAGACATAAGGCCATTACTTCGACAAGCTCAGCACAAGGAATGGCCTTGATTACCTTCAATGGGTCTCCTTAACCCAGCCCTTACTTGTCCGCCGCAGCTTAAGCGAAGGTGGAAGGGCTGGGTTAAGAGTACGTCCTGTACCAGCCTTAGGCCGTTCACGGCCTTTTAGATAAATTGTAAACTCATAAGGATCACTATGCGCTTGGATAAATTTACCGTAAAATCCCAGGAGGCCCTGGAGGCCGCCTCCAGTTTGGCCGGTCAAAAAAATCATCAGGAGATAACCCCGGAGCATCTGCTTTTCTCATTGCTGGACCAGGAGGACGGCGTGGTGGTGCCCGTCATTCAAAAGCTGGGCGCCCGTCCGGAAATTATCCGGGACCGGTTGGAACAGGAGATCTCTGCCATCCCGAAGGTCTATGGCGGAACCGGACAGGCCTATATGTCGCCCGGCCTCAACCGGGTGCTTCAGAAGGCCATGACCGAGGCCGACCGGATGAAGGATGAGTACGTGTCGGCCGAACATCTGCTTCTGGCCGTCACCGAGGAACCCGGCAAAGCTGCTGGAATATTGAAGAATGCCGGCATCACCCGGAATGCGGTATTAAAAGCCCTGGTGGATATCAGGGGCAATCAGCGGATAACCGACCAGAATCCCGAGGGAAAATACCAGGCCCTGGCCCGCTACAGCCGCGACCTGACCGACCTGGCCCGCCGAGGGAAGCTGGACCCGGTGATCGGCCGGGATGACGAGATCCGACGGGTGATCCAGGTGCTGTCCCGCCGCACCAAGAACAACCCGGTGCTGATAGGCGAGCCGGGGGTGGGTAAGACCGCCATCGTGGAGGGCCTGGCCCAGCGGATAAATTCCGGGGATGTGCCGGAGACCCTGAAGAACAAAAAAGTGGTGGCCCTGGATATGGGGGCTCTGATCGCCGGGGCCAAGTTCCGGGGCGAGTTCGAGGAGCGCCTGAAAGCCGTGCTCAAGGAGATCGAGACCGCCGTCGGGCAGATCATCCTTTTCATAGACGAACTGCACACCCTGGTGGGGGCCGGCAAGGCCGAGGGAGCCATGGATGCCTCCAATATGCTCAAGCCCGCACTGGCCCGGGGCGAACTGCGGATGGTGGGCGCCACCACTCTGGATGAATACCGTAAGAACATCGAGAAGGACCCGGCCCTGGAGCGCCGGCTGGCGCCCATTGTGGTGCAGGAACCGTCGGTGGAGGACACTATCGCCATCCTTCGGGGTCTGAAGGAACGCTACGAACTGCACCACAAGGTGCGGATCAAGGATAGCGCTCTGGTGGCGGCGGCGGTGCTGTCTCACCGCTACATCTCCGACCGCTTTCTGCCGGACAAGGCGGTGGACCTGATAGACGAGGCCTCATCACGCTTAAGGATAGAGATTGACAGCATGCCCACCGAGATAGATGAGGTGGAGCGCCGCATCATGCAGCTGGAGATCGAACGGACCGCTTTGAAGAAAGAGAAGGATTACGCCTCGAAAGAGCGCCTGGCCAAACTGGATGCCGAGCTGGCAGAGCTGAAGGAAAAGTCCTCGGCCATGAAGGCCCACTGGCAGAATGAGAAGGCCGCCATCAAAAAGATCGGCGATGTCAAACAGCGCATCGAGGACGCCAAACTGCAGGAACATCAGGCCGAGAAGCAGGGCGACCTCAACAAGGTGGCCGAACTGCGATACGGCACTATCGCCTCCCTGTTGAAGGATCTGGAGCAGGAGAATAAACAGCTGGCCGAGGTGCAGAAGGATATCAAGATGCTGAAGGAGGAGGTGGACGACGAGGATATCGCCGAGGTGGTGGCCAAGTGGACCGGCATACCGGTGGCCCGGATGCTGGAGGGTGAGACCGCCAAATTAGTGAAAATGGAGGAGAGGCTTAAACTGCGGGTGGTGGGCCAGGACGACGCTCTGGCCGCGGTATCCAATGCGGTCCGCCGGGCCCGGGCCGGATTGTCTGACCCCGACCGCCCCATCGGATCATTTATCTTTTTAGGCCCCACCGGGGTGGGCAAGACCGAGCTGGCCCGGGCCCTGGCCGAGTTTTTATTTGACGACGAGCGGGCCATGATCCGGATAGACATGTCGGAATACATGGAAAAGCATACCGTGGCCCGGCTGGTCGGCGCCCCGCCGGGCTATGTGGGCTACGATGAGGGCGGCCAGCTGACCGAGGCTGTGCGCCGCCGCTCCTACTCGGTGATACTTTTTGATGAGATCGAGAAAGCACACCATGACGTCTTCAATGTTTTATTGCAGATATTAGATGACGGCCGTCTGACCGACGGCCAGGGTCGGACGGTGGATTTCAAGAACACAGTGATAATCATGACCTCAAACATCGGCTCGCAGTTCATCAGCGAGGTGGACGACGAGGCCCAGATCAAAGCAAAAGTTTTGGAGGCTTTGCGTAGCCATTTCCGCCCGGAATTTTTGAACCGGGTGGACGAGACCATTATTTTCACCCGGTTAGACAAGTCGCAGATCAAGGAGATCATTGACATCCAGCTGGCCCACCTTTATAAAAGGCTGGAGAACCGGAAGATCGGTCTGGCGGTTACCGAAAAGGCCAAGGAATTGCTGGCCAATGAAGGGTATGACCCGGCCTTCGGCGCCCGGCCGCTGAAGCGGACGATTCAGCGGATGCTGCAGGACCCGCTGTCCATGAGGATCTTGGAAGGAGAATTTAAAGAGGGAGACAAAATAAGCGCTGATGCCAAGAAGGGTGAAATAGTTTTCATTAAGAATTGATGTTTTCCGAACGACAAAAAAACAAAGAGCCCCGCATATGTGGGGCTCTTTGTTTTTTTGGGCCTAACGCGCCGGTCACCGGTGGCGGCAGTTTGCCGTCCGGTGGACTGGCTGGTTATACCAAATTTTATTTCTTTGAGTATCGATTAGGTTCATTGAAAAATGTAACATCCGCATAGCCAGCATATATTTTACCAGAATGCTTTACACCTTCAGGAATATAGAATCGATCTCCTTTGGTAAAACATTGTTCTTTACCATTAATTACCAATTCAATCTTACCCTCCAGGACTATCCCGATCTGTGCAGCATGAGAATGCTCCGGCAAATCAGTATCTTTTTCAAATTGCATAAAAATAATCTGATGAGTATCAGACTGTGAAAGATAAGCGGTTATTCCATCTAAAGGAATATCAGCTTCTGGAAGATTTCTAATCGGTTCTGGAAATATTTGGTTCATTAACTTTCTCCATTTATCTTCATAGGTATAACGTGGAGTTAAGGGGCGACGCGCTTCTGCGGCGTCCCTCTTGAACGTAAAGTTAGGCGGCTGGCTGCCAAAGAACATACATATCCCCATCAACAAACCCGATGCCAACACCTTGTGATTTTGTAAGCACTGCGGACCTTTCTCCATTGACGATGTAAGAGGACACGAGCGCATTGAGTGACACAAGCCAGTCTTGCCAAGTGGCACCAGCAACCGTGAACGGAACCTCAAAAATATCTTCCCCAGTTGTGAATATCTCATCTCCGGGCCAATACTCTGGCTCCGTGACAAAGCTATCGGTGCCTGTAAGCTGGACGTGCACTGAATCTACACCCTCATAAAGATTGAAGTGAAACCCGACAGTGCCAGGTGGCACCCCTTGCTCTAGAACGCGATCTATCCATGCGAAGAGTCCGATTCTTGTAGATATGAGCAAGTCCATAAGCAGCCTAACATGTATTGGGTTGTATTTCTGCTGTTTTGTTATTTTGTTATTATACAAAATTGAACCTTTCATGTCAAGAATAGAATCATGGCCTATCCTTTTATGTTGTTTTACATTACGTAATAACGGCAGTAAGGCTTGACAGCAAATCTGCGGTTATATATAATTACCTCATGGCGATAAAAACCGCGATAGCCAATCCCCCAAAGCTGCTCGACCAGGTACGCATAGAGATCCGTCTGCGCCATTTGTCGTACCGCACCGAGCAAGCCTACGTTCACTGGATCCGCCGTTTCATCCTGTTCCATGGCAAGCGCCATCCCCGTGAAATGGGCGCGGTCGAGGTGAGCGCTTTTTTGACGCACTTGGCCGTCGAGCGCACGGTATCGGCCAGCACTCAAAACCAAGCCCTCAACGCCATCGTGTTTCTCTACCGTCATGTGGTTAAGGCCGATATCGGCGACATCGAAAACATCGTCCGCGCCAAGCGTCCGGTCCGCGTTCCCGAGGTCTTAAGCAAGGAAGAGACCCGGCGGGTGCTGGATGCCATGACCGGCACGCCGCAGTTGATGGCCCGCCTGCTGTACGGAACCGGCCTGCGGCTGATGGAGTGCTTGCGTCTGCGTGTCAAGGACATCGACTTCGACCGGAACGAGATCACGGTACGCGGCGGCAAGGGCGGCAAGGACCGCCGCACCATGCTGCCGGCGTCGCTGAAACAGCCGTTGGAAGATCATGTCCGCCGCGTCCGGCTGTTGTACGAGGAGGACCGCCGCAATCGCGTGGCGGGGGTGGTGCTACCCGACGCCCTGGAAATTAAGTATCCCAATGCCGGGATCGAATGGCCATGGCAGTGGGTCTTTCCGGCGCGGGGTCTGTCGCGCGATCCTCGGAGCGGGATCTTTCGCCGGCATCATACCGTGCCCGACGGCTTGCAGCGCGCCGTCAAGGCGGCCGCCGGGCTGGCCAATGTCTCCAAACGGGCCAACTGCCATGTCTTCCGCCACAGCTTTGCCACCCACCTGCTCGAAAGCGGCTACGACATCCGGACTGTGCAGGAGTTGCTGGGGCACAGCCATGTTGCGACCACCATGGTCTACACCCATGTGCTCAAACGGGGCGGCCTCGGCGTCCGCAGCCCGCTGGATAGTTGATGCCGGCCCCTAAAGCGCACCATCCAAAGGATACTTCAGTATCCGCTTTCCATGAGGATATTGGAGGGAGAGTTCAAGGAAGGAGATAAAGTAACTGCAGATGTAAAAAAAGGGTGGGATTGAGTTCTCGAAGAAGTAAATCAACTTGAGACCTCTGCAAAAGTTCTTCTTGCCACGGAAACGCGGAAAATGTTGAACAAAATCGCCGAAAAATCTCGGATTTGCCAAGCTTTTTCAGTGTTCTCGGTTATTCCGCGCTTCAGTGGTTGGATTTTGCAGAAGTCTCAGCTTTTATTTTACATAACGGATTTCTTAGCGCAAACAATGGCCCTTTAGCAAAGACCAAAGGGAATGACAAGTTTTAGATGGAGGACGTTGCCATCGAACAAGGCGATGATCTGACATTACTGGCCGGAATCAAGGCGGGAAATGAGATAGCTTACCAACGGCTGGTCGAGCTATATCGGGACATTGTTTTCAACACCTGTTTGGGCCTGCTGCAGAACCGGGAAGACGCCGAGGATATTGCCCAAGAGGTCTTTATTAAAATCTTCCGATCGGCGAGGGCCTTTCGTGGCGAGGCAAAGTTGAGCACTTGGATATACCGTATAACTATCTCCACCTCATTGGACTTGTTGCGCAGCCGGAAGCGTAAAAAGCGGTTTGCGCTTGTCCAAAGCCTGTTCGGTACCGGGGAGACCGAGGGGGTAGACGAACAATCGCCGTTCGTACACCCGGGGGTGGCCCTGGAAAACAAGGAACGCGCGACGGTGTTGTTCAAGGCCATTGCTTCTTTGCCCGAGAACCAACGGGTTGCCTTCACCCTGCACAAGGTCGAAGGGCTAAGCTACCAGGAGATATGCAGTGTTATGAATGCTTCGTTACCTGCAGTAGAATCATTGATGCACCGGGCCAAGGGAAATCTGAGAGTAAAACTGGCCGATTATTACAACGATCATAAATAAGCGCAAGTTTATGAAGTGAATATCGTCAAACACTATGGAGAATGTTATGATCAATGACCAGATCGATAAAACCCTGAACAGCCTCGATGGGCTGCAAAGGGTTCCGGCCAGCCCGTTCCTTTATCAAAAGATAAGGCTGCGGCTGAGCATACAGCTTGAGGCCCAGCGCGTCAATCCCAAGTTGGCCTGGCGTTTAGCCGCGGCCTGCCTGTTGTTGCTCATGGTCAACGTAGTATCCTTAATCAGGTTGCACAATATGGAAAGGGCCGGCGCCGAAACCGCCGTGCAACTGTTATACGGCAACTACATCAGCACTGGCAATGTCCATAGTTATTGAGGAATGGCCGATGAACAAAGTGACATATCTCTCCATTCTGGTGATCGCTCTGATCGCGCTGAACGCTGTCGCCTTGGTGTTTATATGGCGGCGGCCGCTGCTGAAGCCGATGATCACAACGAATCATGAACAACGCCCTGGTGATATCCTGGCCCAGAGCCTGGGCTTCAGCCGCCAGCAGCAGGAACGGTTCGACGAACTACGCAACCAACACCGTTCGATGATGATCGCTTACAGCGACAGCATCGGGATGCTGAGAGAGAAACTGCACTCGCTTCTGGTCAATGACGACTCTACCGCAGCCTGGGGTGTCATCACGATGATCGGGAACGTGCATCAATACATCGAACAGGCGACGTACGAGCATTTCGCCAAAGTTCGGCTGCTGTGCACGCCGAAGCAACGGCAACAGTATGACCGGATGGTGCACAGGGCTATTACCGAAGGTTACTCACCGTCCCGGGGCAGGCGGAACTACGATGATCAGGCCGCACCGTCCGGACGGGAAGCCGAAAATGGTGTGCATACAAGGCCACCGCGAGGACCATAGCCTGAACCACTGCTTGCTGACGGGAGCAAACAAGCTCCGTTACATTATTGCTTTGGCAATTCAGCTGCAATTTGTCGTTCCCTCCCGTTTTTCAACGGGGTAATCTCCAGAGGGAATCCAGGCCGGGCTTCACCGTGTGGTTAAGCCGGCCGTAGCCGAAGCAAAAATCAACCTCAAACGATGGGGATGAGGTAAAGCGACGTGGTAAATGCATAAGGGTGGAAGGCACAACCGGTGCCTTCCACCCTTATTACTTAAAAAGCATGTATACGCGCAAGTTTTGCGGTCAGGTGTCGTCAAATACATTGTACAGGAATGCTGATTACTGTTGGATTCAGGGGAACATCATCTGTTGCCGAATATGCAGAGATAATATGAGCTATCTCTATCGGAAAAGCCTATAACCAATAATCGTGTGAAGGAGACAACAATGACGATCCAGCAAACTCTCATAAGCGGAGTAGCATGCCTGGTTTTAGCTATTTTCCCGGGTTGCTCAAAAAAAAGCGCAACAAGCCCCGAGAACAGCACGAATACCACCCAATATGACGGACTCAACTGGGAGCAGGCGCTGAAGTGGGCGGAAGATCTCGAATACGCCGGATATTCCGACTGGAGGCTGCCCAACGCTAAGGAACTCCAGAGCATCGTCGATTACACGCGTTCGCCGGCGACGACGGGGACCGCGGCGATCGATCCGCTATTTAATTGCTCTTCTATCACCAACGAGGCAGGCGCAGCGGATTTCCCATATTACTGGTGCAGCACGACTTTTTCCTCGATGTCGCCCACAGACGGCAGGTCGGCTGTCTACATAAGCTTCGGGAGGGCTACGGGGTACATGCCCCAGTTTGGCGGTTGGATTGATGTCCATGGCGCAGGTGCTCAACGGAGCGATCCGAAAGCCGGTGATCCGGCTGCTTTTCCCCAGGGCCACGGACCCCAGGGCGATGCCATCCGCATCTATAATTACGTCCGTTGCGTGCGGGGCGGGCCTTTCCTGGGCACCGGACAGAGCAAGTGCTATAACAACAGCAGCGAAATATCTCCGCCAACGGCTGTCCAGGCATTCTATGGCCAGGATGCGCAGAACATGTGCACTCGGCCATCCTATACCGACAATGGCGACGGCACGGTGACCGACAACGTGACTGGACTGATGTGGCAGAAAAGCCCGGACAGAAGCGGCGACGGGGTTATCAATTTTTCCGACAAATTGTACTACGACCAAGCCCGCGATTCCGCGGCCCCGTGTACTCTGGCCGGATACGGCGACTGGCGGCTGCCCAGTATCAAGGAGCTGTATTCACTCATCATGTTTTTCGGAACAGACGTCAATCCCAACGCAACGTCTCCGGCCGGGTGCACTCCGTTCATTGACACCACCTATTTCAAGTTTGGTTACGGCGATCTAGGCGCCGGGGAGCGGATCATTGACGCGCAGTACGCCAGTTCTACCCTGTATGTCGGCGCCACGATGGGCGGCAATCGGACCATGTTCGGGGTTAACTTTGCCGACGGACGCATCAAGGGTTACCCGGCCGATTCATCCATTGGGAAGAAGTATTACGTTATGTACGTCCGCGGCAACCCGTCTTATGGAACGAATCAGTATGTGGACAACGGCGACAGCACGATCACCGACAATGCCACCGGCCTGATGTGGATGAAATATGATCATAGGCATTTACAACTCGGAAAGTAATATGCCGTTGTATATGAACTCCGGCCCAGGCCCAAAACACCAATCGGGTTGACCGACCACAATTTGGACCACGGCAGGACAACAGCACTTATAACGAAAGGACGCAATCCATGAAGACCCGTTCTATTTCATGGGCGCGCATGAGCGCTCCAATGTTGTGCCTGGCGGCAACACTAGCAATGACCGCGCATTGCTGCTTGGCGCAGACTGACACCACTTACAAGGTTGTTGATACCGGACAGATATTATATTACAACAACAGCACGACGATAACCGCACCCTCGTCGGGGGAATCCTTTTACGGGCAGGACGCCAATTACACCGGAAACACACCATCATATACCGACAACGGCGACGGTACAATTACTGATAATGTTACCGGGTTGATGTGGCAGAAAACTACGGACAGAAATGGTGACGGTACAATAAATGCCGGCGACAAACTAACCTGGTACCAAGCGGTGGATAGCGCTTCAACCTGCGGAACAGGAGGGTATCATGACTGGCGACTGCCTGCCATCAAAGAGCTATATTCTCTTGCAATGTTCAGCGGAGCAGAACCAAATCCTACCGCTACATCGCCGGGCGCCGCAGTACCGTTCATCGACACCACTTATTTTGACTTTGGTTATGGCGACCTTAGCGTGGAACGTATCATTGACGCCCAATATGCAACATCTACTATATATATGAGCACAACAATGGGGACAAGCAACAATAAAACTATGTTCGGGTTCAATTTTGCCGACGGGCGTATCAAGGGATATCCGACCGATTCCGTAGCAGATTTTCAGCCGCCATACAGCGTATTTCAGAAGAAATATTATGTAATGTATGTCCGCGGCCATACAGCTTACGGCGCCAATCAGTTTGTGGACAACGGCGACGGCACCATCACAGACATAGCCACGGGCCTGATGTGGATGAAGAACGACAACGGGGGCGGCATTCTGTGGGAAAACGCGCTGAGCTACGCTGAGAGTCTTGTTTATGCCGGTTACTCGGACTGGCGCCTGCCTAATGCCAAAGAGCTACAAAGCATCGTCGACTACACCCGTTGCCCCGACTCTACCAGTTCGGCCACCATCGATTCGCTGTTCAATTGCACTTCGATCACCAATGAAGCAGGCCAAACCGATTACCCCTTTTACTGGAGCGGAACTACATTTTGTGAGCTGTCTCCTTCGACCGGTGCGAAGGCAGTGTATTTAAGCTTCGGAAGGGCAATGGGTAAAATAACCAGTTTAGGCGGGTGGATTGATGTACATGGCGCCGGCGCACAGCGCAGCGACCCTAAAACAGGAGATCCCGCAAGTTATCCCAATGGCTTTGGTCCTCAAGGCGACGCTGTTCGCATCTATAATTATGTCAGATTGGCTCGCGGCGGCGTGATGTCCGGCGTTGGCCAGGGAGGGCACATGATCGCACCCCCGACACATGAGATATTGCGACAGAATGCCCCAAACCCGTTCGCCACAGGCACTACCATCAGCTACCAGCTGATTATAGGCGGTCGCGTCCAGCTGAGGGTGTATAATTCTCTGGGGGAGATGGTTACAACGCTGGTTGATGGGTACGCCTCGGCTGGCCATCACCAGACGGTTTGGAATGGAACCGACCTCCAGGGCAGAAAGGTTAGCGCCGGAGTCTACCTTTGCCGATTGACGACGGGGAACAATACAGTTGCCAAGAAAATGGTGCTGATAAAATAACGGCGATCAAGCAGCGTCATTCACCAAAGAAGGGTGATACCATCCCACTGGACTAATGCGTAACCACTGATTCATCCAACAACAATTGCTCATCTAACAATTAATAATGAGAATTTCATGAAACTGAGAATCGCAATAGCGCTGGTGCTCACCTTGTTTGCGGTCAGCTGTCGCGCCCAGGGAAACGGCGGCTCGCCGTCGCAGCAGAAAACCAGCGGACAAGGTGGCCCCGGTGGCGGTTTCCATCTGTTGCCGCGTTTCGTAGTGGAGAAATTGAACTTGACCGATAGTCAGCAACAACAGATCGCCGATTTAGAGAAGGATACCAAAGCCAAACTCGATAAAATCCTGACACCAGAACAAAAGAAGACGTTGGATGAAATGCGTCCGCCGCATCCCGGCCAGGGAGATCCCAGCAAAAACAATGAAGGGCAGCCCAACCGCCAGAGTCCGCCCCGTAAGTAACATGTTGGCGCGCGCTGTGCGCCGCCGTTCCTGCTCGGTGATATTGTTCGACGAGATCGAGAAGGCCCACCATGACGTCTTCAACGCCCTGCTCCAGGTGCTGGACGACGGCCGGCTGACCGACGGCCAGGGCCGGACGGTGGACTTCCGCAACGCGGTGGTCATCATGACCTCCAACATCGGCTCCCAGTTCATCCAGGAGCTGGACGACGAGGCGAAGATAAAAGAGCATGTGCTGGGTGCCATGCGGGCCCACTTCCGGCCCGAGTTCCTCAATAGAGTTGACGAGACCGTCATCTTCCGCCGGCTGGACCGGGAGCACATCAAGGCCATCGTGGACATCCAGCTGGGGCACTTGATGAAACGCCTGGAAGACCGCAAGATAAAGCTGGAGGTGACCGATAAAGCCAAGGAGTTAATGGCCAACGAGGGCTTCGACCCGGCCTTCGGCGCCCGGCCGCTGAAACGGGCCATCCAGAGATTACTGCAGGATCCTCTGTCCATGAGGATATTGGAGGGAGAGTTCAAGGAAGGGGACACGGTAAAAGCGGAGGCCAAAAAGGGTGAGATAGTTTTTGTTAAGAATTGACGTTTTCCAAAAGGTAAAATGCCAAGAGCCCCGCACCTGCGGGGCTCTTTTTGTTTTGCATAACAGGTTCACTCATTTTTTACGCGCAGCAATTTCCTCGCCAGTTTCATTTTGCCGAGCGTTCCTTTTTTATTGGCTATGATGACGTCATAAAGTTCCTCCGAGTCCCGGGGCGGCGCGGTCTCCTTCTCTTTCTTGAGAAGGCTCATGGCCCCGGTCGGACAGGTGGTAACGCAGTTTCCGCAACCGATACAGCGATCGAGGTTGACCGATGCGGTGCCCATACTATCATCTACTGTCATGGCATTCACCTGGCATCTTTCGACGCAGATCCCGCAGCCGGAGCAGGTCCCGGCGTTCACCGAGGCGTAGTAGTTGGTTGCCCAGAAATCAACCGGCCTGGGCAGCGCCTTCTGAAGGCTAAGCATCCCACAACAGCAACCGCAGCAGGCGCAGACGAAATCGACCTTCTGGGTGTTGGAGGGCTGAAACACCAATCCGTCAGATTCGTTCATCCGGGCTATTTCGAGCGCCTCCTCTTTACCGATGGCCCTTCCGTTGGCGTATTGGATAACATTCTTGGCCATGTCTCCGATGGCCATGCAGGTCTCCTGACGGTAGGTCTTCTTACAGGTCTCACCTTTCAACCCGGCTATTTTTCTGCAGATGCATTCAATGATGGCAAAGGGGCCGTCGCTGCCGTTGATGACGTCCGCTATGTGGTCATAGGTGGCTACCTGGTGCTCGACCGAGATGCTTTCCCCCACCGGGATCGTCCGCATCTGCGGTAATTTGGTGCCGAGAAAGGCCAGGCCGAAGGCCTTGTCGCTGGTGTATTGCTCAACATCGCCGAGGAACTCGGGGGTGAGCCTCTTCAACTGGCCCTCGAACATGCCGACGATGAACGGGATGGTGCAGAAGCATCGGGTACCTTCCTTTTCAACCAGACCGATAACCCCATTTCCTGCCATGTTATCGAGCAGACCCTCGACCCCGCCGGGGGCTATCCCGCTGTTCTGGGCCGATTCCTTGATATGTTCGATGGAGTCCGGCTGGTAGGTCAAATGCATGGCCAGCCGGGCTTCCTCGGGACTGAAGAATCGCTGGAGGATCCGTATCTCAGCTCCGGATCTGGTGGCAGGATAGCCTACGGCCTGCTTGTCGAGGTGTTGTTGGAGCTTCCGATAGATATGTTCCGGTCCGTCCATTATATTATCCTCCCCTCAAAGCCAAAAAACAGATGATAAGATAATATTTTAAAGTACCTTCTTTGTCAAGTAAAAACCAATGGTCGTTTTTTTCTTTGCCCCAGTCCCTGCTTTGCCCTTCCTTAATCGAAAAGACATTGCACCTGGGCTTTGCTTTGCCTGCGGTTCAAATAACGCCTTTCCGTTAGGGTCAGTGCCAGGTTTTTCTATAACTGTTGAGCCGTATGTTATTGATATCACATATCGCAATATACTGTAATAATAATAGGACAGTATTAAGGTTAGCCAGATTTTCAAACATCGTGGCACAACCGCCCATATATTGTTGTGTAAGAGGTTATAAACATTATTGCCATGTTCGAGGCTTTGGCACAAAAAATGCGTTATTTTAAGATAGCTTTATTGATAATTACTTGTTTTTTGCCGTGCAATATTCAGCAAAGAGCTGTTTTATAATAAGCATATATGGCGTTGCGCTTTCAAAAGCAAAAGGGTTAAACTATTTACAATGTTAAAGGACGTTACTTATGGACAGCAAAAAGGCCATCATTGTAGCGGAATCGTTCCCGATATGCCTTAAAGGCTTAGCCGATCTTATCTCGGTACAGCCGGACCTTAAAGTGTCCGGGGCCTTTGATAATTACGATCCCTTTATTGCCGCTGTCGGGGAATTCAAACCCGAGGCCGTAATTTTAAGCGCCGTCTCGGATTTTGATTCCATTGAGCTTACCAAAAACGTACATGGTAAATATCCCAAAATCCCCATCATAGCCTTATCAATGATCAAGGACCCCTTCTACGCCGAGCGGGTCCTCAAGGCCGGGGCCCGGGGATACGTATTAAAACACGATCCACCCGATGTCATATTGAGGGCCGTCCGCGAGGTTATCGCCGGACGGATATTCGTCAGCGAGATCGTAGCCAACCATATATTCCAGAAATTCGTGAACGGCAATAACTACACCTGCGATTCCCTGATCGGCTGCCTGAACGACCGCGAGATCGCCGTCTTTCGGTATATCGGACAGGGTTTCTCCACCAAGAAAATAGCCGAAAAGTTCAACCTCAGCCCCAAAAGCGTTCAATCGTATCGGGAGAGTATCAAGCGCAAGTTGAACCTGGCGGATTCCCATGACCTGATCAAATCCGCCGTCCAATGGATGCAGAATGAGCTGATCTTCTAATGTAAACGCACCGGGGGTGATTGGGTATGCCTAAAAAACTGCTGTTGATCGAGGGCGACAAGAATGTCCTGGCCTGCTCCCGGATGTTATTTAAGCACTATGGATTTGAGGTTGATTCCGCCGAAACCCTGGAGGCATCGCGAAGGCTTATCTCCCAGAATAAATACCATATCGTCGTCGCCGAACTGTGCCTGGAGAACAAGAGCGAGAACGATGGCTTTGAGATCATCGAGCATACCAAAAAGACCTCGCCCGGCACCAAGGTCATCATTGTAACCTACCTGTGCGACTCCGCCATCAAACGAAAGGCTTTGGAATACGACATTCATGGGTATTTCGAAAAGCCGGTCTCTTTCGACAATATCCTGAAGCTGATAGAGAATATCTGACCCGCCCTAAGCACAAACCCCGGATCTTTTGATCCGGGGTTTGTTTATAAAACTGGCAGAAAATCATTTTTCCTTTTTTATTGACCTGACGACCATCTGCTTAATGACCCCCGCAACGAACCTTGCCTTCCATTCTTCCATCACGCCGGCCAATTCTTCTTGCAGGGCGCCTAAAAATCCGTCAATATTTTCCAAGGAAACTTTGTTTAAAACGATTCCGCACTTATCCTCAATCTTCTTCAGGGCGTTGTCCGGCGCTTGGGGTGCGTAACGTCGAAATATATCCGTTATCACATCATGAATGATATTTGGGCCGTTATGGTCGGTCATGATCACGTTCCCTTGATATAATCCGCCGCTCTTTTATCCAATTTCGTACTGGGAGCCATCACAAACCGGCAGTCGCTGTCTCCTTTGGCAATGCACATAATTTCCTTGGCGTCCAAATCCAGGTCGAAGCTGTACGAACACCATCCGGCTGAATATCCCGCCGAAAAGAGACAAACCGGTTTATCGCTTTTTTTGCCCTGGCCGATGTAAAGTTCCGATTCAAAAGTGTTGGGATGATTATATACTAAAAGGTAATTATCATCAGAGCTTGGCGCACTCTCCGGCAGGATATCCACCAATGCCCAGCCGCTATGGCTGAAATGCACCGGTCCGGCCGATAATTTGGCGATCGGATCAGTTAAACCGAGCTTTTCGGCAAATCTTCTGGCATCGCTTTTTCCGATGGTTTTGGCCAGATCGTACAGAAAGGAATCTGTTACTGCTTCTCCGAATTGGCTTACCATGCTGTCCCGCAAGGTCGAGAATATCGATTCCCCCCTCATCAGTATATAACGGTCTCCGGCGATATGGATAAGGCCTTGAGAAGGCTTCATCTCTATCTTCGAAAAAAAGTCCCCCACAGTTTTCTCCGCTTTGGCAAAAATCTGTTCAAACTGGGGCGGGACCTTAACGGTTTTCAACATTGGTTTCTCCTACCTGAAAATTTGCTTGGCAACCTGTTAATTAATTTCCCATCTCACAATTAGATGACTGGGATCAATGCAGCTTGGGCCCGAAGGAGGTGCTGCTGTAATGCTTGCCCCACTCCTTTTTGACGCTGGCCATGATGATCAGATTGCCATCAGCCATGCCCTCGACCTGGGACAGCACCGTCCCCACGCTGATCTTCCACTCCGGAGCGTTACGGAAAAGCCGCAGGTCTATGTCCATGCCGTAATCAAACCGGGTGGAGGTGTAGCTTGAGTCATCCGGGAGGCCCGGCATTAAAATTAAATATGGCGGCGCAGGCAGGTAAATGTAATACGGCATGATGGTGGTCACCGTGGTCTTGCTCCAGGCGAAACGCCCGAATGGCACCAAGGAGACATAATAACCCAGCGGAATATCAGCCACCAGACCCAAAGGCAGGCTCCCTTCCATGGTTTTGACCGAAAAATCCTCATCCTCGATGATATTTTCCATCTCGAAATCGGTACCGATGAAATCAAACCCGGTAAACACGGCCAGGGTGGTCTTCTTGTCAATGATCTCCCCTGCGATGTCCCTCTTTTCCCCTTTTTTAAGGTCCAGCACCATGGTAGCGCCCATGGCCATGGCCGAGGCGGGGTAATCCTTTTCGACATTGTTTATCTTCGTAGGAATGTTCAGCCCCAGAAACATGAAATGGCTCGCCAATCCAAAGCCGTCTGCAAAGCCGCGGGACATCTCGAAATTGAAACCCTTGCCGGTGGGCGACTCGTCCATTTCGGAATCCTCCGGCAGGCCCAGCTTCATGTAGATTCCGGTAAAGGTGAACTGGCTGGTTCCCTTGAAAAAATCCAAGCAGGAGATAGGCGGAGGGGTGGGCTTGAGGCTTATCCCTCCTTCATCCTGGGCTTTGGCCGATGCCGCCAGCAGCAGCGATCCCGCCAGCATCAGTAGTGCTGTCCTTTTCACTTATTCTCCTTTTTATTTATCTGATCGTTTTCCACGTTAAGGGCGAATTTGGTCACCACCTGGTTGACCGCCTTCCGGGTGGCGATGCCGATGGTGGTCTCGTCAAATCCGGCGGTGCCGAACTCGAAGGTCAGGGCCACTCCCCTGGTCTGGGTGCTGCTGGCGCCGATGCCGGTCTCCCCGGCGATGATGCCGGCGGTCTCGGAGTCCACCAGCCGGGCGTCTATCACCACCCTGGTGGTGATGGTCTTGGCGCCGCCCACCCCCACGAAGGCGCTGGTCTTGCGGATGCCGAACTCGCTGACCTCACCCACCACCACCGTTCTGGCCCCCAGCATTTTGCCCACCTTGGCGGCGGTCTGGGAGGTCACGGCCCCGGTCTGTCCCAGCTTCTGCTCGGCAAAGATCTTCTCCAGGGCCTGATCGTTGCGTTCCACCACCACGAAACGCCCGGAATTTACCAGGGCGGTGAGCAGCATGTTGGACACCCCCCGTCCGATGCGGGGATCGTCGAACTCCGACTGGTTGCGCAGATCTATCACCGCCACCGTGGTTTTTTGGCCGTTATAGGGCGGCAGTTCCAGCCGGAGATCGGCAGTGGTCTCCGGCGGGGGCGCAGTGGTGGTGGCGGCACAGCCCATAAAAAAAGAAGCCATCACAGCCAGAAGGATCCCTGACCTATACATATAGCTCCCAGAGTAAAAATTCATTTATTTCAGGTGTGTGCTATTCTAATTCAAATTAGCCCCGGTGTCAACAAGTATTATCTCTGTTAAAATATGATTGACTTTACCGTGATGGCTTTGATAGTATCTTAATGTTGATCAAATTATAGAGTTGAAACAATATGACCAGATGGGATAAATTTTACAAAAAAGACCTTCGGATTTTATCTGTCCAAAATACTGATTGTGTAAATTATGCGGTTAAACATTTCACCAACGCTAATGCTCATAATATTCTTGACCTGGGTTGCGGTGTCGGGCGGGATGGTATTGTTTTGGCGGATAGAGGTTTCACAGTTACCGGGACCGATATCTCCCATTGGGCTATCGAACATTTAAAAAACAAGAGACTGCTGCAATCATTCTCTTTAAATTCTATTCAGGCCGACGCTCGTTCGCTGCCCTTTCCGGGTAACACCTTTGATGGGATTTATTGTTTTGGCCTGCTTCATGAATTTGTAGGGGCAACCGCCTTTGCGGATGTTGCTGCTGTAATTAACGAGACCGCACGCCTGCTTAAACCTGGAGGCATTTTGATTCTTGCCGTGCTGGCCGGCAACCCCGAAGAGGGCCTGCCCCACGTTCGCTTATTTACCGAACAGATGCTTGACGATGTTACCAGATCTTTTGCCAGCATAGACAAAAAACTTTATTATGATATTGGATGCACCGGCAGTCCCGATTATAAAATATGGCGCGGGACATACAAAATCAGCAAATAATATATTGGATAAGGGAGCAAGTTATGGCTGCTAAAAAAGTCCTGATAGTCCTGGGCAGCCCCAGAAAGAACGGCAACAGCACGGCCCTGGCCAAACAGGCCGCCGAAGGGGCCGAAGCGTCCGGCGCCATATGTGAGACCATCTGCCTGCATGAGATGCACATCAAGCCCTGCAATGCCTGCGACCACTGCCAGACCAGGCCAGGGCATGCCTGCATCCTTAAGGACGACATGCAGAAGCTGTATCCCAAACTGGTCAAGGCCGACGCCATCGTCATGGCCGGTCCGGTTTACTGGTTCACCGTCTCGGCCCAGATCAAGCTGTTCATGGACCGCTGGTATGCCCTGATCGGCAAAAACGGCCATGCCCTGAAGGGCAAAAAGATCGGAATCATTCTGACCTATGGCGATGTTGATCCTTTTGCTGCTGGAGCAGTGAACGCCATCCGGACCTACCAGGATGCCTTCCGCTTCATCGGGGCGCCGATCATTGGAATGGTTTACGGCACCGGCAACGAACCCGGGGAGGTCAGGAAGGATAAAAAGCTGATGCAGCAAGCCTTCGAGCTGGGAAAGAAGCTTGGGAAATAATGTGGTTTAATACAAGAGCCCGGCAATGCCGGGCTTTTTTATTTGTCCCACTGAGACGGGCTGCCTGCTTGGCAAATTGAATGTGTGACCCGCCATCCTTCAACCTGCGCTGCGTTGGTGTTAGCTCATGATGACAACGAAGAATTCCATCACTTCTCGAAGAACGGATTCTTCAGGAAAGGCGGCTGGCTGCCCACCTCGGACGGCCCGCTGGCTTCAATCTGGTCCAGCAGAATGTCCGGGGTTATCACCGCAAAAGCCTCGCTTTGGACCCCGCTGCCGATCCGGCTGTTGTAGACCATCGGCTGCTTACCCGTTCGGTAGATATCGCGCAGGGTCCGCCGGGAGACGTCCCTCAATACCAGATTCCTCACCAGGGTCAACTGCTTGGTCTTGAGATCATACTTGTAGGCCTCCAGGGCCTTGAGGGTGGCATCCAGATATCCCAGGGAATATTTCTGGGGTTCCAGCCTTTTTACAATGATCCCGTAATCGTTGCCCTTTTCCTTGCACAGCTTCTCCAAGGTCTTTAAAAGCTTTTTCTGCGAAAGTCCTTTGGATGACGACAGGAACAGATTGCCCGGCATCAGCTGCCCGTTTCGCAGGTGGCCGTTGGTGCCGTAAATCTTTTCGATGGGCGAGCGGGACATGTAGAAGGTCTTCAATATCCCTTTCTCTATCAGGGCGATCTTTCTGCCCGGCATCCCCTCGTCGTCCACCTGATAATGGCCGCCCAGCGAATCCTTTTCAAAAACCATTGCCGTGGGATCGTCAGTCAAGCTGATATGCGGGGCGGTGATCCGTTTATTGAGCCATTTCTTCAGGTCGCTGGAGGTGTTATCGGCGTATTCGTAATCCGATACCGGATCCCGCTCGGCCTGCATCAGCGGCACTATGGTCTGCACTACAAACTCGGCGGCGGCCTGCCCCTCCAACAAAACCGGCCCGAAATAATCCTCCATGGGCGGGGCCTTTAACTGAGCGCAGAACTTATCTATTTCCTGTCTGGCTTTCTTAATCATAGTTTCCCGGTCATCGCCGGATCGGTAATCAACCGAGAAACCGTCCTTCAGCATCAGGCCGTTATCGGTCAGTCCGGACATCTCCACGCTGATGGAGCCGAAAGAATCAAAAATGCGGTTGGCCGACCCCTCGGAGCTGACGAAATAATGTTTCTTGAACTGAACCCGGGCCTCGGCCTGGGATCGGTCAATCCTGGGATACTCCCGGAACAGCCGGGAGACATCCTTTAAAATATCCTTTATTTTATCCCATTCCAGTTTTTCCTCGGGCCCCTGCTGAAAGAAACGATGAGGCTTCTCCCGGGAGAGGTCGTCCAGCGGCTCCCGGCGCTTCTTGGTCTTCATCAGCATCTTCTTGCGGGAGTACTGCTCGATGGCCCGCTTGAAGGCCATATCGCTCTGCCACCACAATGATTTGCGCAGGCCCCAGTAATCGGCCTCGGCCGGGATGTTGGACTGGTATCCTCCGGACCGGTGGCGCCAGCGTCCCTCGGGGGTGTTGTCCAGCGAATAGTCCCCGATCCGGAGATCCACCTCGCCCCGGGAGAAGCTCGAAGAGCCCTCATCCGCCATTTTCCCGAAGGTGGCCGCCGCTTTGAAGGTCTTATATATATCGATGGTGTAGGAGACGAAATAGGGATGGTTGGCCGGGCCGCCCGGCATGATGGCCGAATCGCGCGGCGCCCGGTCGGCGGCATTCGGGGTTTCCCGGAATTTATCAGATTCGGGAGACGGCTGGGATAAAAGCCCCCAGCTTTCGGAATACGGAATCCGCAGGTTCTCCGAGATCCTTAAGCCGTCGAAATTCCTCTGCAGTTCGTCCTGCATGGCCTTCAGCACCGGATCATTCGGAAAAGTAGCCAGGGGCTGGGCGGAAATATTAAAAGAGAGGGGGACAGATACTGCCAGAAAAAATAAGAATATTTTATTTTTCATTTTTGTTGCCTCCTTTCCGTAGCTCCATGGGCTGGGGCAGAAGGGGCGGTTTGTCCTGTTCCATCATCCTTTTTTCCACCTCCATCTCCCTTATCAGGATGCTGGGCGAGACGCAGGACACCGGCAGATAGCCGGATTCGGCCCCGCAGAAACCGCTGAAGACATCGTAATCGTCGGCGGTGGCGGTAATCTTGGAGAACACCGTCAGCGGCGTTCCGGAGATGTCTATCCCCCGCACCAGTTCTTCGCGCCCGTCGGGATATATCTTGTAGACCATCACCGGCAGGACCTTGAAGGACTGCGGCATGTAGGTGCTGGTCATGGTGAAGCCGCCCGAGATGTCGGTGAACATCAGACCGTAGGGCTTCTTCTGCTTTTTGACTTCGGCGATAAGCAGTTTCTTCAGGGCGGCAAAGGACATGGTCTGCTGCGAGGTGATGATGGTGTTGCCCATCCGCGATACCGGGGCCTGCCCGATATCACCCCGGCCGTGTCCGTTGGAAACGCCGAAACCGGAGATGGGCGAGCGGCTCATCAGAAAATTCTTCAGTATGCCGTTCTCGATGATATCCACCCTCTGCGCGGCCACCCCCTCGTCGTCGTAGGGATAATCGCCCATCAGATTGAGCCCCTTGAAGGTGGAGAGGGAGGGATCGTCGAACACCGAGATGAAGGCCGGCAGGATCTTCTGGCCCACCTTCTTCTTGAAGGTCTGGCCCTCGGTGACATCCTTCTGGCGGTGGCCCTCCACCCGGTGTCCCAGTATCTCGTGGAAGAAGACCGCCGAGGCCCGGTTGCACATGATGGCCGGTCCTACATGGGGATCGGCCAGCGGCGCCCGGCGCAGGGCGGCCAGCTCGGAGATCATTTTTTGGGCGGTGGCATTTATGGCCATCTCGTCAGGCAGCCCATCGGCTGATCTGGCATCGAAGGCCTCGTAGCGGTAAAGCTCCATGCCGTCCTCGGCTACGGTGGAGATGTAAAGATGCAGACGGCAGCGGATCCGGCCGTGCGATATTTTAGCGCCCTGGCTGTTGACGATATGGTTATTCTCGGCGGCAACGGCAAAGGCCACTTCGGATTTGTAGATATCTGGATAGCCGTCGAATAATTTGGAGATGTCAATCACCCTTTGCTTCCACCAGGCCTGGTCGATATCCAGCCGGGCCGGAGCCGACAGGCTGACCACCAACGGGGCCGGGGAAAAATCGTCGGACTGATCCTCCTCCTCCACCTTGACCGCCAGGTTGGCCTTGACCGCGTCAAATCCCTTCTGAGCCTGCTTGAAGGTCTTGTCGGTGTACCACCATAGCACCGACTCCAGGGCCGCCTGGTCGTCTTCGACCGGCAGGTCAAACTTGCCGCTGCCCCAATAGCCCCAGCCTTCGCGGATGTTGTGGGTGTTGTCCAATTTCATGGAGCCCACCCGAACATCCACCATGCCGGCCCGCTCTTTTAGGTATCGCTCCTCGGTCACCGCCCCGAACGACCCGTTGACCTGGTATTTCTCCTCCTCCGCCACCCGGTAGCCGATGAAATACGGCTGGTCGCCCGGGGCTTTTTGCAGAACAGGCAGGTTTATCTCGACCTGGTGCGACAGGGCGGAGATGACCGCCGAGGGAGTGTCCGCCGCGGATGCTATACCGGATAAAAGGAACAAACCCAGAAGGAATAACGTTGGTTTTTTCATGGACCCCCTTTATTTTTCTATGGAATTTCTCAGCATTTTTTCGATTTTGGGATCAGGAGCCAGACCCTGCTTAAGCGCCTGTGAATAATAATGGGCTGCTGAATCGGTATTTTTCAACAGGTACTGGGCATAAGACAGATTGATCAGTATCCCGGTATCCTCCGGTCGGAGAATATGGGCCCGGCGGAATTCTTGGACGGCCGGATGTAACCGGCCGATCTTCAGGTAGGCCGTGCCCAGGTTTTCATGGCAAAAGGCATTGCCGGAATCAATAACCGCAGCTTTCTCCAGCAGCGGAACCGCCAGGTCAAATTTATTCATATTCAGATAAGCCAGGGCCAGGCCGTTCATCAGGCCGGGGTCGCCGGGATTGTTCTTAAGGCCCTGGCCGAAACGGGAGGCGGCCATTTCGGGATGCCCCCCGTTAAGATGCATCAGGCCCAGAGACCGATGGGCCAGGGCGCAATGCGGCGATGTGTCTGCGGCATTCTGCCAGAAGGAAAGGGGGTCTTTAAAATCCCGGCTGTGCGATACCGCGAAGGTTCCGAATAGAATCAAAAGAAAAACAGCCAGAGATAGGAAGATTTTTTTGAAATGATATATCGCTTCGGCTTGGGACAACATCAGCAGAAGCCCGAACATCGGCACATATAGCCGGTGTTCCAGCATGTTGGCAAAATCGGTGATCCGGAAAATGGTGGGACCCAAAAACACCGCGAACCAAAACAGCCCGGCGATAAAAATCTTTTTGTTCCTGATGCCCTTTAGGGTAAAGAGAATGACGAACAGCGCCAAAGCCGCTATTCCGTAGAAATAGGGGCTATCCTGGGGCAGGGGCATTACCGAGAGATTGACCGGAAATATCAGCTTGCCTATGTATCCCAACAGCCCGGCCGCGTTCTCGGAGGCGGTGTTCATGAGCGGCGGGGTCGGGGGCAGAACAGAGCTCCTTAAAATAAAATACCCGGCCCCTGAGGCCAGCCAACCGGCAGCCAGATAAATACATTGCCTTAAGCGCTGCCTTCCGTGAAGGGCTATTAGAAGGGCCAGGAACACCGCCGGAATGGCCACCGCTGTTTCCTTGGTAAGCAATGCAAAAATAAACAGCGTCATATGAAGGGCATACCAGCGCCATTTGCCCTTCCGGACATATTCCAACATTGTTCCGAAAGCCCCCAGTATAAATAATCCCAGCAGGGAGTCGTTCCTGCCTGGAAGCCAGGCCACCGCCGGGGATAAAGCTGGGTGTACGGCAAAGATAAGTGAAAGGATAAAAGCTGAACCACGCTCCCCTGTCAGTCTTTTTAGCAGCCAGAACACCAGCAAGACCGAACCCAGGTGCATCAGAATGTTGCTGAGGTGAAAGAACCAAACGTTTTTTCCGCCCAGAATGGCGTTGAACATGAAGGAGACGGTCAGCATCGGGCGGTAGAACTGCTGGCTATGGCCCCAGGCCACATCATTCAGGAAGGCCGACGGGATCTTGGTAAGGTCCTTTATCAGATAATAATGCCGGGTGATCAGCAGGGTGTCGTCGTATCCGCTCAGGCCGAAGAACAGGGTTTGGGCGTAGACGGCAAAGCCCACGACGGCCAGCCAGACATAGGAACGCCAGCCATCAAGGAAGACCGACGATATTCTGTTTTTTATTTCGGAAGACTTTTTGTTTTTCATTTATTCATACCGGCTTGGCAGGGTTTATCGGGCTAATTATGCGCCTTCTGGATGAACCCCTCAACCTTGGGTCCCCGCGCCGCAGTGACATCTATTTAAGCATAATATCGCTTGAGATTCAACCAAAATATTTTTGCCTGGCATACCGTACCCATAAAAAAACCCCGCTTTAAGCGGGGTTTTCCCTTCCGGGCGACCAGGTCATTTCTTTACCATTGGGCTCGTTAGGCTGGCCTTGATCTTGGCGGCCAGGCCCTGCATCTCGGTCCCGATGTTGACCGCACCAAAGAAGTCTCCGGATTTACATGCCTCCTTGGCCTTGGCCAGAGAGGCTTCCATCCCCTTGACATCGGCCTTGGCTGTTGCCACAACAGCCTTGTCCGCGCCGCGGGCCGAAGCAATGACGGCCTTGGTCTCGGCGATCAATTTCGGCAGGCTGGCGGCCATGCCCTCCCAGATCTTGGGCAGTTCGGCTTTGCGGGACTCGACGGCAACGGCCAGGTCCTTGACCTTAAGGGGCAGATCCTTGGCCCCGGCCAGGGCGGCCTTGTAATCGCCTTTTTCGAACAGGTTCTTGGCGTCGGTCAGTGCTGCTTCCACAGGGGCCAGTTGGTCCGGCACATATTTCCGGGCCTCGACGCTGACGGCCGTTAGTGCCTCCTCGGCGGTTTTGATGGCCAGTTGAGCCGGGGTCTTGCTAAGACTGCAGGCCGTGAACAGCAAGGCGACACAGCAGAGGACGGGAAGGATCTTCTTCATGGTCTTTTCCTTTGTTATTGGTTTATGGTGATGGTTGTTTGTCGGAATAGATAGTCTATACCCGCCGGAACAGGAAGTCAAGGAATACTTTTAAAAAATATTTCCCTTGCCGCATTCCTACGTCGGCCATGAGAAAAAACAAAAGCTCCGTGTCAACGAGGCTTTTGATTTTTTATGAAACTTCTTGATGAACTCCTCAACCTCGGGCCTCCGCCCTGGTAGATCAGATACCAGCTGCATAAACAGTTGCTGGTCCATCCAAATCACCATCTTTATTTACGATCCGTCAATTTTGTTGAATGATGGATGCAGAAAACGCCCAATATAACCAATCCGGTCATTACCGCTATGGCCTGCGGCGGAAAAGGCTTTTCTCCTGTCAACCACATGAATTTACTGGCCAATGTTGGTGAATAAATTAGCAGCACTGCAAGGCTGTTGTTCAAGGTATGGGCCAATATTGACAGATATATCGACCCTGTCCGGTAAACGACATAGGTAAAATATATGCCCAAAAGAAAGGTAGGCACAAAACGAAAAATGCTCATATGGAAAATTCCGAACAGAAGCGCTACCGCCACTATGGCGGCAGCCGGCGCCATCTTTTTCCTAAACGACGATAACAGCATTCCCCTAAAAAGCAACTCCTCACAGATGCCCGGGCCAAGGCCGAATAGAAACACCCCCAACCATGGGCTGATCCCCAAGGCGTTTACGTCCAACATCTTTTGCAGAGGCTCCAGGGCTTTTACCGACTCCGGAAATACTTTAGCCTGCATCAGATCCACCCAATTCGCCAACCCCATACTGCCTATGTAAAGCAAAATTGCGCCCAACCCCGCGCCGAAATTGAAACCCCTCAAATGCAGCGACATTCTATAATTCGCTTTAAAATACCATAGTGCTAACAACACCGGCAAAAAGATCAGCCCCCACTCGGTAATCGCTATGCCCCAGTGATTCATCCGCAGTTGAAGAACTCCGGCGACGTAAAAGAGCAGTATCATTATGACCGTGCAAATGATTACCGCGGTGGATGGCGGAAGAACATCCACCGGCCTAATCCGGGATCGCTTAAATGAAAACTGAAGACCTTTCCCTTCGGCCATTAAAACCTGCTCGGAGCCGAAAAGCCGGCTTACCGTCATAATGCCCAGCAAAGCGAACACGCAGTTGGACAAAAAAACCAAAAAGATATTTTCTGCGGAAAAAGTGTTCAACAACAGATCTTTAAACAACAGGGTTATGTTGGCGACCGGAACCAGCGCCAGAAACCCATTCAGTTGTATGCCGGGGGAAAGGGCTATAAAAGTCGGCATCATCAAGGCCAGATAAACCGGGGTTATAATATTTTGGGCGTCCTTGAACGACCTGGCGAACAGCGAGACCGAAAGCAGGACGGCGCCAATAAACAGGGCCAAAGGGATTATCATAAATAAGATCAGGACCAGGGTCAATGGGCTTAGGGAAAAATCCATCTTTCCGGATATGACCCCCAATTGTATGAAACCCAAACCAAAGGTCATCATCATTGAAACTAGGTTCAAAATCCCAGTGATGATCGCTATGGTGGAAACAGTCAAATATTTACCCATGAACAGATCCATTTTAGCCACCGGCGCCGTTAAAATGGTCTCCAGTGTTCCCCGTTCTTTTTCCCCGGCGGTTAGGTCGATGGCCGGATACATGGCGCCCATCAATATAGTGATCACCAGGAACAAGGGAATTAAGAAACCCAGGATTCTTCCACCCATACGGGAAGGAGGCGCGATGTTCCCCGAACGCCAGCCAAACGGCTCCAGTATCGCGGTATCCAAACCGGCCTGGGAGACATTGTCTTTTTGGGACTGCCTTTTGTATTGCTCGACTAATTTGGTTGTTCGGCTGTTGGCCATCTGCGAACGCTCCACCGCCCCGTCATAATATATCAATATGGAATCCGGAATCGCCGAAGATTTTTCGATAGTCATGGTTTTAATATCAACTATGCCCTGGATACTGCCGTTTTTTAAATCAGCCATAGGATCTTCGGAGCAAACCATGAACAACTTATCATCATTTTTCAGCAATGAATCCAAATAGACCGGCGCTGCCGATTTTATCGCAATTCGGCTTTTCTCCAGCTCTAATTTTGCCAATCCCGCCGACTGGATTTGGTTCATTAAAATAAAAAGAACCGGATACATGACTATGGGCACCAAAACCATCATCAAGATTGTTCGCTTATCCCTGAGGGTATCCTTAAGCTCCTTTTTATAAACAGCAGTGATTTTTTTAAGGTTCATGACTGTATCCCCCGGGCATTACTGACATAATCCAAAAAGATATCCGCCAGATGCGACTTGCCGGATTTTTGCTGATAACCCTTCAGGCTGTCTATATCCAATATATTCCCCTGGTTGATAAGCCCGATCCGGTGGCACAGAAGTTCCGCCTCTTCCATGTAATGGGTGGAGAAGATCACGGTTTTGCCAGTTTTGGTCGTATCCCGAATAAACTGAATGATGGTGCGGCTGGTAAGAATGTCCAATCCCAAGGTTGGCTCATCCAGGATATAGACCGGCGGATCGTGCAGAATGCAGCGGGCGATCGATGTCTTCTGAGTCTGTCCGGTGGAAAGGCTTTCTATCCGCTGATCGGCAAAATCGTTCATATCCAAAAGGTCGAATATTTCCTGACAGCGGAGTTTAATCTGGCAGGAAATCATATCGTACAGCTGCCCGAAATAATCCAATAATTCACGGGGCGAAAGCCGGCCATATAACTTAGTGTTCCCCGAAAGGAATCCGATGGATTTCTTGATATCATCGGGCTGGGTCAACAGATCAAATCCGTTGATTTCGGCCGAACCGGCGGTGGGTGAAATTACCGTAGCCAACATTCTTAAAAATGTGGTTTTCCCGGCGCCGTTGGGACCCAAAAGCCCGAAAATCTCACCCGGGTGGACTTCCAAAGATGTCGGCAATACCGCCTTAATCTCCCCGCCTTTTTGATCCCAGAAGATTTTACTGATGTTTTCGGTTTTAATCATAGTTTCTCGATCTTATAATATACCGGGCGAAGCCATCGCGGTCTTTTAAATGTCACGCCAGGTTCCGTGCTTTTATTTCGCATGATTGCTGGATTAGTGTTCTGTTCACTTGTGAAACTTTTTGATGAACTCCTCCACCTCGGGCACCCCGCCCTGGTAGATCAGATACCCGTTGTACGGCTCCCGGGGGGTGATCTCATCGTTGATGGGCGTCATCATAATTTCCTTGACCTTCTCCAGGTCGCTGGTCTGCCCCAGGGCCCAGCCTAATTTGATGTAGGCCGCCTCCGGCAGCATGTTCTCGGCCGGCACCACCCCCTGGGCCATCAGGTCGCGCCCGGTGTCGTAGACGAACATGTGGACGTAGCCCCACAGGGTCTGGACCGTCATGTAGATGGCCACGCCCTTCTTGACCGCCCGCTCGATGGCCGGGTACAGCGGCTTGTTGACGTGCCCCAGACCGGTGCCGATGATGATGATCCCCTTGTAGCCGTTGTCCACCATGGAGTCTATCATGTCCGGCTGCATGTTGGTATAGTAGTAGATCATCCCCACCTTCTCCTCAAAGTAGGGCTTGATGATGACCTGCCGGTCTTTGCGCCGTGGGTTGTAGTCCTGTTTGATATGCTGGAGTCCCTGGCGGGTGATCATGGCCAGCGGGGTGTCGCCGATGGTGCGGAAGGTGGAGCGATAGGAGGAGTGCATCTTGCGCACCCGGGTGCCGCGGTGCAGCAGGCCGTATTCGTCCGAGGTGGGCCCGAACATACAGACCATCACCTCGGCGATGTCGCCATGGCCGGCCGCGGTGGTGGCGTGCATTAAATTGAGGGCGGCGTCCGATGATGGCCGGTCGGAGGAGCGCTGGGAGCCCACCAGCACGATGGGCACCGGCGGGTTCTGCACCATGAAGGTCAGGGCCGCCGCAGTGTAGTGCAGGGTGTCGGTGCCGTGGCCGATCACGATGCCGTCTATGCCGTTCTCTATCTCCTTGCCGATGGCCACCGCCAGGGTCGTGTACTGCTCCGGCCCCATGTTCTCGGAGAAGACCGCGAACAGCTTTTCGGTGGTCAGATTGCAGATGTCGGCCAGCTCCGGCACCGCGCCGTACAGCTCGCCGGGAGTGAAGGCCGGGATCACCGCGCCGGTGCGGTAGTCCAGCCGGGAGGCGATGGTGCCGCCGGTGCCCAGCAGCTTGACCTTGGGCAGGCCCGGGGTGATGGGGAACTCCTTCTCCGGGATCTTGTAATTGGCCTTTTTGTAGCCGGTCTCGGTCATGGCGGTGATGGTGGCGATGTCGATGCCGATATTGTAGCCGGTGGCGATTTTAAGCACTATGTGCTGGTCGTCGTCGTTCTCCGACCGCGGCAGCACCGTCCCCTTGAAATCGCCCCGGCTGGTAAGCACCTCGGCCTGTCCCCACACCCGGACGTTGTATTTCTTGAGGACCTCCAGCCCCGCGCCCTTGTAGCCTTGAAAAATATCGTCTGTCATTATATGCCCTTATTAATGGAACACGGATTGTTTTGATTAGACGGATCCGCGCTGATTTTTCTTTGTAGTATATATTTTCCGCTTTATTTGAGGCTTTTTGCCAAAATTGAGCAATAAACCCACTTCTATCCCTGTGGCTTTCAAGTAATTGATCAATTGCAATTCATGTTCAACCGCTATCGTTTCTGCTGCTTTTAATTCTACAATTATTTTATCATCAACAATTATATCAGCGAAATATTCGCCAACTTTCTCGTTTTTATAATAAACATTGATCGGCTTTTGTCTTTGGCACTTCAACCCCAAAGCAGACAATTCAATGAACATGGAATTTTCATAAACCTTTTCCAGAAAACCAAAACCCAGCTCGTTATAAACATCATAAAAAGCCTTGATTATTTTATCCGTTGTTTCCTGATAGAGCATAATATTTTCTCCGTGTAAAACAGCCTAATCAGTTGTTCCGTGTGCTATTTTGCAAATCTTCTTATTTTTGTATCCAATATAAAATATTGTATTATATCCGTGTAAATCTGTCTGATCCGTTTTATCCGTGTTCTATTCCGTAAATCAAATAATTCCCATCAGTTCTTTCAGCGGAATATTCCCTACCGCCATCTTGCGCAACTGCCCCATCGCCCAATGTTTCTCGGCTTCCGGCAGCTTCGAGGTTTTAATGCTCTTGTACTTATCTTTCAGGAATGGGATATTGGAAACTATCTCGTCTTTGGAAAACCGCTTGAAATCAAGGTTCACCAGCACCGAGTCGAAATCCATCTTGGGATACTGGTAGACCACCGGCAACATGATTTTGACTATCTCGGCATCCAGTTTGTTGGCAACCACGTATTTATAAAGATCGTAGATACGTTCATAAGAAAAATCCGGGGATCTTTTATAATGTCCTGCGATGTATTTCAAAAAATGCCCGAACAGCTTGCCGATCTTTTTGGGGTCCTGGTCCAGGCCGGCAATGATCTTCTCTATCACCGGATACAGGTTATGGGTAAAAAGGTAATGATAGGAATCCTCCGGCACCCCCCAAGTTTTCAGCTGGTGGTATCTTTCGATGACATCGCTGGGCAGGTCCTGGCCCAGTTTTTTGATATGGCTGTCCTCCAGCGGGATGGGCTTGGAGTCGGTGTCGGGATACATCCTATCGGCCCCGGGCAGCACCCGCTCGAAGATGGTGGTGCCGTCGGCCAAGGATTTGCGGGTCTCGTTGGGAACCCCGGAGAAGGCCATTATACAGCGTTCCTCGATGGTCTCCAGGGCGGTCTTGATATCGTCCTCCGGCCCCCAGAATATTATTTGAGCATCATCAGGCGAGGCATTCAGCAGACTGCGGACTTGGTCCCAGTCGTTATCGGCCAACATCGGATCCAGGTCCTCCGAGCAGGTCATGTTGGGCCGTTCCAGACAGGCGATAACTTTGAGCCGGTCGGCGATCTCGTTGGCAAAGCATTTTCCCGGCTGGGTGAAATGGGAAAAGACGCCACCGAAGCCCGGCAGGTTGACCGCCATAACTTTATGACCGTTGTTCGACAGTTCCTTGAAGCGCTGACTCTCCAGCTTTCCGGCGATGGACTTGAGCGGTTCAGGTTTTATCTTCCATTCCTTCTGCTGTTTTACCTGGTCCTTGAGCCGATCGCGGATCTTCAGCAGGGCCCACTGGCGGAAGCACTCGTTGTGGGTCAGCTCGGGAATCAGCTTGGTGCGCGATACGCCCTTGATCTCCACCCGGGTGCCGCCCCTGCAGGAGACGTTGACATCCTCGCGGCCCGCCCCGATCCCGGTGCGCACCAGGCCGGTGCTGCGGTTCAGGAAGCGGATGTAGTTGCAGGCCTCCATCACCTCGTCGGGATTCTTCATGTCGGGATAGGTGACGGTCTCGATCAGCGGCATGCCCAGCCGGTCGGTGCGGTATACCCGCTGATGGCCGATGTCCGATACCTCCCGGCAGGAGTCTTCTTCCAGGGAAAGCTGGATCAGGCGGACCTTCTTGTTCTTCAGCGGGATCTCACCCTCCACCCCGATGATGGCGGTGCGCTGGAACCCGGTGGGAATGCTGCCGTCCAGGTACTGCTTGCGGGTGATATGCACCTCGCCCACGATATTCAGCTTGGACAGCAGGGCGATGCGGATGGCGATGTCCAGGGCCTCCCGGTTCAGGGGAAAGGGCGGAGTGTCGTCCACCTCGTAGGTGCAGGCGGTCCGGCTGTTGATGTGATAGACGATGTTCTTGCGGGTCTTGAACTCCATCAGGGCGGTGCCGTCGTATTCTCCCAGCTCGGAGAGGGTGGGCCGCATGTGGCGGATCAACTCGGCGTGGTACTCCTCCGGCTTCTGGAATATCCCGGCCGGACAACGGCAGAACAGCTTCTGTTTGGTCAGCAACTGCTGGTGCACCTCCAGGCCGGACATGAAGCCGATGGCATCGTAGGTCTTCTGGGTGGCCTGTTTTCTGGGCACATACCCGGCCGACCGCATGGTCTTTTCGTAATTCAGGGCGGGGTTGATTTTGTTGCTCATTTCAAAAAGATATTCAGGATTGATTTATTGCTGTGGATAAACAGTTAAGAATATTATAAAACCGTCTATAAGTCAATAAAAAATACAGCCCCCCTGTGGTAGCATAATAATTATGTCAGGGTATATCTGCAATGTGATAATGTCAGGGTATGAAAGAAGAAAGAATACTCCTGACGATGAGCGAGCTAACCAG
>JAGVNJ010000073.1 GCA_020053305.1 Candidatus Edwardsiibacteriota bacterium | reverse complement strand
GGAATCCAGGCCTGGATGCCATTTGGAATTTATCCCGCCACGCCACGCCAAAGGCGTGCTCCGCTTTTAGCGGGGCCACGGGCACTTGATGCGGGAATGACATGACAACCGGTATTATTGACCTATTCAATTGCTGGAGGAATAATATCTTATTTGGGTGTCTGCATAAATAAAACCTCTTCCTTAAAATAACGAAGAGGTTTTATAAGCCTGTTAATCCACAGCCTTTTTATCTTCTGTCCTTGACATTGCTTTCTATCTTCCGCCTTTGGTCTTTTTGCCGCGGGGCACGAAAGGCTCCGCCGGGCGGCTGGCCATGCCGCTGGCAACGGTGGTGCTTCTCAGGGAGGCCTCCGGCTTAACCGCTGCCTGAGGTCTGGGCCCCTTGGGGCTTTTGCTCCTCGATTTGAAGTCATTCGCCGGCTTGGGAGCCGGCCTCTCTCTGGCGGGCTGGGGCTTTTGACCGCCCACGTTCCCCCTCCGCTGCGGAGGGGGAGAAAGGGGGCGGTCGGCCGGCCGGGGCTGCGGCCCCCTGCCTTTTGGGGATCCCCTGAATTTTCCCCGGTCCTCGCCTTGTTGCCGGGGGGCCATCGGGGATCCCCTCTGGCCGGGCTTCTCCCCCGGCAAGCGCGGAGCGATTATCACCCGGCGGAAGTCGGCGTTGCCCACCGCGAAGGTCTTGACGTCGGGGTTGTTCTCCAGGGTCTTGTGGACGATCTTCCTCTGGTGGGGCGGCATCGGCTCCATCTTGTGTTCCTGGCCGCTCTCCTTGACCTTGGCCGCCAGCTGCAAAGCGCGGGATTTCAGCTCGTCGTTCTGCTTATTCCGGAATCCACCGATATCCAGCCGGACCTCGTATTCCGAGTCATGGTATATCTTGTTTATCAGATATTCCATGGCGGTGATGGCCGCACCCTGGTTGGCCTTGAGGTATTTCTCGCCCTCGAAAGAATCGATGGTGGCCACCAGGATGTTTCCCTCCTCGTGGAAGGAACCGACCATGCCCGGGATATCCATCTTCTCCAGGATGCCCTCCACCAGCCGCTTGACCCTGGGCTGAGGAAGCACTTTAAGCCGGACCTTGGCCGGCTTGCCCCCGAATATTCCCAGAAATCCGGCGGAGCCCAGGCTGACGATCTCTATCTCCACGTCTTCTCTTTGAAGACCCATTTGGGTCAGGCCCTTGTCAATGGCCTGTTCAACGGTCTTGGCTTCCTTCTCTATGAATACGCTCATTTGGTTCTCTTTTGATTTGGTTCTTAATTTTTGTGACGTCCGGCCCGCCTTATCTGGCGAACGGCGGATCAATCCCCGATCGGTTTGTGGCGGATATGGATGATATACTGCTCGCCGATGGAGAGGATGTTGTATATCAGCCAGTAGAGGTTAAGCCCGGCCGGCAGGCTGCTGAAGATGAACACCATGAACGGAGGCATCAGGTAGATCATGAATTTCTGCTTGGGGTCCACCGTGGTCATCTTCTGCTGGAAGAACATAGCTATCCCCATCAGGGCCGGCAGGACATAATAGGGGTCCTTGACCGCCAGGTCGTTGATCCAGAAGATGAACGGGGCCTGGCGCAGTTCGATGGTGTTGGCCAGCACGCTGTACAGGGCGAAGAACACCGGCATCTGAAGAAGCAGCGGCAGACAACCGCCCAGCGGGTTGACCCCGTGCTTTTTATACAGGGCCATGGTCTCCTGGTTCAATTTGCCGGGATCCTTCTTGTACTGCTCCTGAATCTTTTTCATCTTGGGCTGGAGTTGCTGCATGTGCTTCATGGACTTCATGCCCTTGTAGGACAGCGGAAAGAAGGCCACCTTGATGATGATTGAGAACAGGATGATCACCAATCCGTAGTTGGGGATGAATTTTTGCAGGAACAGCAGCAGCCACAGGATGGCCCGGTTCACCGGCTGCAGAGGCTTCCACCCGGTATCGGCCACCACATCCAGCCGGGGATGGACGGCCGCCAGCATCCGGTGATGGATGGGGCCCAGGTATACCGCAATGCTGTCGTAACCGGATGATTCGGCCTTCAGCGACAGCCGGCTGGAAACCCGGCCTTCATTGATCCCCTGTTTGACCGCAGCCGCTGTCTTGTTTACCGGGACCATGGCCGCCACAAAATATTTGGTGCGCACCCCGCTGAAGACTATGGATCCCTCTATCTGGCTGATTTCGGGCTTGGCCAGCTTCTGGGCCTTGTCGGTCTCCAGCTTCCTGTCCAGCATGGACACCGCGGCGTACTCGTTCTCGTCTATCTTGAGGTCCTTCTCGGTGAAGTTCAGCCCGCAATCCCAGACCAGATCGTAGCGCGGCCCCAGGATCGCATCCCCCTGGTTGTCAAACCCGATATTCAGGGCCAGCCCCTTCCGGCCCGGCAGCGCCGCATACCGTTTGGTGATCGTCAGCCCGTCGGCCGTTTTAAGCCGATAGGTCACCGATCCCTCGTCCTCCTCGGCCAGGGTAAACATCTGCTGGGAAAGGTCCAGCGGGGCGCCGTTGACCGCAATATCCATGGTCAGGGCCCGGCCGTTCTCCGGTATGAACTGGACCATCTGGCCGTCCGGCAGCTTGTAGCCCTTAAGGGAGTATTCCACCAGACAGGCCCCCTGATTGCTGAACACCGCCCTGAAATCTTCGGTCTCTATGGTTGACTGAACCGCCGGGATCTGCGGGGCGGCGGCCTTGACGACGGCTCTTTTTTGGGGTTGCGCAGCCGCCAGGGCCGCCGGTTGTTCTGGCGAAAGTCCCGCCTCCGGCAGGGCGGCCGCCGGTTGCTGTTCTGTGGGCTGCTGGACCGGGGCTTGGCCCTTGGGACTTAGATATTGGAAGCCCACGAATACACCCAGGATCAGGATCAGCGCAATAAATGTTCTTTTGTTGGAATCCATTACTGAATATTCTTCCCTTCTTTTGTTTTGAGGCCGGGGACCGGGTCATAGCCGCCGGCATGGAACGGATGGCAGCGGAGCACCCGGCGAGCGGCCAGCCACAGACCGCGCCACGGCCCGTGGGCCCTGAGGGCCCCCATGGCATAGACCGAACAGGAGGGGCTGTACCGGCAGGAATTTGGCAACAGCAGACCCACCGTCATCCGGTAGAGTTGGATAACGGATACCAATATGGCTGTCAGCAATCCTCGCAGCATGTTTTACTGATCCTCCGGTTCGATCTTTCCCCGTTTGATAAGTTCGGCCATCGCCTCCCGCACCCTGATGTATTCAATTATCTGATTTGCGGAGAACACCAGATCGTAGCCCGGTTTAACCGAGCATTTTATCCTGCGGTATGCTTCGCGCATCCTGCGTTTCATCAGGTTCCGGGACACCGCCTTCCCCAGCTTTTTTCTTACGATAAAACCGGCCCTGGTGCCGGGGGCTCCTTCCCTTTCCCTGAAAGTCAGGGAGATCCCGTCCTGGCCCAGGCGGGCGCCGGCCTTCAGCGTTTCGGTAATGTCCTGCGACCTCCGCAGCCGTTCATCCTTTTTGAATGTCTGGTCCATTACCGTCAACTGCCGTCCTCCGGCTCTTTAGGTGTGCTTCAAGCTGACTTTTTCGTCGGACACCGTCAGCTTATGACGGCCCTTGGCCCGCCGGCGCGCCAGCACCTTCCGCCCGTCGGCCGTTTCCATCCGGCTGCGAAAACCATGCTTCCGGGCCCTTTTCACCTGGCTGGGCTGGTAGGTTCTCTTGGTCATTTAATCCTCCTGTTTGGTTATCCAATGTTGGTAGATATATTTGCAAATTAGCGTATTATGATAGCTTAAAACAGTCCTAAAGTCAAGGTTTTTTAAGCGTTTGTGAGGCGTTTTGAGGCCGTGACATCGCTCAAAGGGCCGCCTTTTTAAGGCGGCCCTTTGCCTTTGAAAGATGGTTTACCTGACGATCGTCAGTTTCCTGGTGGAGACGAAGTCGCCCGCCTGCAGCCGGTAGAAGTAAACCCCGGCCGACACTTTGCCATCCTTCCAATCGATACTGTACGACCCGGCAGGCTGCGCGCCACGCTCGAACCGCTTGACCTCCTGCCCCGCGATGTTGTACACCGTCAGGCTGACCTGCGACGCCTTGGGCAGCTGGTAGCCGAAGCTGACCCGGCCAGAGGACGGGTTGGGCCAGCAGGGCCGCAGGGCGTACACCTTCGGCAGGGTCCCTTCGGGCTGCCCGGCCACGCCGGTTGGGTACGTCAGCATGAACGACCGGGAGGACGAGGTGATCCAGTTCTTGGCGTTGTCCATGGCCCAGACATAGTAGCTGATGAACACCGTGTCGCCCAAGGCCAGCGACTGCTCCGGGATGACCGCGCTGAAGGTGTCCGCGGTTCCTGCAGCCATGCCCAGGGTGTCCCAGGCCCCGCCGTTGATCTGGTAATACAGCACCGCGTGCTCGATCCCGTTGTCATCGGTGATCGCGGCCTTGACCGGGTACGGGCCGTAGGCCGAGTCCGGATCGTTGGGCAACGAATCGATCCAGGCGAAGGCCGGCGGCAGGGCCGTGGCGTACCAGTCGGTCACCATGCCGTAGGCATCATAGAGCGTTCGGCTGCCGTTTTTTATCCCGTGCCAGGTGAAGAACAGCCGGTCATCTGTGGCGGCGATGTTCTGGGCGCCGTAGGTTTCGAGACGACCCCAGTCCGCCGTATCGACCAGCAAATCGTTGACGCCCTGCGGACGGCCGTTCTGGTAACGTTGGCTGAACAAGAGATCGTGACTGCCAGTCCAGGTATACCAGAAAATCGCGTAGCGGTCGCCGTCCGGGGAAGCGGCCACCGACGGATACTCGTGATACAGCCCTGATTCGGTGCTGACGGCAAAGTTTGTGTTCACCTTCTGGCCGATCGCATCCAAGCGCTGTGCGTAGATGTCTGAATTGCCACCGTAGTAATTGTACCAGGTGACCATGAACCCGCTGTTGGTTCCGGCGATGGATGGATCTTCCTGGTGTACATCAATACTGTCGCCGACCAGGTAATTGCCGCCGGACAAGTTCCCGTCCCACAGCATCCGTTGGCCGTATATGTGGTAATAGCTGCCATCCCGGTAATCGTACCAAACCACGACCATCCCGCTGTCATTCGCCGCCGCGGAGGGGGCGGAAGAACTACTGACGACATCGTTGATCACCATAGTCGTTCCCACGCTGTCTCCATTGGTCTTGAAAACCCGGCCATAGATGTTGGAATTACTCCAACTTGGATCATACGCGTACCAGAACACCCCGTATCCGCTGTCGGCTGCGGCGATCGACAGATCGTAATCGTCATAGCCCGGATCGGTGGTGGAGATCTGGTAGTTGCCGCCCACAATATTCCCGGCGGCATCCAGACGCTGGCCGTAGATGTCGTAGTCGCTGGCGTTGCGGTTATCGTACCAGGCCACCAGGTACGAGCCGTCGGCCAGTCCCTTCACCTTGGGATCGTAGGCAGAGCGGTCGCCGGGACTGTAGCTGGTATCGGAGATCAGAAAGTCCGGGGTCAGGGCCGCGCCGTCCTTGGAATACAGCCGGCCGTAGACGTCCTCGTTGTTTCCAACGCTATTGCGGTCGTCTGCCCACACCGCCAGGAATTTGCCGTCCTGGCCGGCCGTCACCGCAGGATAGTACTGGCCCACCACGCCGGCCGTGCTGTCGGAAAGCATCAGGTTGGCGCCCTGGGCGGCCGGAATAGTGTCATAGCTTTGACCATAGACCACCTGTCTATCGTAATTCCGTGCATCCAGCCAGCATAAGGTCCAGCCGCTGTCCCCGGCCAGGGCTACCGGATATTGTTGGTCATAGGTGGTGGTGTCATCGTTCAGCACCATCTGCCCGCCCAGGGTGTCGCCATTGGGTTTGTACCATTGGGCATAGACGTCTTTGTTCCCGCTGCGCTCATCCTGCCAGGCCACCACGTCCTGTCCGTTGCGGCTGGCGATGCTGGGATAGCTGGCGTCGTAACTGAAGTTGGTAACATTGATATTGCCTCCAACATACGCCCCGGCAGTGTCGAATCGTTGAAGGTAGATATCGTCGTTGCTGCTGTTGCGCCGGTCGTTCCAGGCGATGGCAAACCCGCTGTCGGTGGCGCAGATGGCAGACCGGGAGATGTTTTGCGCGGGCGCTCCGTTGACCTGGAAAAAGGACCCAATGGCGTTGCCCACCGCATCGTACCGCCGGGCGCATACACCGTTGTTAGCAGCCCAAGTCGCGACAAATCCCTGGCCGACTGTTCCCACCGTCGGATTCGTCTGTTGGCTTCCGCCGTCCGGTCCTACCCATACATTAGAACCGGTCAGATGCCCCACGGTATCCAGCAATTGGTAGTATACTCTCCAAGGGCCCTCGTGATAATCGGCCCAGATTACCGCAAATCCGCTATCGGTGGCAGCTATCGCCTGGTCATATGCGTGTTGGCTGTTTGCCACGTCCACCCTGATGGTCGTGTCCAAAGGATTATTGGAAGAGCCAAACGTCCGGCAATAGAGGTGCTGGGTGCCGAAATCATCGTATGCCATCCAGGAGATGGCAAACGTCCCGTTCGGACCCACCGCCACAGCAGGCTCAGTCTGGTAGGTATTGCCGGCATCGGTCGAATAGACGTCGCCGGCCGGCAGGCCCTGTCCGGTAAACCATTGGAAGCGGATGTTAAAGTATCCGTTCCGGTAATCGGTCCAGGCGCAAATGAAGCTGCCGTTATCCAGCGTCGCCGCTGCCAGGCCATCTCGCCGCAGGAACATCGGCAGGGAATCGGTGTTCATCTTGAAATCGTTTGCGATCACGCCCTTGACCGCCGGGGCGTTGATCCGGGAGCCGGCCTTGGCCGGATGGACTGGTTTTCTGTTCATTTCCGGACGAGAGTGCTTTTTGTGAAGATCCCTCTTGCCCTGCTGCTGGGGCGGGGCCGGGGGTTGAGTGAGAACTGGCGCCGCCAGCGACTGGCCGGCAAATATTGCCAGCGCCAACAAGATGGCTAACCTGAGATGTCTCATGGTGTACTCCTTAATCGCATTAGTATTTTTGATCTATTTTGTTTTATGCTTTTCTATGTAGTTTCAAGACCCAATAATTTTAACTTATCAAACTGTTTTAGTCAAGGGCGCTGGTTAAATACAAAACATCAAAGCCCGTCATACAGGTGGGCTTGAGGTCTGCAATTTTAAAAAACGCTCTTTAATATTTTACCAGCCCTTTTAATATCCCCATCGTTCACATCCAGATGGGTCACCGCCCGCAGGCTGGTGGTTCCAAATGGAATAACCCAGAGTCCTTTTTGGGCCAGTTTCGCCATGGCCTGCTCCGGCTTCATCCCGGTACGTCTAATGTCAAAGACCACTATGTTTGTCTGCACTGAAGAAATGTCAATATCTATTTTGCCGATCTTGGCGATGGCTCCGGCCAGCATTTTTGCCCTTCTATGGTCATCGCCCATTCTGCTGATATTATGCTTCAGGGCATACAGTCCGGCCCCGGCCAAAATTCCGGACTGGCGCATGCCCCCGCCCATCATCTTGCGGTAGCGGGCGGCCTTGGCAATAAACTTTTTTTCGCCGACCAGCACCGACCCCACCGGGCAGCCCATTCCCTTGGAAAAGCAAACCATCACCGAGTCGAAATGTTTGGCATAATCTTTTAAAGAAATCCCGCTGGCCACCGAGGCATTCCACAAACGGGCTCCGTCCAGATGCATTTGTATTTTGTGTTTCCGACAGACGGCGGATATTTTTTTGATCTCCTCTAACGAATAGACCGTCCCCCCGGCCCGGTTGTGGGTATTCTCCAGGCAGATCAGGGTGGTGGCCGGCTGGTGAATGTCCTCCGGACGGATGGCGTCCTGAATCTGTTTCACGGCCATGCCTCCGCCCGGGCCGCTTAGGGCGTTGAACTGCACCCCGGACATCACCGCCGCTCCGGCCACCTCGTATCGGAAGATATGCGACTGGTAATCCAGGATCACCTCGTCGCCTGGGTTGGTGTGGGCCATAATGGCCAGCTGGTTGCCCATGGTGCCGGAGGGCACAAATAGCCCGGCTTGTTTGCCCAGCAGCTTAGCAGTCTCTGACTGCAGTTTAATGACAGTGGGATCGTCGCCCAGCACATCATCCCCCAGCGGCGCGGCCATCATGGCCTTCATCATGGCCGGAGTGGGCCGGGTGACGGTATCGGAACGCAAATCAATTATTTTCATATTATTTGATTCTTTGGTTTTAATTAGGACACAGATTAACACGGATTTTTGGTCTTTGATGTTTTTTGTTTATCTTTTTTACCGCAAAGGATGTTATACCTACTTGTCATTCCCGGCTCGACCGGGAATCCAGGGTTCTCTTTTTGCCCATAGATCTATTCGGATTTTTATATCCCTTAGGTGCCATTCCTGCGGGCCCGAGCGAAAGACCATTCGCCCCTACAATTACAACACTTCAAACCTTTTCAACCTTTCGAACCTGTCAAACATTCCAAGGTTTCCTCCGCCGCCCGCCGGGCCGCCCCGGACTCGCCCAGTATCTGGGGGATCCTGGCCAGCTCTGAGATCACCGCCTGGCGGGGAGGGCCTTCGGCCATCAGCATCTGGGCCATCAGGAGAATGGCGCCGGGCCGGGCCTCCCTCTGTAAAAACTCCGGAACCACCTTTTTCCCCGCCACCAGGTTCACCAGCCCGATGAAGGGCAGCTTGACCAAAAACTTGCCGATGATGAACGACAGGGGGTTGGTCTTGTAAATGATGATCATCGGCGTCCCGGCCAGGCCGGTCTCCAGGGTGGCCGTACCCGAGGCCACCAGCGCCAGACGGCTGTGGGCCATCAGGTCATAGGTTTGATTCTCGATCACGGCAACATTGATCTTGCATTTATCCAGTTGCTGGTTTATGTACTGGCGGTCAACATGCGGCGCCACCCCCAACCCAAACTGAATATTCTGATCTCCGCCATGAAGCAGCTGGCAGGCCTGCAGCATGACCGGCAGTATTTTCTCCACCTCCTGGCGGCGGCTGCCTGGCAGCAGACCGACCAGGGGTTTCCGGGGATTCAGTCCGTGCTGCCGGCAGAATTTTTCTTTTTCCAGGGAGGGCTTGACCGTATCTCTTAAGGGGTTCCCCACATATTTGGCCGGCACTTTCAGCCGTTGGTAGAATCTCTCCTCGAAGGGCAGGATCACCAGCATCTTCTTTACCAGGCGCCTGATCAATCTAACCCTTCGTTTACCCCAGGCCCATACCTGGGGAGAGATATAATAGACGACATCTATGCCCCTCCGCTTGGCGATGCGCCCGAATCGCAGATTGAACCCGGGGTAATCTATCAGCACCAGCAGGTCCGGCTTGCGGTTGACCAATAGTTCCTCAAGTTTTTTGAAGACCGAACGGATGAACGGCAGGTGGGCCAGCACCTCCACAAAGCCCATGAAGGAGAATTCCCTGATGTGGTAGACCAGTTCCATGCCGGCCGCCTGCATGTTCTCCCCGCCGATGCCATAGATCTCCAGGCTGGGGTCCAGCTTCCTGAGCTCGCGCACCAGCATCCCGCCGTGCAGGTCGCCGGAGGTCTCCCCGGCAATGATCATTATTCTGGACATAGGACGTAATTCGCAATCTATATTGAATTCTTTTTATAAAACAATGGCACCGGTCCTGTGTCAGTCCGGGATTGGCCGGTTCGGTGGCGGCCTCGCTGATGCTAAAAACCAAATAAGGGTTTTCCCGGATGATATTCACCGGCGCCCGATAAAAACACTCGGCCGCTTTTTATTTTCACAGGGGGGTGGCCCGCACCGGTTTTTCGGCCACCGTAAGATATACCCCGGCCAGTATCAGCAGCCCGCCGAGAATCTCGAAGGCTGCGGGCATCTGTTTTAAAATGGCCCAGGCCAGCAGGGCCGAGCCCACCGGCTCGGTGATGATCAGCATGGCGATCTTGGGGGTGGAAAAATATTTTAGCCCCCAGTTGAAGGAGCTGTGGCCGATCAGCTGCGGGCCCAGGGCCAGCAGCAGGAAGAACAGCCAGGTCCGGCCGTCGAACCCCCAAAGCTGGACCCGGAAAACCAGCGAGGTCGCTAGAAGTATGATGGCGGTGGTTCCGTAGCACAGGGTGATATAGGGCAGGATTCCCATCCTGCTGCGCAGGTATCTCCCCACCAGCAGATAACAGGAGGCCATCACCGCCCCGCTCAGGGCCAGCAGGTTGCCGAAATTGGCATCGCCCGAAAGGTCGGACCGGCCGGCTATCAGGCCGCCCCCCAGCAGCACCAGCAGTATGGCCAGAAAGATCCTGATGCCGGGCTTCTCCCGGAACAACAGCCAGCCCAGCAGGCTGACGAACAGCGGATTGGTGGTGACGAACACCACCGAGCTGGCCACCGAGGTGTAGCTAAGGGAGTAGATCCACAGGATAAAATGCAGGCTCAGGAAAAGCCCCGACAGGGCCGCCCATAAAACATCGGTCCGGCCAAGCTGTCTGAAGCCTTTTTTTGCAACAAAGACAGGCAGCAGCAGCAGCGAGGCAAATCCCAGCCGGTAAAGGGCGATGGCCAGCGGCGGGGCCTGGCAGCTTTTTATCAGCACCGCGGCAAAGGATATGGCGGTTATGCCGGCCAGCATCACCGGCCAGAGGTACGAGGGTCTGCTTTGTTGTTGAGGCATACTTACCAATAAGTAAAGTTGCTAAAAGACCTAAACCGCAGAAACACGGGATCGGGGAATATTGGTATTTCAGTGTTTTTAGTGCTTCCGTGCCTGCACGCTGTAGCGTTACGGCGCGCAAGCGTGGTTTATATACGTGATGAGCACTTCGGCAAGCTCAGTATAAACTTGTCGAACTATTGTCTACAGAATCTGCTCTGCTTAGTATGTAAAATGATTTGATTGGTTTATCATTTTCCCCGGGAGAGTATCCGGGAGACGTTATAGACGTCCCTTAACCGCGACAGCCCGGACATCAGGTTCTCCAGTTGCTCCCGGGAGCCTATCTCCACCGAGACCCGGATATTGTGGCGGCTGCTCCGGTTGGATGATTTGGTGGCCTGGATCCTCAGCTTGGCCTGATTGATGGTATTGACCACGTCGAACAGCATATCCGGGCGGTCCATCCCCTCGATATTCAGAATGACGGTATAGGACGACCCCGGCTCCTGCTCCACCCAGTATACCTTGACCACCCGGTCCGGATTGGAGGCCAGGTTGTGATAGTTGGGGCAGTCGCGCCGGTGGACCGAAATGCCCTTTCCCAGGGAGATATAGCCGAACATCTCGTCCCCGAAGATGGGCGAGCAGCAGCGGGCGAAGCGCACAGCCACATTGTCCACTCCGGCCATGCCGATCCCGGAGGGGCGCTGGCTGGCTTTCCTGGACGGCGGCAGGGGGGTTATCGGAGCGGCCGGCAGCTCCGGGCTTATCAGGGTCCTGATCTTTTTGACCACCGTGCCGGCGGTCAGTTCGCCGTAGCCCAGCGACACGAAAAGATCGTCCGGAGAGGCGAATTTATAGTATTCTATCAGCGAGCGGATGATCTCGGAATTGTCCAGGGCGATCTCCATCCGGTTTTTTCTCATCTCCGCCAACAGGGCCTCCCGGCCCAAGGCCACATATTCCGGCCGCTTCTCTTTTTTGAACCACTGCCGGATCTTGTTCCTGGCGTGGTGACTGCGGACCACCTTCAGCCAGCCGGCCGAGGGGCTGCTCTGCTTGGAGGTCAGTATCTCCGCAATGTCGGCGTTGCCGAGCTTATACTCCAGGGGAACTATCCGGGAGTTGACCTTGGCCCCGATGAACCGGTGGCCCACCTCGGTGTGTATCCGGTAGGCAAAATCCAGCGGGGTGGAGCCGGCCGGCAGGTCTATCACCCGGCCCTTGGGGGTGAACACGAACACCTCCTTCTGCAGCAGGTCTAGTTTGAGGTTCTCGATGTATTCCCGGGCGTCGCGCGACTCCTCCTGCCAGTCCAGCATCCGCCTGATCCAGGGGTAGACCTCCCCGGTCAGGTTGATGTCGCTGCCGGATTTTTTCTCCTTGTAGGCCCAGTGGGCGGCGATGCCGTATTCGTTGATCTGGTGCATCTCCCGGGTCCGGATCTGGACCTCCACCGGCTGGTTGCCCGGCCCGTAGATGGTGGTGTGCAGCGAGCGGTAATTGTTGGATTTGGGCATGGCGATGTAGTCCTTGAAGCGGTCCTGGAATGGCATCCACAGGCTGTGGATTATGCCCAGCACCTGGTAGCACTCCGGCACGCTGGCCACGATCACCCTCACCGCCAGCAGGTCGTAAATATCGTCGACGCTGCGGCCCTTGTCATGCATCTTGCGGTAGATCCCGTAAAAATGCTTGGGCCGTCCCTCGATGATGAAATCCTTCATCTCGGCCGAGGCCAGGCTGTCTTTCAGAACTGCCTTCATCTCCGCTATCTGTTTCTCCCTCTCCTTGCGCTTCTGGGTCACCTTCTGGGAGAGCTCCAGGTATTCCTCGGGCTCCAGGTGGGAAAGGGCCAGATCCTCCAGCTGCCATTTGAAATCCCACATCCCCAGCCGGCTGGCTATGGGGGCGAAGATCTCCAGGGTCTCCCGGGAGATCACCTCCCGTTTTTCCCGGGGCAGCGAATCCAGGGTTTTCAGGTTGTTAAGCCGGTCGGCCAGTTTTATCAGGATCACCCGGATATCCTTGGCCATGGCCAAAAATATCTTCCTCAGGTTCTCCGCCTGATGGTCCGCCGCCTGCCTGCCGGGCTTGGGGCCGCGGCCCCGCTCCTCGGACAGGCTGATGGCCGCCAGCTTGGTGACGCCCTCCACCAGATCGGCCACCGGTTTTCCGAAGCCGTCGGCGATGCCCTGGTAGCCCACCTCGGTATCCTCCAGCACATCGTGCAGAAGGGCCGCGGCAATGGTGGAAACATCCATCCTGATGTCAGCCAGCAACAGGGCCACGGCCAGGGGGTGGACGATGAACTCCCCGCCGGAGGCCCGGGATTGCCGGTCGTGGGCGGCGCTGGCCATCTGATAGGCCTTCTCCAGCACGGCCCAATCCGCCGGGTCCTTATCGTACCGCTGAAAGTTCTCTTTCAGCTGGCCGAACATCCTGTCCGGCGCGGAATTATTTCCGATATCGGCTTTGATCATTATTGCATCTTTTAATAAATATACGGCTTGACGTGGATTATTATAATGTAGTATCCTAATATCGTCAAGGCAAATGTAACCAACCGGACGAAAATATGGATCGCAGATCAGCCCAAAAAGAGATCAGCCAGCTCCGCCGGGAGATAAATAAACACGACCGCCTGTACTATGCGCTGGCCAGGCCGGAGATCTCCGATGGGGAATACGATGGACTGATGCGCCGTTTGAGCGAATTGGAAAAACAGCATCCCGATCTGGTGGCGCCCGATTCCCCCACCCAGCGGGTGGCCGGAGCGCCCCTGCCGGGCTTTGCCCAGGTAAAACATCCGGCCCCGATGCTGTCGCTGGATAATACCTACAACGAAGAGGATTTAAGGGAGTTCGACCAGCGGGTCGGCAAAGGCCTGGCCGGACAGAGTTATCGCTATGTGGTGGAACTGAAGATCGACGGGGTGGCCGTCTCCCTGCTTTATCGCAACGGGCTTTTGGAATACGGGGCCACCCGGGGCGACGGCGCCAAGGGCGATGATATCAGCGCCAACCTGAAGACCATAAGGTCCATCCCCCTGAGCATCCATGCCGCGAATGCCGGTATTCCCGAGCTGGAGGTCCGGGGCGAGGTCTATCTCTCTAAAAATGAATTTATCCGGTTGAATGATATCAAGCAGCAGGAGGGCCAGGCCGTCTTTGCCAATCCCCGCAATGCCGCCGCCGGATCGCTGAAACAGCTGGATCCCCGGGCCGTCGCCCAGCGAAAGCTTTCCATTTTCGTCCACGGCATGGGCAGCCTCCCGGGGAAACTGGATCGGCATTATCAGGCGATGAAATTCCTGAAGAATTTGGGGTTCAAGGTGAATCCGAACATAGAATTATGTCAAGACATTTCTCAGGTCATAGATTACTGTAATCAATGGGAGCAGAAACGGGATGCCCTGGACTACGAGATAGACGGCATGGTCATCAAGGTGGATTCCTATGCCCAGCAGAAACAGCTGGGCGCCACCAGCCACAGCCCGCGCTGGGCCATCGCCTATAAATTTCCGGCCCGCCAAGCCGTCACGGTTCTGCGATCGGTAGAGTTCAGCCTGGGCCGGACCGGAGTGGTCACCCCGGTGGCCAACCTGGAGCCGGTTCAGCTATCCGGCAGCGTTGTCTCCCGGGCCACCCTGCATAATGATGATGAGCTTAAAAGAAAGGATCTGCATTACGGCGATACCGTGATCATCGAGAAAGCCGGAGAGATCATCCCCCAGGTGGTCAGAGTTTTGGTTGAGAAACGTGATAAAAAGGCCAGGCCCGTCGTCATGCCGCAAGATTGCCCGGCCTGTCATACCCCCCTGAAAAGGCTGGAGGGAGAAGTGGCCTGGCGCTGCGAAAATGTATCCTGCCCGGCCCAGGTCAAGGGACGGATCGAGCATTTCGCCTCCCGGGGGGCCATGGATATCGACGGGCTGGGCCCGGCGGTGGTGGAGCTACTGGTCGCTCAGGAATTGATCCAGGACTTCGGAGATCTTTATGATCTCCAGAAAACCGCCCTCCTGCCCCTGGAACGGATGGGCGAAAAGTCCGCCGATAACTTGATCGCCGCCATAGAAAAAAGCAAAGGCAACCCTTTCCGGCGGGTGATATATTCTCTGGGGATAATTCATGTGGGAACCCGGGCAGCCCGGGAACTGGCCAATCGGTTTGAAGATATGGATTCCCTGGCTGCGGCCGGATGCGAAGAGATATCAAAAATCTACGGCCTGGGCCCGGCGGTGGGACAGAGCGTGGAGAATTTTTTCCGCAACCCGCAGAACCTGAAAGTGCTGGAAAAATTAAAACGCTCCGGGGTCAGGATGAAATCGGAGTCTTCTGTCAAAAGCGGGGGCATACTCTCCGGAATGACTGTGGTGCTCACCGGAGGGCTGGAGGGTTACACCCGGGAGCAGGCCGCTGAGTTGATAATCAGCCAGGGGGGGGCTGTCAGCTCATCGGTATCAAAGAAGACCAGCCTGGTGGTGGCCGGAAGCGACCCCGGTTCCAAAATGCTGAAAGCCGAAAAGCTGGGGGTAAAGATAATTGACGAAAAGGAATTCACGAAGATGGTAAAACATTTATGAAGCCGACCGGCCTTACCGGGATCAGGGGGTCAATACTGAACCCGTTGTCCGTTGATCGCTGTGAGTGGATACCGGACGGCCTGTTGGTATATGACCGGGCGGGCCAAATATTATATTGTGGGCCGAATAAAAAAATACCGGGGATCAAATATAAGCCCCTCAACGCGCCCAAAAAGAATATCATCATCCCTGGTTTGATAGATTGCCACAGCCACCTGTCGCAATTCGATGCCATCGGACAGACCGGCTTTACTTTGCTGGATTGGCTTAAGAACCATATTTACCCGGCCGAGGTTTGTTTGAACAATAAAAAGAACGCCGAGAATATCTCTCAACGATATTTCCAGGTCCTTCTTTCCAGTGGTATAACTTTTTCGTCTTTGTATACCAATTTTAAGACCGGGGTGCTGGCCGCCCGGCGCCAGGCGGAAAAAGCCGGCATCCGGGCCCTCATCGGATATACCCTGATGGATCGGACGGTGCCGGGATATCTCAAACAAAATCCGGCAAGAACCATAGAGGAGTGCCGGGTGCTATCCGGCCTTTTTAAGAAGAGCGGAAACGAACGTCTGTCCTTTTCCCTTAATCCCAGGTTTGCCCCGGCCTGCACTCCGGATTATCTTAAAATGATAGGTCAGTTGGCCCAAAATGAGGATCTATATATTCAGACCCACCTGTCGGAGAATCTGTTCGAGGTCTCGGCGGTAAAAAAAGCCTTCCCCAAGGTCAAGACCTATGCCGAGGTCTATGACCGCTTCGGCCTGCTGACGGAAAAGACCCTGCTGGCGCACTGTATCCATTTGTCGCCAGCCGAGCGGGACTTGATTGGTAAAAGAGGCTGCGGGGTAATCCATTGCCCGTCATCCAATCTGTTCCTGCATTCCGGCAGATTCCCGTTGGAGCATTGGATGCATTATCCCAAGCTGGCGCTGGGATCCGATATCGCCGCCGGACCATCAGTTTCCATGCTGGATGTGATGCGTGACGGATATTATGCCAACATTCAAAAGCTCTCCGGACTTTTCTACATGGCTACCTTGGGCGGAGCGAAAACACTGGGTATGGAAAAAACTATCGGGAGTTTGAAAAAAGGCAAGCAGGCTGATTTTGTTATTCTAAAGACGGTTCATTCAAAAAACGCCTCAGCCGAGGATGTTTTATCCCGGATTATTTTCCGGTCCGGCCAGGTGGAGATAAAAAAAGTCTTTCTCGCGGGCCAGGAGGTCTGGCCGTAACTGGCAAAATGACAGAGGGGGCGCCTTGATCAAGGCGCCCCCCTCTTATTAAGATCGTTTACCAGATGAAAGTATAATGCTGGACATAATTATCACCGACCAGGGTATAATAACCGGTTCCGTCGTTGTTGTAGGTGAACTTGGCAAATTGCTCTCCGTTATATTTGGCAATGCCACTGCCGGTTCCATTGGTAAAAGTGGTTGTGCCGGACAGCCCGAAATACCCGGTATAGCTGAAGCTCCCCGAGCAGGTGCGGGGGGTGGCCTCCCAGCCGTTCTCTGTCACGTTGGTCCAAGTAAATAACCATGATACAGTGACACTCGAAGCGGTCACTCCTACATACCACCCGCCGCTGTGAACCGAATCTCCCGGTTGCTGGGTGGCATAGGCCGAATATTCGGTAGTTGTGTAATCTGTGGCCTGGTTTAATTCCCAGTCAACCCTGGTGACGATTGCGCTGGAGTCTGCCCAGAGATCATTGGTGAATTTCACCCAGTAAACCAGGGTGTCTTTGGTCAAACTGTCCAGATCATAGATGTAATTGTAATAATACCAGCCATTCGCGGCGACGATGTTCCAGTGATTAGTGTGAGAAGCAGGTCCATACCAATCCTGCGGCGGGGCTTTTTCAATTTTCTTCCCCGGCACGCTGGTGCTGGGAGTCCAACCGGACAGACCACCCGAAAAGCCTTTGTTAAAACTGATGGCCATCTCGGAATTGCTCTCGGCTAACGACGCATAGGTGGTCTGCTGGGTGGTGGTCAGGGTTGAAGCAGGTGGTTCAACCGGATCTTTGCTACAGCCGAAGCTTATCACCAAAAGAAATACTGTCGATAAGGCCAGAAAGGTTCTTAAAGTCTTCATTTTTTCTCCTTTATAACGGTTGATTATTCCTTTTATATCCTGCAAATAAGATATCAGATTATTTTGAAGGTGTCAAGCAGCTTTTTAATTTGATTTCTATTTAATTTTCTGGCCCCGCCCAGCTGCCTGGCCGCCAGCATTATCCTGGCCAGGTGCTCCACCCTCTCCATCCGATGCAGGGCCTCGGTAAGATCCTTTCCCAAGGTCAACACCCCGTGATTGGCCAGCAGAATGGCGTTTTGCTTTTTGATATACGGTGCGATGGATTTTGGCACCTCATCGGTTGAGGGGGTGGCGTATTTTGCCAGGGGAACCGACCCCACGGTCAGCACCACCTCCGGCAGGACAGGATCGGTCAGGGATATTCCGGCCGTGGCGAAACCGGTGGCCGCCGGCGGATGGGCGTGCACTATTGCCTTGATATCGGGCCGCATACGGTAGGCATACAGATGCATCTTTATCTCAGAGGATGGTTTTCCTCTCCCTGCCAAAACCATTCCTTCCGGATTGCAGATCAAAAGTTGTGATTCTTTGACCTCGCCCTTGGGCAGCATCGACGGGGTGATCATTATCCTGCCGTCATCAAGCCTGGCTGAAACATTCCCATCGGTGGCCGCCACAAATCCCAGTTGATCCAACCGTTGACAGCATTTTACCATCTGTTGCCGTAAGCTATTCTGATAGGCCATGTCCTTATGCTCCCATTAAATTGGTTCCCCGCCCAGCTGAAGCTGGTATAAACTGTGGTACAAGCCTCGCTTCTTTAAAAGTTCCTGATGGCTCCCGCTCTCCCGGATCTCGCCCTTGTGGATCACATATATCCTATCCACATGCTTTATGGTGGATAGTCGATGGGCGATAACTATGGAGGTGCGTCCCTGCATCAGCTTGGCCAGGGCGTCCTGGATCAGTTTTTCGGTGGGGGTGTCGATGTTGGCGGTGGCCTCGTCCAGCACCAGCACCGGTGGATCGAAGGCCAAAGCCCGGGCAAAGGACAGCAGCTGGCGTTCCCCCACCGAAAGCGTCACCCCCCGCTCCTTGACCTCCTCGCCGTATTGGCCGGGAAACCGTTTGATGAAAGTATCGGCATGCACCTGCCGGGAGATATCAATCACCTCCTGATCGCTCAGCAGTTTGTTCAACCTGATATTGCCCTTGATATCCCCGGAGAACAGGAACACATCCTGCATCACCACTCCCAGAGAGGAGCGCAGCTTTTGAATATCCAGCTCCCGGATATCCACTCCGTCCAATAGTATCTGTCCGCTTTTGATGTCGTACAGTCGGGCGATCAGGTTGATGATGGTGGTCTTGCCCGAACCGGTGGCTCCCACAAAGGCGATCCTCTCCCCTGGCGATACCTTGAAAGATACCTTCTTCAGCACCGGCTCCCCGGGGACGTACTCAAAAATCACCTCTTTGAACTCGATCTCTCCCCTGGGCCGGCCGATATCCACCGGCTTTTCAGCCAGACTGATCCTTGAAGGTTCGTCCAGCAGCTGGAACACCCTTTCCGAAGAGGCCATGGCCGACTGCAGAACGGTATAGCTTTCTGTCAGCTCCTGGATGGGACGGAAGAACATCCTTAAATAGGTGGTGAAGGCCACCAGGGTCCCCAACGAGAGGGTGCTGGCTATCACCTTGCCGCCGCCGTAATAGATTATCAGGGCCAGTCCTACCGCCGATATTATCTCCACCATCGGACGGAAGAACGACATCACCAGCACCTCCTGCAGGGAGCTCTTTAGAAAGTCGTCGTTGATGTTCCCGAAGCGCCGGATGTTCTCCTTCTCCCTCTGGAAAATCTGGATCACCCGGATGCCGCTGAGGTTCTCCTGCAGGGTGGCATTGAGCCTGGCCAGCCGCACCCGGATATTGCGGTAGATGTCCCGGGCCTTTATCCTGAAGAAGATGGTCCACAATACGATCAATGGTATCGTCAGATAGGCCACCAGCGACAGTTTGACATCCAACAGAAGCATCACCACCATCAGGGCCAGCACCAGCAGGATATCCCTGAAAAGCTGGGCGAATACCGAGACGAAAGCCTCGTTGATGGCGTCCACGTCGTTGGTGGCCCTGGTCACCAAGCGGCCCACTGGATTGCGGTCAAAGAAAGCCATGTCGATGGACTGCAGTTTGGCGAAGACCCGCAGCCTCAGGGAATGCATGAATCTCTGCCCCACCAATTGGACCAGTATTATCTGCACAAAGTTAAGAACGAAGCTGATTGTCAGCAGCAGCAGGAATAGCATCCCGAAGTCGAGCACCCCCTTGATGTCTTTCTGGCGCAGAACGGCGATCTCGGAAGGGGGGAGTTTTTTCAAATGGTGATATTCGATGAGATACAGATCACCGTATTGCTGAAATAAAGCGCTGTTGCCCTGGGTTACCTCAACGGCTCTTTTTGCCCGATCACTGCCGTCGGACACGAAGTAGTAATAGCTGGCCTTTTCAAGCTTTCCCTGCTTCTCCCACCCCCCAGCCTGGTACTGCTGTTCCCTGCTCAGCCTGGCCACATCCACCAGAACCGTGTCGCCGGCCAGGCGAAAGGTGCCCGGGATCTCCTGGGTGGTTGCCATCTTTCTACCCGAAACCTTGATATAGCGGTCGATGGCCTCTTTGGTGATATACGGCAGGACCAGCTCGAATGCTGTTACCAAAATCAATACCGCGATGGCCAGGGCAATATACCACCGGTATGGCCGCATCAGCAACAGCAGGCGCTTCACTAATTTGGCATCGTAGATATTCCCCAGGGCCGATTCCTCGGCAAACTCGTTATGTTGGTCGTGGTCGGGCATCAGCAGATTGTTTCAAATGGAAATCAATAATTAAAAATTTCCGATCTCAATATCGGTGATGGTCATCGGCTCAACCGGGTTGTCGTTGGCCTTGGTTTTGGTCCCGGCGATGGCGTCCAGCACCTCAAAGCCCTGATACATCTGGCCGAACACAGTATAGCCCTCGGCCGGCCCTCCGTCGGCGGGGTGATCCAGGAAAGGGACCCCCTTGGCCGGATGAACGATGAAGAACTGTGACCCGATGCTGTTGGGCAGGCTGGTCTTGGCATAGGACAGGGCACCCCGGACATGGCTCAGGTCGGGATGGTACTGGTCGCCGATGGTGGTGCCAGGGCCTTTGTGGGAGTGGCCGCCGGTGCCGTTCTTGTTGGTAAAATCACCGCCCTGGATCATGAAATCCTTGATGATGCGATGAAAGGGCACATCCTTGTATTTACCGGCCCGGGCCAGCTCGGTGAAATTCTTGACCCCCTCGGTTATCAGTTGATCGAACAGGCGAAAATGCATCTCTCCCTGGTTGGTTTTGATGACGGCGATCAGGTCGCCTTTCTGGGGCATCTCTTTCTGCATTTTTATCTCCTTAAATTTGTAGTGATCTATTTCAAAGTGACCAGCATATTAGTGGGGATTATATGATTACACTTTTTATTTCGTTGCCAGTTCCCGTTCCAACTGCTGTAGCTTGTACATCTCGTAATATTTTCCTTTGAGGGCCAACAACTCCTGATGATTCCCCTGCTCGGCTATCTGGCCCTGTTCCAGCACTATTACAAAATCGGCATCCTGGATGGCGAAGATCCGGTGCGAGATGACTATGGTCGTCCGCTTTGAAAACTCCTCCGACAGCTGGTTCAGTATCTTTCTTTCGGTATCGGCATCCACCGCCGATAGGGCATCATCCAGGATCAGTATCGGCCGGTCCATCAGCAGGGCCCGGGCCAGCGCCACTCTCTGTTTCTGCCCGCCGGACAGGGTCACCCCCCTTTCGCCCACCACTGTTTCGTACCCGCGGGGAAAGGAAAGTATTTCCTGGTGCACCGCCGCGGTCCGGGCCGCTTTCTCGATCATATCGGTGTTTCTTAGATCTGGCCGGCCGAAGGAGATGTTCTCCCGGATGGTGTCGGAAAACAAAAAACTGTCCTGGGGAACAAAGGCCACTTGGGCCCGCAAGGACTCCATGGAATAATCGGAGATATCCCGTCCGTCCAAAATTATCTTTCCGCTTTGGTGCTGGTACAATCTCAGCAGTAAATTAACAATGGTGGACTTTCCCGAACCAATGGCGCCGGTAATGCCTATCAACTGTTGCGGCTCCATTTTCAGGGACAACTCCTTCAGGGCCGGCAGGGACTTGCCGTTATGAAAGAAGGTGATATTTTCAAATTCCAACCGACCTTGGGTTCTTTCAAGCCTTTGACATCCCGGCCGGTCGGCGATCTCGGATCTGGTGGCAAATATCCGGTTGAGCCTCCCCTGCGAGGCCGCCCCGCGCTGGAACACGTTGATGGCCTGGCCGATGGCGATCATCGGCCAGATAAGTATTCCCAGGTAGGCCGAGAAGGCTACGAATTCACCCAGAGAGACACTGCCGAATATAACCATTCTCCCCCCGGCCAGAAATGTTATTCCCTGAGAGAGCGAAGCGATGAACATTATGACAGGAAAAAACGCGCCCCATACTTTGATCAGTTTCATATTCTTGGCATAATAATCCCGGCTGGATTCCCGGAACCGCTGTTTCTCCGGCTCCTCCTGCACGAAGAACTTAACCACCCGGATGCCGGAGATATTTTCCCGGACCCTTTCGGTAAGCTCCGAGAAGGAGGCCTGGACGTGCTCAAAACGTTTCCTGATCATCTGCCCGAAGAAGGCCACCACCAGGCTTAAGAAAGGAAGAGGGATTAAGGCATACAGCGACAGCCGCGGAGAGATATGTAACATCATATAGATGGAGGCTATGCCCAGCACCACGACGTCGGTCAGTATCACCATGCCGAAACCCAGGGCCATCCGAACGGCGTTAATATCGTTGGTGGCGTGGGCCATTAGGTCGCCGGTCTTGTGTTCGTCAAAGAATGAAAAATCCAGGAACGCCAGGTGCGAAAAGAAATCCTGTCGCAGTTCCCGTTCTATGCGACGGGCCGAACCGATGATCAAGTACCTCCAGAAGAAACGCCCCGCACCCATCCCTAGGGCAATGGCAATTACCCACCAGCCATATGTCAGTATCAACGACAGCGTGGCGGTGCCACCGGCCAGGGCATCGATGGTCAGCTTCAGCACCTGCGGAATGAATAACTGCAGAATGTCAACTAAAATCAGGGCCAACAGACCGGCCATAATCTTCCACTTGTGGCGGCCGACGTATTTTTTGAGCTTTAACAGTTCTTTCATTTATAACGAATATGAAGATAACGACATGAATTGGTATTATAAGTTATATCAAAATGCAAAGTCAAGTAGACATCCGCTTGGGACCACGCAGTAAAGGAAACAACAAAGCGCCCCGGTATAACCGGGGCGCTTGAGCACACCTGATTTTTCAATCAGTTATTTTTTCTTCTTGACGACCTTCTTGGTGGCTTTCTTGACGGCTTTCTTCTTTACTGGCATGTTGATTCTCCCTTTAATGTTATTTATTGTTTTGAAGCACTCATGCTAGTCACGCAATTATTTTTTCTTTTTAGCAACCTTCTTTACTGCCTTCTTAACTACCTTCTTGACAGCTTTCTTTGCACAAGCCATTATTTTCACCTCCTTTTTTAAGAGCCGGGTTTAGCCGACCCCAAAATAATAAACCTTTTTTATAATCTTGTGTTATTTGTTTATAAATATACAACATATTGTATTTTTGTCAAGAATATTTTTTATAAATTTTTATTTATTTTCAATTATATTTTCATGAATTATTGGTTGTTGAAAAAAACCCTTTAAAATCAATGCTTTACAAGACCTATGATTGTTTATAGCTGATTATAGATAAAAAAATATCCACAACACAATATATTGTGTTGTGGATATTAAAATCATGTTTTTAAAAGATTATTTTTATAATATTTACCAAGCCCTTTAATATCAATGTGTTCAGCATTTTTGGGTTTTAAAATAAGTTCGCAAGTATTGTAAATGCTGCATCTTACGGGTTTTTGGGGGATTTATCCCTGAAAATCCTTTTGGGGGAGCGAAATATTTTTATTGTGTTCTGTGCTACTATTGTCCCCCCCGCACAAAAATTTACCATCCGACACCACAGGTCCTGCAACCAAAAAAACCTTCCTTCCTGGAATATTTTGTTCTGATAATTCCACATTACATCGGTGATATAAACCGCACTGCGACGCAGGGCCATAAAATTTATTTGATTGTTTTTCATTTGGGGAGAAAGGCTGCAGGCCGCATCATAGCCGTATTCGCCAGCAGCCTTTATCACTCGCTGATCATAGCGCCCGAAAGGATAGGACAGCATCCCGATTTTTTTTCCCAGGTATATTTCCAAAATATTTTTTGCCCCAGCCAGTTCGTTCCGCAGCTCTTCATCATCAAGTCGGCGAAGGTCCTGATGGGTGCGGGTGTGGGCTCCGAATTCGATGCCGGCTTCCGACATTTCGATAATCTGCTTCCATCCGAGATGCCTGAATTTACGGCCTCCCCAATTGACATCCCAGTCGTTCTCTCTTCCCACATAATCGGTGACCACAAAAATGGTGGCGAAAAACCCATGCTTTTGCAGAATGGGCCAGGCATAATTATACAATCCCTCATAGGCATCATCGAAGGTAAGGCAGACATATTTTTTATTTCTGCCCTCGCCGATCTTCATCAATTCCACCGCCCGGGAAAGTGTCACCGGAATCATGCCTTTGGCCTTGATATAATCCATATGTTTTTGAAATTGTCCTGGTGTGGTCCAGGTTCCGCCCAGTTCGAATTTTTTATCAACCTTATGATAAGCCAGAATAGGAATATAATTACTGGCCGGTCTGCCGAACCTTGATCGCCAGACCAAATACCCCAAAAAAAGCAAACCGCATGATATAACTACCGCAGTGATTAGAAATGTAACTATATTCATATTGTATCTTAATGATTTTTGGGTTATAATTTCAAATATTAAAAGCTCAACAAAACAGTTGCCGTCTCTATATCCATGCACTGCTTAGTGTTAGTTAAATAAAATAAAACTTGACAAAACGCTTAAAATGTAGTATATTTCATATCTAATTTAAAAGCAACACAAACTCTTACTTGCTTTCATTATTGAGAATCGGAGGTGATTTAATACGAAGGTAACCGTTGAAAGCAATGATTCATTCGATAAAGCTTTAAGAACCTTTAAGCGCAAGTGTATCAAGGAAGGTTTACTGGCCGACATTCGCAAAGGCGAGTATTTTATGAAACCCAGCGTTCGCAAGAGACTCAAGTCAGCCAAGGCCAGAACCAGAAAAGCCAAGATCGGAATTTAAAACATCATTGAAATCGTAGGCTCCCTGATAACAGGGAGCCTTTTTCATTGGTAGATTATCAGCCATACAGCCAGAACGTATGCCACCACGCTGGATAACAGCCAGCGGTCGGTTAAAAGCACCGTCTCCGGCTGCTCCCCCTGATCTTTCCGATAGATAAGGTAGAGGTATCTGAATATGCCGTACAGCACGACGGGTATGGTGTATTTCAAATTGCTGGTTCCGAATTTTTCCACCGTCTCGGGCCACATGGTATAAAGGCTGTAGCTGACGGCCACCGCCGCAGTGACCACCGCTATCATCTGGTCCAGCAGCTTATCACTGTAATCGGAAAGTGTCTGGCGGTATTCGGCGGCGTTTGTTTCCGTGACCCTCAGCTCCTGCCTCCTCTTGGCCAGGGCCAGGAACAGTGATAATAATATAACGCAGATCAACAGCCAATCGGAGATAGGCACACTGACGGCTTCGGCCCCAGCCACTGCTCTCAGGACGAATCCCGCCGCGATCACAAATACGTCGATTATCACCAAACGTTTGAGCCACAGGCTGTATCCCAGCATCAACAGCAGGTAGGAGAGCACCACCATACCGAATGGCAGGTTTATCAGGAATGAAAGGGCGCTGCCGGCAAAGCCCATTATCACCGCTGCTGCCAAGGCGGCTGAACGGGGCAGAGCGCCGCTGGCAATGGGCCTTTGTTTTTTTACCGGATGCAGTTGATCGGATTTATAATCCAGGATATCATTGATGATATAGACCGCGCCGGAAATGGCGCAGAACAGGGCGACAGCGATGATGGCTTTGGCCAGAAGCAGTGGATGGCCTAAATTTTGGGAGAATATCAGGCCGGCGAATATTATCAGGTTTTTTGTCCACTGGTTGGGCCGCATTGAAATGAAGATGCTTTTTATCATCACTTTTCCGCCTTTAAAAAATTATACAGCTTGACGAATTCATTCAGGTTCAGAGTCTCAGCCCGCCGGGTAAGATCCATTTCGGCCGATACCCGATTGCTAATCCCCCCTCCCCATTCATTATGCTGTTTCAGCACCGAGCGCAGCATTTTTCTCCTCTGGGAAAAACACAATCTCACGAAATCGAAAAAATCACTTTCATCTTCCAATATCACCGGTGGAATTTCACGCGGTGTTAATTTTATCACCGAGGATGTTATTTTGGGCTTAGGGAAAAAGGAACCCGGAGAAACATTGAATAGTTTTTCGACATTCAAATAATATTGGACATAGATAGAAAGAGACCCGTAATCCTTGCTGCCGGGCTTGGCTGATAGGCGGTCGGCCATCTCCTTCTGAACCATCACTATTATGCTGGCAATATGCTGGCGGCAGCCGATTAGTTTTCCCAGAATGGGAACCGTTATGTTGTATGGCAGATTGGCGACAACCTTAAATGAACTTCTAGATTCTTCTATGATTTCATCGAGGGCATATTGCAGAATATCCTGATTGACGATCTTGATTTTTACGCTTTGCCCAAACATTATGCTCAGTGCTTCCGCCAGCCGGGCATCTATCTCAACCGCCCATACTTTTCGGCACCGGTCGGTCATTAGCGATGTCAGCACGCCCTTGCCTGGCCCGATCTCCAGCACCGTGTCGGTTGCTTTAAGTTCGGCAGCGTTTACGATTTTCTCGGCCACAGCCGGAGAGGTAAGAAAATTCTGGCCGAATTTTTTCTTAGGGGCTAAACTCTTTTTTAATGTTACGCTTTTCACGGACTATCCCACCACATCGTAATGCCTGATACGGATGTTGACTCCCAGGTCCTTGGCCGTCTGCCTGGCCTTCTCCAGGCTCACTCCCGGCATGTCCATCACTGTCACCGTTGTTTTTATTCCCGCCAGCCGGCAGCCCCTGGCAAAGTCCAGCAATGCCGCAAAAGCCTTGTCGGAAAAACGGCTGGGGCATATCCTATCGTAGGTTTCCTGATCCCCGGCATTGAGGCTGATGGATACTTCGTCCACCAGGCCCCTTAATTCGGGAATTATATCACGCCCGGCGATCAAGTTGCCATGCCCGTTGGTGTTGATCCGCACCTGGATCTTTTTTCTTTTAAGCCAACCGGCCGTCTGCTTGACCAGGTCCAGGCGCAGCAGCGGCTCGCCGTAGCCGCAGAAGACCACCTCCCGGTATTTTGCCGGATCGCCGATGGCGTCGATCACTTCCTGAAAATCCGGCTCCCTCTCCAGCCGCAGGTTGTGCCCTTTGATGAAATCTGTCTTCTGCCGGATGCAGAACAGACAGGCATTGGTGCAGCGGTTAGTGATATTCAGATAAAGCGAATCCCGGATCTGATAGGCAATCTTGGCCGGGTCTATTCTTCCGATGTTGAAAAACTTTTTGGCGTTCAGGGTGGTCACACGGCAGACATCCTCATAAGTAAGCGGGGCCAGCAACTCCGACATCTTTTTGGCGATGTTGGACAAGTAAGCCGGTTCATTACGCTGACTGCGGTACGGCTCGGGAGCCAGGTAGGGGCAATCGGTCTCCAGCATCAGGTTTTCCAGTTCCACCGCCTTAAGCACTTCCGGCAGATGCTTGGAATTCTTGAAGGTAACCGGCCCCCCGACCGACAACAAATAGTCCCGCCGCTTGGCCTCTTTAGCCATTTCAGCATCACCGGCAAAACAATGCAGGACTACTTTGAGAACGGAATGCTCTTTTAAAATGTCCATCACTTTTTGATGGGCCTCGCGGTCGTGAATCACCACCGGCAGATTCAATGTTTCCGCCCAGGCCAGCTGCTTTTTAAAGGCTTCCATCTGGATGTCCTTGGGAGATAGATTCCGGTGAAAGTCCAGACCCATCTCGCCGACAGCTACCACCTTGGGGTTTTTCACCAATGCCTCCAGTTCCTTGAAGGTTTTCTCATCAAGGGTTTTAGCATCATGGGGATGGATGCCCACCGCAGCATAACAGCAGTCGTGCTTTTCGGCCAATTCTACAGAGGCAATGCTGGTCTTCAGGTCGTAGCCAACGTTGATTATGTACTCAACGCCGGCGTCCTGAGCTCTTTTGATTACCTGGTCCCGATCCTTCGCGTAATCACTCTTGGTCAGGTGAGCGTGAGTGTCAATGATTTTTATTTTTGACATTTTAAAATTTTGCCGTTATCCAGGGGATTTGTGTTTTTGCTTTACATGCCACCATTGCCAGGCCCAGAGGTACTCCGTCGAAATTTATCTCCAAATTTCCTAATCTTTTATTATTCTGTTTGCGAACGGAATATATACCTAATGCGTACCCCGCCATCATGCCCAAGGAAGAGAGTCCCGAAACACTTTGAAAAACCTCATTACTTTCGCTTTCACCGGTTGGGTGCATCAAAAAGCCCAAACCGCAACCCAGCAAAGCGCCGCCAGCGGTACTGCCCATGACAATGTATCCGTCGCCCCGAGTAAAAGTGTAACCCCGTGTATATTTGTGCGCCAGACAAAGTCCAGAGACACTGGTACACAGTGCCATTAAAGTTGCGATTTTAGCCTCGCCAGAACTAAATTCAAAAGAAGATCCATCATAAGGCCCCCGCAGGAAAAAATAAGCTCCGGTGCCAGCTAACAATCCTGTCCAGCCAGCCGTAGCTATTATCGATGGTTGACCTTCGGAGCGATATTTATTATTCGCCAGTTTGTATCCTAGGTATCCACCACCCGCCAGACCCGTTAATAGGTATATCGATTGAGCCCTTAAAAATGATTTTTCTGTCCCATAGTCAGTTTTAAACAATACTGACGCCAGGGGTACTTCAACCATTCCCAGCGTTGCGTAATTACTGATCATCCGGGCCTGGGGTTTGGTAAAGTACCTGCCATAATGATAACCTGCAACCTGGCCGGAAATACTGGTGGCAAGCATAGTAGCAAAATATGCTTTGGAGTCTTGCATATCAAATATATTTGATATGGCACCGCCGACTGTTATCCCGCGGAAACCGCACGCGATGGAAAGATGTTCCTGGCCTGAAGTAACTTGCTTATTGTTGGTTATTATAAAGGGAACGAAATACGAAGCCGAAGCACTGGCTAAGTATAAGCCCACACCTGTGGTAGCTTCCTTCGGCTGTACTATGCCCAGCACAGCCGGACCATACCAGCCCAGTGAAAGTGGTATCTGCCAGAGTAGATATGCCCCGCGTCCCTCCTGGTTAAGATTGAAGGTTTTATCCTGCCGGCTAAAAAAGGCATCAACCCGCATTCTCATTGAATCCAATCCGGAAAGTGTCAATGTTTTTCGCAGCCGCCCCTGTTCAGTTAGTATTTCCAGCAGATACAGACTATCAGATTTCCAAATGGCAGCATTTTGATAACCCTCCGTTTCCGGAAATAACCTAGCTTGAGCTTCCAGTTTAGCGCCCCATTCCATTATCTTTCCGTTGGTGTCAAACGAGACAGGCATTTCCAGGATTTGCCCTGAGGCCAGAGAAGAAACCAGTAAAATAGAAAAAGCCAGTATATATTTCTTCATTTCAACCCTCCAATATTTTAATGGTTGCATCCCTGACATGTTTGAACCGGTCGGCCCCCAGATGGACCCCACCGTACCAACGGGTGACAACAATGCAGAGATTCTCGGCTTTCCTCTGTCGCATGATCTCCAACATCATCACCCCGGCCCCGGTCTCTTTGGATGGAGAATTGTAGCCGTCGTTCTTGTATTCCAAGATTCTGCCGCCGTCACTTTCTATCCGGTATGCCACGATATTATGGTCGGCCTGACGGAATTTCTTGTCTTTTAATAAAAGTTTTATCTTTTCTTTGAAAGCATCCTCCGAAAGGACGGGAAAGGAGCTGACGGCGTATTTCGACCGCCGGTCCACAACGAAGGGATTTATTTGCGTCAAACCTTCCATAGATTGATACTTTGAATCCTCTGATTTATAAAGATAACATTATATCACTAAAAGTGTCAATAATTAATAATTTATTTGATTGGTCAATGGTATTGAAAATATATCCTTTTATTGATATTATTAACCCGGCAAATAAATATATCAAAATGATCTGGTTTGTGATATAATTGGTGCATGAAACAAATAGATGCACGCAAACACAGTACAGAAG
>JAGVNJ010000064.1 GCA_020053305.1 Candidatus Edwardsiibacteriota bacterium | reverse complement strand
TTTACAGCAACATTTTCCCGCCGATAAGTCAAGTTACTGATATCTCAACCCCAACTTGCCTTTTATCCTACTTCCCGCTCCGATTATGACACAGTCTGGCGGAGGGGGGGGGGGTTGCGAATGTGTATACCGTAGGGCGGGTTTGAAACCCTCCCCTGCAGGTATGTATGCCCCGCCAAAGGCGGGGCTTTTTTGTTTGCTCCGGTCCGGTTAATGGGCCTAACATATTTTAGTTGTAAAGAGGCCGGGGATTTGATAAAATACAGCCTGATTATCCGGGAAACGCACAATCCATTAACTTAACCTAATAAAAGGAGTCGCTATGTCAAGGAAAGTAATGTTGGTTCTGGCGCTGACCCTGGCCGCCGGCCTGGCCTGGGCCAAGCCGGAGCTGGGAACAGACGGCAAGCCATTGCCGCCGCACCTGCGGCACAAAGGGCCCCAGGCCCAGAAACAGCAGCCGGCCCAGCTCAAGCAGCAACCGAATGGACCCCGGATGCCCGGACGGACGGATGGCCTGGATCCCAAGCGCCCGGATTTTGCCAAAAAAGTAAAGGCCGCACCCCGCAAGGGCGGCCCGGCTCAGCCCCGGCCGGCCATCAAGGGCCTGGTGAAGGACGACTTTCTGGTGAATGACGACATCACCGGCATCGGCTACTCCGCCGGCTACCAGTACGACCCCAAGGCGGCCCTGCTGCCCACCGGAGAGATGATGGTGGTGTGGTACGACGAGCGCAACAGCTATGACTACCAGATCTTCGGCCATCTTTTTGATTATTTAGGCAATCCGGTGGGGGATGATTTTCTGATCAATGACTTCACCGGCAATTACGCTTATGAACCGGCCATAGCCGCATGCGGGAATGGGTTCGTGGTGACCTGGTATGATTACCGCAACGGCCAAGAAGATATTTATGCCCAGCGTTATACTTCGACCGGCACAGCCGTGGGCGGAAATTTTCTGGTAAACGATGTTGCCAGCTATTGCTACAGTCCCAGCATTGCGGCCAACGACAGCGGGTTTGTAATCGCCTGGTACGACTACCGCAGCTGGAGCAGTTATGACATCTATGCCCAGCGCTACGACGCTTCGGGAACGGCTATGGGCGGCAACTTCCTGGTGAATGACGATGTGTCGGGCTACGACCAGTATTATCCCAGCGTGGCCGTCAGCGACAGCGGGTTTGTGATCACCTGGGATGATATCCGCAGCGGCAGCGGTTGGGACATCTACGCCCAGCGCTTTAAAGCCAATGGCGACACCCTGGGCGGCAACTTTAAGGTGAACGACGGCGGGAGCAATAATCCTTGGTGCCCCAGCGTGGCGGCCAACGGCAACGGGTTTATGGTCGCCTGGTACGATTACCGCAATGGCAACGGGGATATTTACGCCCAGAGCTTTGACGCCGCAGGCGACACCCTGGGCGGCAACTTTTTGGTGAACGATGATGCCACAAGCTACGATCAATACACCTGGGGTGCCTCCAATGTGGCGTCTACAGACAGCGGTTTCGTGATCACCTGGTACGACTACCGCAGCGGCAGCTACTGGGACGCCTACGCCCAGCGTTATGATGCAACCGGCTTGGCAGTGGGAAGCAACTTCATTGTGAACGACACTACCTCCATCTATTGCTACGACCCCAGTATCGCCGCCAATGACAACGGGTTCGTAGTGGTTTGGTACGACAACCGTTACAATCCCAGCGGCAATTACGACATCTTCTGCCAGCGCTATGATGCGGCAGGCACAACCATGGGCGCTAACTTCATGGCCAACAACGATAGCGGAACGGCCGAGCAGTGGGATGCCTCGGTGGCCATGGACCAGTCCGGCCGGTCAGTGGCGGTGTGGTATGATCTGCGGAACGATGACGGCAACTGGAACATGGTGGACCAGTATGGCCAGTTATACGATGCGGCTGGCAACCCGGTGGGGGCCAACTTCATCATCAACGATACCCTGTCGGCGGTTCGCCGCTACGGCTACGATCCCAGGGCGGCCTTTTTGCCGGGCGGCGGATTTGTGGTGGCTTGGTACGGCTACGACATGAGCTGGAATGGAGTAGTCTATGCCCAAATATTTGATTCGGCCGGGGCGCCAACGGGCGGCAACTTCCTGGTCAGAAACGGCAGCAGCAGCGGATATTGCCCCGACGTGGCGGCCACCGACAGCGGCTTTATGATCACCTGGTTCGACTACCGCAACGGCAATGCCGATATTTACGCCCAGCTTTACAAGGCCAACGGCGACACCATCGGCGGCAACTTCCTGGTGGACGACGGCGGCAATTACCAATATACTCCGATTGTAGCATCAAACGATAGCGGCTTTGTGATCACCTGGTATGACTACCGCAATGGCAACTGGGATATCTATGCCCAACTTTTCAAATCCAACGGCGACACCATAGGCGGTAACTTCTTGGTGGATGACGGCGGGTATTACCAATACTCGCCCAGCGTGGCCATGTCGGACAGCGGTTTCATTATAACCTGGGAAGACTACCGCTTCGACGGGTCGTACTCCGACATCTATGCCCAGTTATACAAGGCCAATGGCGATACTATAGGCGGCAATTTCATAGTCAACGACGATGCCCAAGGGGTGGCGTATCACTATTATCCCAGCGTGTCACTGTCGCCGGACGGGCACAATGTGGTAATATCCTGGGAGGATTACCGGAACGACCCCAACGGCAATGTGGCCCAGATAATGGCCCAAAAATACGTGGACGGCGTTCCGGCCGGCGGCAACGTGGTGGTCAACGGAACAACTTTGTCCAACCGGTATTTCTGGGGCGGCAAGCGGGTGGCCTGCACCGACCAGCGGATACTGTTCAGCTGGGACGACAACCGCCGGATGAAGGGTTTCGATATCTATGCCAAGCTGACCGACTGGGACCTGCAGCATATAGAGGCCGAGCCTCCGGTGATCTCATATGTAGACTCCCTGGGCGACGACGCCACCGCCCCCTACGGTCCTTACTCCATCAAGGCGGTGGTAAGCGACAACCAGCTGTTATCGCACGTCAAGTTACTGTATCAGATCAACGGCGGAACGGCGGATACCCTGGACATGTCTTTTGTGTCGGCCGATACCTTTGAGGCCGTGATACCGGCGCAGGTTTTGGGGGCTTATGACACGGTGTCAGTGGATTACTGGGTTATAGCCCGGGATTCCAGCTGGAACAACGCCGCCTCAAGCGTTTATGGCTTCAAGGCCCTGGAGCTGACCGGAGTGGCCGGACAGCCGACAGCGGCCATTCCCGGGGCCTTCGCCCTGCAGAATGCCTATCCCAACCCATCCAAGGGGCAGACCACTTTCAAGTACCAGCTGCCGAGGGAATCCAAGGTCAGCCTGACGGTATACAACGTGGTTGGTCAAGTGATAAAGAGATTCGACATCGGCAGCAAGCCGGCCGGCTATCACCAGATAAGCTGGAGCGGCAATACCCTGCCCAACGGCATTTACTTCTATCGCTTGCAGGCGGGAGACTTCAGTTCCACCAAGAAGCTGTTGATAGTAAGGTAATCTCGGATTAAGGCAGTTTAAGCGAAAAAGCCCCGCCTTTGGCGGGGCTTTTTATATTGATATTCACAGAAAAAATTGCTCCACTTTGTTATTGCAGTCCGGGCCTAATTATTGTAACATTAACACTGGCGTGGGGCGTGGCGCAAAACAAGTTTAAAGCCTAAAGACTGGCTGCAGTATTTGGTATACAGTATTCAGTAGACGGCAACATTGTAAAAATAAGAAATCTTAGTGCCTTGGTGGTTAAACCGGATTCTTCGACTTGGCAAGCAAGGGGCTTGGCTCAGAATGACGACCGTAATTTAAAGCTAAAAATCTCTGTGCCCTTTGTGTTCCCTTCGGCAAGGCTCAGGGCATGCTTTGTGCGCTTTGTGGTTAAAACCCTGGATTCCTGTCTGCACAGGAATGACAAAAAACTCTGATCGTCTCGGCAGTTAAATAAATCACTGGATTCCTGCTGGTCCGCCTAGGCGGATTATGCTGAATGCAATGAAGTGCAGGAATGACAGACAACCCCAAAATTATTAAAGAAAAATATGCCGGCAAAGGATCAAAACAAACGGGCCTGGGTGGTCTCGGTGGACATGGGCTACGGCCACCAGCGGGCCGCCTACCCCCTGAACGAGATCGCCAACGAGCGGATCATCACCGCCAACAACGACCAGATCATCTCGGAACGGGAGCGGGGCATCTGGCAGTGGAGCCGCATCGGCTACGAGACGGTCTCCCGCCTGAAAGCCATTCCCGGGATCGGCAAGTTCATCTTCGGGGCCTACGACAGCCTGCAGGCCATCGCGCCGTTCTATCCTTTCAAGGTGAACGCCCGGCCCAATCTGACCGTGCTCCGGGTGAAGGGCCTGATCAAGCGCTGGGGGCTGTGCAGCAGCCTGATCGATTATATCAAAAAGGAAAAACTGCCGCTGGTCACCACCCATTTCATCCCGGCCCTGGCGGCCGACTACCTGGGGCTGGATGACGTCTACTGCATAGTAACCGATACCGATATCAACCGGGTGTGGGTGACGGACAAGCCGGCCCAGACCAGGATCAAATACCTGACCCCGTCGCGCCACGCCGCCATCCGCTTAAGGCAGTATGGGGTGCCCGAGGACCGGATCATCATGACCGGCTTTCCCCTGCCCCGGGAGAACACCGGGGGCCGGGACCAGAAGGTTCTGAAAAAGGACCTGGCCGAGCGGCTGCCCAATCTGGATCCCCACAAAAAGTTCATTAACGTCTATGACGAGACGCTGAAGAAATTTTTGGGCGAATCCAGGACCAAGAGCAACCATCCCCTGACCCTGTGCTACCTGGTGGGCGGGGCCGGGGCCCAGACCGAGATCGGCATCACCATCGTCAAGGCCCTGCAGAAAAAGATCTGCGCCGGCAAGATCAGGGTCAACCTGGTGGCCGGCACCCGGCTGGACGTGGCCTCGTATTTCAACCAGGAGCTGAAAAAACTGGGCATCGATCCCCAGACCAACTCGGGGGTCAAGGTGATCTACGCCTTAGACAAGCGGGCCTATTTCTCCATCATCAACCAGGAACTGAGGACCACCGACATCCTGTGGACCAAGCCCTCGGAGATGTCCTTCTACACCGCTCTGGGCCTGCCGGTGATCATCGCCCCGCCGGTGGGGGCCCACGAGAAGTTCAACCAGCAATGGCTGGAGCACATCGGCTCGGGCTTCGTCCAGGAGGATCCCCGCTACGTGGACCAGTGGCTGTACTACGTGCTGGAGAGCGGGAAATACGCCGAGGCCGCCTGGCACGGGTTCATGAATGCGCCCAGCAGGGGGACCTACAATATCGAGGACGCCATGTTCGGTAAAGCGGAATAGGACGGGGTGTGTTTTTTGCCACAGAGACACTGAGCCACTGAGTTTTTAGAAAAATTTGGGTTCCATCCCACCTAACCCTAGCCGTAGTGTCATTCCTGCGAAGGCAGGAATCCAGGGGAACCTGCCCACGAAACACACGAAAAAAACGAAAAGGGTTCCCAGTTCTTTGAACCGCAGAGATACTGAGAATTTTAGAAATATTTTGGTCCGATCCTACACAGCCCTGGCCGTCGTGTCATTCCCGACCTGATCGGGAATCCAGGGCATATAGAAACATACTAGAACAGGTGAAAATAATTGTAGGGGCGGGTTTCAAACCCGTCCCGGTATCTTTGTGTGAACCATATAAATCAATTTTCAATATTATCAAACTGATATGCCCGAAAAGAAAATAAAAATAGGCGACGAGGTTACCCGCCAGGGGACAGACAAGGAATCGCTCAAAAAATCCTTTCTGGATCACGTCGCCTTTTCGCTGGCCAAGGATAAGTACTCGGCCACCAAGCGCGACTACTACCTGAGCCTGGCCCTGGCCATCCGGGACCGGCTGGTGGAGCGCTGGGTGCGGACCCAGCAGCGCTATTACCAGGTGGATGCCAAGCGGGTCTACTACCTGTCGCTGGAATTCCTGATGGGACGCAGCCTGGGCAACAGCATCATCAACCTGGAGATGGACTTCGCCTGCCGCAAGGCCCTGGAAGAGCTGGGATTCGACCTGGAGGAGATGATGGAGGTCGAATGGGACGCCGGGCTGGGCAACGGCGGCCTGGGCCGGCTGGCGGCCTGCTACCTGGACTCCATGGCCTTTCATGCCCTGCCGGCCTACGGCTACGGCATCCGCTACGAATACGGGATATTCCTGCAGAAGATACAGAACGGCTATCAGGTGGAGACGCCAGACAACTGGCTGAGATACCAGAACCCTTGGGAGTTGCCCCGGCCCGAGCATCTATATCCGGTCAAATTCTACGGCCGGGTGGAGGTGGACAAATGGCCGGACGGACGGCCCCGCTTCCGGTGGCAGGACGGAGAGGAGGTGATGGCCATGGCCTACGACACCCCGGTGCCGGGCCACGGCAACGACACCGTCAACACCCTCAGATTGTGGTCGGCCAAGGCCACCCGGGAGTTCGACCTCAGTTATTTCAACAGCGGGGATTACGTCTCGGCGGTGGAGGACAAGAACCAGAAGGAGAACATCACCCGGGTGCTCTATCCCAGCGACAACGTCTACCAGGGCAAGGAGCTCAGGTTGAAACAGCAGTATTTCTTCGTCTCGGCCACTTTGCAGGACGCCATCCGGCGCTACAAGAAGACCCAGCCCGACATGAAGGCTTTTCCCGAGAAGACGGTCTTCCAGCTTAACGACACCCACCCGTCCATCGCCATCCCGGAGCTGATGCGGCTGCTGATGGACCAGGAGGGCCTGGAGTGGCAGGAGGCCTGGGACATCACCGGAAAGGTCTTCGCCTACACCAACCACACCGTGCTGCCCGAGGCCCTGGAGCACTGGCCGGTATCCATGATCGAGCGGATGCTGCCCCGCCACTGGCAGATCATCGGCGAGATCAACCGCCGGTTGATGGAGGCGGTGGAGAAGAAATACCCCGGCGACCAGCAGAAGAAACAAGCCATGTCCATAATCTCCGCCGGTTCCGAGCCCCAGGTGCGGATGGCCCACCTGGCCATCGCCGGATGTTTCTCGGTGAACGGGGTGGCCGAGCTGCACACCAGTATCCTGAAAGAGAGGGTCTTTCCGGAGTTCAATGAATTCTTCCCCGGGAAGTTCAACAACAAGACCAACGGCATCACCCCCCGCCGCTGGCTGAAGAAATGCAACCCGGGCCTGTCCGAGTTGATCACCAAGAAAATCGGGCCGGAATGGATCAAGGATTTATCCCTGCTGAAAGGATTGGCGCCGCTGGCCGAAGATTCCCTGTTCCGGGAGAAATGGCGGGTGATCAAGCGGGAGAACAAGATCCGCCTGGCGGAATACATCCGGACCCACAACGGGCAGGAGATCAACGTCAATTCCCTGTTCGACGTCCAGGTGAAAAGATTCCACGAGTACAAGCGACAGCTGCTGAACCTGCTGGGGGTAATCGCCCGGTACAACCGGATCAAAAAGAACCCCCAGGCCCCGGTGGTGCCGCGCACCGTCATCTTCGGAGGCAAGGCGGCCCCCGGCTATTTCATGGCCAAGCTGGTGATCAAGCTGATCAACTGCGTGGCCGACAAGGTCAACAGCGATCCGGAAATCGGCAATAAGCTGAAAGTGGTGTTCCTGGCCAATTACGGGGTGTCGCTGGCCGAGCTGATCATGCCGGCCGCCGAGCTCTCCCAGCAGATCTCCACCGCCGGAATGGAGGCCTCCGGCACCGGCAACATGAAGTTCGCCCTGAACGGAGCCCTGACCATCGGCACCCTGGACGGGGCCAATATCGAGATCATGGAGGAGGTGGGCGAGGAGAACATCTTCATCTTCGGGCTGACGGCCGATGAGGTATCCCAGCTTAGGGCCAAGGGCTACGATCCCAAGAACCAGTATCACTCCAACGGCCAGCTGAAGGAGGTGCTGGACCAGCTGGAGGGCGGCTTCTTCTGCCCCGAAGATCCCGGATTGTTCAAGCCCATAACGGACAGCCTGCTGAACAAGGGCGACTACTACCTGCTGCTGGCCGATTTCGCCTCCTATATGGAATGCCAGGAGCGGGTCAGCCGGACCTATCAGGATTCCGACCAATGGACAGAGAAGGCCATCATCAACGTGGCCCACATGGGCAAATTCTCCAGCGACCGCTCGATCAAAGAATACGCCGAGCAGATATGGCAGGCCCAATCGGTGCCGATAGATTAGGCGATAGGCATTAGTTGATAGTTGCTGGTTATTAGTTTTCGGCGTTCAAATCTATCATCACTAATATATGGAAGGACAGTTTATGGCAGGACAGGAATTAAAATGGAACCTCAACGACATCGTGGCCAAGGGAAAATTCGACGAAACCTATGCCGGGATCGAAAAGGATATCACCGGGATGACGGAGCAGATAAAGCTGCTCAAGCCGCAGATGTCGCTGGCCGAATTCAAGCAGGTCATTGAATTCCGCGAGGATCTCAAAACACGGCTGTCCAAGCTATCCTCTTACGGCGAGCTGTGGGAGAACGCCGACCTGAAGTCGCAGGACGCCAAGCTGTACAAATCGCGCTCCCAGGACCTGGGCATCAAGCTGTCCGATGCCATTCTTCCCCTGGAACACTGGCTTAAAGGGCTGGCGGTGGAGGGCCTGGAGAAGCTGGACGACTTCAACGCCAACCGGCTGTTTGCCGAACTGCCGGATCTGGAGTACGTATTCAACTATAACCGGGCGGCCGCCCAGCACACCTTAAGCCAGGGCGAGGAGAGGCTCATCACCCGCAAGAGCGTTACCGGTTCCCAGGCCTTGGTGGATATGTACAACCTGATCACCGACAGCTTCGAGTATAAATTCCAGCCCCAGGGCCAGAAGGCCAAAATATTCAAGGTCCAGGGCCAGGTGCGCAATTACTATTACAGCGCCAGGGCGGCGGAGCGGGAGGCGGCCTATAAAGCCGTCTTCAAACCCTACCATGACAACGAGGACAAGCTGTTCGTCATCTACCGGGCGCTGGCCAAGGACTGGGATAACGACGCAAAACTGAGGAATTTTCCCAACCCCGTCTCGGTGCGCAATTTTTACAACCGGGTGCCGGATGCCGCCATCAACACCCTGCTGGAGGTCTGCCAACAGAACGTGGGGATATATCAGGACCTGTTCCGCTACAAGGCCAAACTGCTGAAGATGAAGAAACTGCGGCGTTACGACCTGTTCGCCCCGCTGGAGGCGCCCAAGGCTAAAATGCCGCTGCCGGAGGCCAAAAAGCTGGTGTTGGACATCTTCCGCGATTTTGCGCCGGGCTTCGCCGAGCGGGCCGAGTCCATCTTCAGGGCCAACCACATCGACAGCCATCCCCGGCCGGGCAAGGACACCGGGGCATTCTGCTCCGACATCGCGCCGGGCGTCACCCCCTACATCCTGCTCAACTACACCGGCAACAATTCCTCGGTGTCCACCCTGGCCCATGAGCTGGGACACGGGGTTCACGACCTGTACGCCCAGGGGCACTACTTCAGCTCGTCGCACACCACCCTGCCGCTGGCCGAGACGGCCTCCACCATCTCCGAACTGATGGTGTTCGAAAAACTGCTGAGCCAGGCCAGGTCCGACAAGGAGCGCCGGGCCATGCTGCTGGAGAAGCTGGGCGATTCCTACGCCACCGTCATCCGCCAGGCATATTTCGTGATGTTCGAGAACCAGGCCCATAAAAGAATCACCGAAGGAATCAAGTCCGACCAGCTGAGCGACCTGTACATCAAACAGCTGCGCTCCCAGCTGGGATCGGCGGTGGAGGTGGCCGAGGAATTCCGCAGCGAGTGGGCCTACATACCCCACATCTTCCAGACCCCGTTCTACTGCTACGCCTACAACTTCGGGGAGCTTTTAGCCCTGGCCCTGTTCGCCCGCTACAAGGACGAGGGAAGGCCCTTCGTGCCCAAGATCGAGAAGATCCTGGCCTACGGCGGCTCCCAGAGCCCGGACCGGATCATCAAGGAGGTGGGGATGGACATGTCCTCGCCGGAATTCTGGCAGGGGAGCTTCGAGGTGGTCAAGGGCTGGTTGAGCGAGCTGAAGAGACTGTCAAAATAACCATACCAAAGGGCTGCCGGACTCCGGCAGCCCTTTTTAGTCTTACTAAAGAAAATGTCACACTGAGAGGCCATGATGCGTCACGGGCTGAAGTGTGCTTATGATGGAATTGTCACCCGTTCGGTTTGCCAGAGTCTATAGTGCCCTCAGGGTGACAATTCTGCCTTTGGTAGAGACAGGCCACCCCTTAATCCTCTCCTTGATCAAGAAGGGCACGAGAGGGGAGGTGTTCATTTTTGTGTTGCAGAAACCCTCAATTTGTAGTAATATAAAAAAATGATATTTTACTATTCTATCCTCCACTGATGTTTTTGCAGCAATTGATAAACGGCCTGACGGTGGGCTCCATCTACGCCCTGATAGCCCTGGGCTACACCATGGTCTACGGCATCCTGGAGTTCATCAACTTCGCCCACGGCGAGATCTACATGCTGGGGGCCTATCTGGCCATCATCGCTTTGGGTTTTTTAAGCCAGTGGGGCCTCAATTCCTGGGCGGCCGCCCCGGTGCTGGTCCTTTTGTTCGCCATGATCGTGGCCGCGGCCTACGGGGCCACCATCGAGAAGATCGCCTACAAACCGCTGCGCAGCGCCTCCCGACTGTCCCCCCTGATCAGCGCGTTGGGGGTTTCCATCTTCATGCAGAATTTCGTGATGCTCACCCAGGGAGCCCGGGACAAGGTCTTTCATAAGGAACTGCTGTTCTCCTCCTCCTTCACCTCCGGCGGTTTTAGTTTTTTGAACTGCCAGGTCTCCCATATCCAATTTCTGATAATCGGCACCGCATTGGCACTGATGCTTGGCCTGGCCCTGTTCATAAACCATACCAGGACCGGGCGGGCCATGCGGGCGGTGTCCCAGGATCCCAGGATGGCCCGGCTGTGCGGGGTCAACGTGGACGGGGTGATCAGATTGACCTTTGTGATCGGCTCGGCCCTGGGGGCGGCGGCCGGGGTGCTGGTGGCCATGTATTACGGTCTGGTCAATTTTTATATCGGCTACGTGGCGGGCTTAAAGGCCTTCATCGCCGCGGTGGTGGGGGGCATCGGCTCGGTGCCCGGGGCCATGCTGGGCGGGCTGCTGCTGGGCATGGCCGAGAGCTTCGGGGCCGGCTACCTTTCGGCCCAGTACAAGGATGTTTATGCCTTCATCATTTTGATACTGGTATTATTACTGAGGCCGCAGGGGATACTGGGAAACAAGACGGATAGGAGCTGAAAGACGGAGTTTAAACGTTTAAAATGTTGAATGGGTTTAATATGTTGAAAAAATATTCAACCATTTGGTTTGCCGTTTTATCAGTTATTACTATCCTTGTGTCCTGCACAAAAACCACCGAAATCACCGAGCCGGAGGTCAGCTATTTCGTAGTGAAAGTGGACAGTATCTCCGTGCCTGATACCATAGCACATAGCGATACTCTGAGAATCAAGTTTTACGGCACCATCGGATGCAATAGTAATTATTCGTTCGATCATTTTGAAGCCCAAAAAACACTAAGCAGTGTCAATCTTACAGTATGGGGCAAGTATGTGGCCAATGAAGGTGCTTTTGATGTACTTGCTACTCTTCAAGATAATGATGTAGAGTACAAAGTGTCGTCATTAAATCCCGGTGTCTATGAAATTTTTATACATCAGCCTGACAGCAGCATGCTGAGCGATTCGGTGACGGTGGAGTGAGAGATTTCTCACGAAACACACAAAAATAAATTCAAAATGAGCGCGGCTAACTTGTCATTCTCATGAAGATGGGAATCCAAAAAAATAGTTATTGCGAGAAAATGAAATATTGCTTGGTCTGTATTGCTTATATACCAAATTATTGAAGGGAGCGTATATGTCACGCAAACGTCAACCGGCGGGTTTACCAACATATGACATACTGATGAAACCAGTGGTCGAGGCCTTGATTGCATTAGGTGGCTCAGGTTCTATTGAAGAAATAAACGGAAAGGTTTTTGAAATTGAAAACATAAGTGAAGATATTTTGCAAATACCCCATAGCGAAGATGGAGCACAAACAGAGGTGGAATATCGACTTGCTTGGACAAGAACATATTTGAAAAAGTACGGTATACTTAATAATTCCGAAAGGGGTGTTTGGTCCTTAGCAAAAGCTGACATAACACCCGATAGTATTAATTCTGAAGAGATAGTTAAATCCGTAAAAAACAAAGACGGTCAGTTAAACATAACAAAAGAAGACGCTGTTAAAGCCTTAGAAGAACCGGAGCAAATTGAATTAATTGATAATTGGAAACAAAAACTACTTAATGTTTTATTCACGCTAACACCTAACGCTTTTGAAAAACTAACACAACGAATATTACGGGAAAGTGGTTTTATCCAGGTTGAGGTAACTGGCAAAACGGGTGATGGAGGAATTGACGGAAAAGGTATTGTGCGAATTAGCGGTTTGTTAAGCTTCCATGTTATTTTTCAATGTAAAAGATACAAAGGTACGGTAACACCCAGCCAAATAAGAGATTTCCGTGGTGCAATGCAGGGCAGAGCAGATAAGGGTCTTTTTATAACCACAGGCACTTTTACCCGCGAGGCCATAAAGGAAGCCACAAGAGATGGTGCTCCACCAATAGATTTAATAGATGGAGAATTGTTTTGTGATAAATTAAAAGAATTAAAACTTGGCATTAAAACTAAACAAATAGAAGATGTAGAGGTTGATGCTGAGTGGTTCAATGAATTTTAATCCTGGATTCCCGCTTTTGCGGGAATGACAAAAAGCCCGGTATGGATTGCTTCATTTGCAAGGCAAGATTGCCTTTTCGCAATGACTATAAGGCAAAGCGCTTCCCATGCGGGAAGGGACAAAATAGATTATACCTATTATTTATTACCTTCGCGGTAAAATGAAAAGCACACTTAAAATACTCCTCTGGCCCTTATGGATCGGGCTATTATGCTGGCCGTTCATGGGTCTGCGCGCGGCAGGGCTTACAGCATTTGGCTTGTTACTGCTATTCTTGTTATTTCGTTTCTTCGGCAGAAAGATCGGCTTATTCAAAGATATTTTTCTTAAAATGCCGGGCAGGGAACTGGCAGGGCGTGTTCCCCGCAAGATATGGCTGGGAGCAGCTCTGCTGGCGGCCATGATGCTGCCGCTGGTTATCAACAAATATTATCTGGATATCACCATCACCGCCGGGATCTACATCGTGCTGGCACTGGGCCTGAACATCATCGTGGGCCTGGCCGGCCTGCTGGTGCTGGGCTACATCGCCTTCTACGCCGCCGGGGCCTACGCCTACGCCATATTATCCACCCAATATAATGTTTCGTTCTTCGCTGCACTGCCGGCGGCGGCCGTGCTGGCCCTGCTGCTCGGGCTGGTTCTGGGCGTTCCCACCCTTCGCTTGCGGGGCGACTACCTGGCCATCGTCACTTTGGGCTTCGGGGAGATCGCCCGGATCGTGCTCAACAACTGGGACGGCCTCACCGGCGGCCCCAACGGGATCATGCATATACCCAAACCTTCGCTTTTTGGCCTCAAACTGGGATCCCCGGTCCACCTGTATTTCATCGTGCTGGCCATGATCATCTTGGTCTCCTTTGTCATCGACCGGCTGAACAATTCCCGGCTGGGGCGGGCCCTGGTCGCCATGCGGGAGGACGAGACCGCGGCCCGGGCCTGCGGGGTCAATACCGTCAAACTGAAGCTGCTGGCCTTTTCGCTGAGCGCCATGACGGCCGGGATGATGGGGGTGGTGTTCGCCGCCAAGATGAGCTTCGTCAGCCCCGAGAGCTTCACCTTCTGGGAGTCCATCATGGTGTTGTGCATGGTGGTGCTGGGAGGGATGGCCTCCATCCCCGGGGTGATCCTGGGGGCGGCGGCCCTGGTGGTGCTGCCCGAGATTTTTAGGCAGTTCCAGAACTACCGGATGCTGGTGTTCGGCGCGGCCATGGTGGCCATGATGATCTTCCGCCCCCAGGGCCTGCTGCCCAGCAAAAGAAGGAGGCTGGAGCTGGAGGACCCCACCCTTCCCCCGATAAATCAGGAGAGGGTTGATATCACCTTTCACAAAATCAACCAGCAATCAAAAACATCGGAGGTCATATGAAAAGAATCGTTATGGTCCTGGCGCTTCTGGCGGCGGCTCTGATCCAAAGCGGCTGGTCGGCCAAGCCGGTCGGGCCCGGGGATAACTTCCGTTTTGTGGTGTTGGCCGACCGCACCGGCGGAGCCAATCAAAAGGCCTTCGAGATGGTGCTGAAGGACATCGAGAGGATGCGCCCGGACCTGGTGGTGACGGTGGGCGATCTCATCGAGGGCTACAAGGACTCGGCCGGAACGGTCAAGGACTGGGATGCCACTCTGCCGATGCTAAAAGTGCTCTCCTGCCCGGTGTACCTGACCCCCGGCAACCATGACATCACCACGCCGGAGGTGCGCAGCATCTTCATCAAGAAGACCGGGCGCAATCCCTATTATTCCTTCGATCACCAGAACAGCCACTTCATCGTGATGGACAACTCCCTGGTGGAGACCCTTGACAAGATGGACCCCGCCCAGATCAAATGGCTGGAGAAGGACCTGAAAAGCATCGGGAAAAAATCCGGCATCTACGTTTTCATGCACAAGCCGTTCTGGGCGGCGGGGGTGGGAGCCGGCCAGCCGGACAAGCTCCATGATCTGTTCAAGAAACATAAAGTGACGGCGGTGTTTGCCGGACACTGGCACAACTATGCTTCGGAGGTTTACGATGGCGTCCGCTATGTGGTGATGGGCAGCTCCGGGGCGGATATCGGGCCCACCGAGAATGTCAGCCTGGCCGGCTTTTACCAGTATCTGTGGGTCACCGTAAAGGACGGAAAATTCAGCCCGGCCTTGGTGCGGGCCGGCAACAGCTTTGATCCCGATTTCGTCAGCCTGAAGGAGGAAACCTTCGCCCATCAGATACCCGGCAAGGCGGTGTTCGTTGATGGGCCGGAACTGGTCGAGGGCCGGAAATTATCATCCCTGGACGCCGTGGTAAGAATCATGAACCTTACCGACCAGCCCCTGAAAACCGAGATATTATGGGAGACCGCCAAGAACTGGAAATCCGGCCGGGATAGAATCCCGGTGGAGATAGCCCCCGGCGACAGCCTGAAGGCGGTCTTCAAGTTCAAAGGCGCCGGAGCCCTGTACCCCCTGCCGGTGATGAAAATGTCCTATCCCTTCGGGCGCGATAAATTTTATAACCTGGAGATGAATCCCAATGTGAGCCGGGTCCTGGAGTGCCCCCGGGCCAAAAAGGCCCCGGCCATCGACGGCCGGTTCGAAAAGAACGAATGGCTGGGGGCCGGCAAGGTGGCCGACTTCTGCGGCTGGGACGGCAACCCCGCCGCCGCCGACCCCACCCAGGTATATTTCATGCATGACGGTGAGAACCTTTATATCGCCGCGGTCTGCCGGGACACCCTGATGGCCCAGCTGAAGACCGCCCAGACCGTCCGGGACGGCCAGGTGTACAACGACGACTGCATCGGATTCCTGTTCGCCGCCAATAAGGACACGGTCTACCAGATGTACGTCAATCCGGCATCCACCATCTGGGACCAGCTGATAGACAACACCCGCGACGACCTGGACCAGAAATGGAACGGCGGCTTTTTGGCCAAGTCCCTGGCCGGGGAAAAGGAATGGGTGCTGGAGCTGAAGGCGCCTTTGAAAGATATCGGCCTGCCGGCCCTGGACAAGGGCAGCGAATTGAGGATGAACATCCGCCGCAAGCAGCAACGCAACAACCAATCGGCCCTGTGGATGTATGACTGGTCGTACCAGGCCAAGAACTTCGGAGTGGTAAGGTTCAAATGATGAGCAGGGATGACCGCCTCCGGCCGGTCAGGGGGAGGACATGCTGATCGCCTTCAATAAACCATACGGGGTGCTGTCGCAGTTCACCTCGGACGATCCCCGGCATGTGACCCTGGCGAAGTTCGGCTTTCCCAAGAACGTCTATCCCCTGGGCCGGCTGGACGCCGACTCCGAGGGCCTGTTGCTGCTGTCCGACGAGGCCGAGCTGAATGCTAAATTATTGAATCCCCGGCAGGGCCATTCCCGCACCTACTGGGTTCAGGTGGAGAATATCCCCGGGGAAAAAGACCTTTTGAAATTGGGGAATGGTCTGCCAATAAAGGGACATTTGACATTGCCCTGCCGGGCCAGGATACTTGAACCCCAGCCCGTGATGGAGGAACGCGATCCGCCCATCAGGTTTCGTAAAAATATCCCCACCTGCTGGCTGGAGATCTCTTTGACCGAAGGCAAGAACCGCCAGGTGCGCCGGATGACTGCCGCCATAGGTTTTCCCACCCTGCGGCTGCTGCGGGTCAGTATCGGAAGCTATCGACTGGGCGGCCTTAAAACGGGTCAGCGAAAGCCAGTAACTGCAGGGGAAAGACGCCAGATATTCAACAATTAGGGAGGGAAAAAATATGAAAACCGCGAGAATCGCATGGGCTATCACACTTTTGGCCGGGCTCTGCGCTTGGGTCAAACCGGGCCTGGCCCAGCAGCCGCTCAAGGGCCAGCTGCGGGTGGCGGATTCCACCATCGTCCAAATGGTAAAGACCATTGACGGCTCCAGTAATGTGGGCCGGATCACCCTGATTGATTCGCTCAACATACAACTACAGACGACTGTGATGACGATCTCCATCCCCATCGATAAGATCACCGAGGTAAAAGAGGTCCCGGCGGAATCCATCAAGGGCGGTGAATACTGGTTCCCCAACCCCAACGCCACCCGGCTGTTCTTCGGCCCCACCGCTCACATGCTGAAAGGCGGAGAGGGATATTTTTCCGACACTTATGTCTTTTTTCCCCAGGTGGTGGTGGGAGTTACCGACTTCATCACCCTGGGCGGGGGGATGTCCCTTTTTCCGGGAGCCGGCATGGACAATCAGATTTTATACTTCATGCCCAAGGTCGGAATGGCGGTTAACCCAATGTTCCATCTGGCCGGCGGAGCGCTGATAATCAAGATCCCCGATTTCGACCAGGACGTTTCGACGGTGGGCGTCCTTTACGGGGCCGGCACCTACGGCGGCCGCGACCGCAGTTTTACCGCCGGGCTGGGATACGGTTTTGTGGGCGACGAAATGGCCGATAGGCCAATGGTGATGGTAGGCGGCGAGTATCGCATGTCGCGCCGGGTATCCTTTGTCACCGAGAACTGGCTCTTCCCCGGATTGGACCAGCCTCTGGTTTCGGGGGGCTTCCGTTTCTTCGGAGAGGGTCTGGCGGTGGACATCGCCCTGGCCAACGTGCTGGGTGAGGACATGATCATGCCCGGAGTGCCTTTCATAGGCTTTGTCTATAATTTCTAACCAGCCATGATTTTAACGGCTCAAAATATCACCAAGCAGTTCGGAGGCCTGATGGCCCTGCAGGATGTCTCCTTCGAGATAGACCGGGGCCAGATATTCGGACTGATCGGGCCCAACGGGGCCGGCAAGACCACCCTGTTCAACTGCCTGACCGGGGTCTACCGGCCCACCGCCGGGAGCTTCGTCCTCGACGGGAAAAACATCACCGGGCTGTCGGAGGTTAAGGCGGCCCAGAGGGGCATCGCCCGGACCTTTCAGAATATCCGGCTGTTCCAGGAGATGACCGCGCTGGAGAATGTGATGGTGGGCCGGCACAGCCGGACCGCCGCCGGATTATGGGGAGCGCTGGTCCGGGATAAAAAGACCTCAAACGAGGAGCGGGAGATACATAATAAATCACAGCAGCTTCTGGAATTCGTGAAGCTCAAAGGGTCGGAGGACCTGCTGGCCAAGAATCTCCCTTACGGACATCAGAGAAGGCTGGAGATCGCCCGGGCATTGGCCACCGACCCCCAGCTGATCTGTCTGGACGAGCCGGCCGCCGGCATGAATCCCAGCGAGGTGTCCGGCCTGATGCAGCTGATCAGGAATATCCGCGATTCAGGCGTCACCGTGCTGCTGATAGAGCATCACATGAAGGTGGTGATGGGCATCTGCGACCAGTTGGCCGTGCTGGACGGCGGGGAGAGGATCGCCCACGGCCCGCCGGACAGGATAAGAAACGATGCCCAGGTGATAGCGGCCTATCTGGGAACCCAGCATTGAAGGCCTTATGGGAATAAAATTAAAAAACATAGTTCTGGTCGTCATTCTATCCCTGATCGCCGTTGAGGTGGTCTTCATCATCAAAGGCAACGGCCACCTTAATATGCTGAGAGGACGTAGAGCCAGGCTGGAGGAAGCCATAGAGCTTTCGAACCGGGGCGTGATGCTGTCGAAGCGGGGCGAATACCCCAAGGCTTTAAAGCTCCTGGAAAAAGCCCGGGAGCTGGCCCCGGGAGATTCGCTGATAGGCGAGAATCTGAAGGCGGTCTATTTCAATTTCGGCGTCAGCCAGATTCATCAGGGAAAATATCAGGAGGCGCTGGAACTCTCAGGCCGGGGCCTGAGCCTGCTGCCGGAAGAGCCGGCCCTGTTGTATGCCCGGGCGGAAGCCTGGTATGGTCTCGGCCTGAACGACTCCTGTCTTTCCTGCATCGGCCGGGCCTATGATCTGAACCCCAGGGATTCGGCGATAAGCGGCCTGTTGGGCGACCTGGACCACCGCTGCCGCCAAGAGGACGGCCTGGAGTCCAGCCGGACCGGGTATTTCGACATCAGGTTCGAGGGCGGGGAGAACCGGGAGATGGCCGATAAGATACTTTTCCTGCTGGAGGGCATCCGCGACAAGCAGGGAGCGTTGTTCGGCTGGCAGGCCCAAAGGAACATCAGCGTGATACTCTACAATAACCGGCAGTTCTCCGACATCACCAGCCTGGCCTCCTGGGCCGGGGCGGCCTTCGACGGAAAGATCAGGGTGCCGGTCGCCAATTACCGCGAGGACCAGGAAATCCTGGAGAGGGTGTTGACCCACGAGTTCGTCCATGCCCTGCTGTTCGAGATCGGGGGCCGGAAATTTCCGGGATGGTTCAACGAGGGTCTGGCCCAGTATCAGGAGGGACAGCGGGCCGTCAATCACGTCTACCTTCCGCTATCCCAACTGTCCGGCTCGTTCATGACCCTGAAGCGGGAGGATGCCCAGTATGCCTACCGGGCCAGCCTGTCGGCGGTCAGTTTCCTGATCGAGGATAACGGATGGGATATGGTCCGGCTGTTTGTGGACAAGATGGGGCAGGGAGGGGATTTTAAAGTGGTTTTTAAGGGGTCATTCAACATGACGGTCGAGCAGTTCGATCAGAAGTGGAAGGGGAGCATCGGCAAATAGCAGGAAGCAAGTCATTGCGGCACATATACTGGGCAAGCGAAGCAATCCATAAAGTATACAGTGGACAGTTTACAGTTAACAGTAAAGCCGTTATATACTCAGTGTACCCTGTGGCAATAAAGAAATATGTTAAAAGTAACCAACCTTAAAGTATCATACGGCAGTCTGGAGGTGCTGCACGGGATCACTTTTCAGGTGAATCCCGGGGAGATAGTGGCGGTGCTGGGCGCCAACGGGGCCGGCAAGAGCACCGCCATCTCGGCCGTCTCCGGGATACTGCCGGTCCGGGGCGGGAAAATAGAATTCTCCGGGCAGGATATCACCGGCCGGCCGGCCGACGATATCGTCGGTATGGGCCTGGTGCAGGTGCCGGAGGGCAGGAGAATCTTTCCCGGGCTGACGGTGCGGGAGAACCTGGATCTGGGGGCCTACCTGATATCCGATAAAAAGCATAAACAGGAGTCGCTGGCAAAGGTTCTGGATATTTTCCCCAAGCTCAAGGAACGAAGAAACCAGAAGGGCGGGACGCTGTCCGGCGGGGAACAGCAGATGCTGGCCATCGCCCGGGGGCTGATGGCCCGGCCCAAGATGCTGCTGCTGGACGAGCCCTCGCTGGGCCTGGCTCCCATCATCGTGGATCGGATATTCCAGGTGATCCAAAACATCCGGCAAAGCGGCGCCACAATTCTTTTGGTGGAGCAGAACGCCCAGCGTTCTTTGGAGATCGCCGACCGGGGGTATATCCTGGAGACCGGGAATATAGTGCTGGAGGATACCGGCAAAGCCCTGCTGGTCAATGAAAGCGTGAAGGCCAGCTACCTGGGAGCATAATGGACGATAATGATCGGATGATGGATTTTAGGGGAGCTTTAGCCACAGAGACTCAGAGGCACTGAGATTTATAATATACTTTTTATTGCTTGCCAGCCATAGTCCGTTTGCTTTTGTGATGTGCAAGTCGATGGACGACGGCTGGTCATTCCTGCGAAGCTTGTCCTCGCGAAGGCGGGGAACAGGAATCCAGGGTTTTAGCCACCAAGACACCAAGCTTTTTATACTTTACCGGAGATTAATCGCAGAGAACGCAGAGATTTTCTTTCAATCTTCTTGCCCGGCCCGCATCTCCCCTAAAAAGGGGAGAATAAGAGGGGTGTCTTATTTCCGAACTCATCCCAGCCCTTCTCTTGGACTTGTGCTGAGCCTGTCGAAGCAAAGAGAAGGGAATTGAAGGGTTGAGTTGGTTTACCACAGAAACAGAATCATTTGTCTCACAATAATAGACTGCAAAATTAAGGAAACAACAATGAACACCGCCAGAAAAACATTCTGGGAAAAGTTTTACCAGAACCCGCATGCCCAGGTCTCCGATGTTTACGAGAGCCGGGGGGAGGTGCATCGTTTGATAGGTAAGTACGGCAAAGCATTGTTTGATTTTAATAGGATGAAGAATATAAATGAATTAATGAAAAACGAGGATAAAAAAGCAGACTCGATTTTTCAAATTGGCAATGTTTATCTAAATAAAAGTGATTTTGAAAATGCAGAAAAATATTTTAATGAATATTTGGATATATATATTGAATTTGATCGTAAGCAAGGCATTGCGTCATGTTATAAACAGTTGGGCAAAATAAAACAATATAAAGAGAAGTATGATGAAACGGAAGAATTATATAACAAAGCGCTTTTTATTTATGAAGAGATTAATGATGAAAACGGCAAACACTCTGTATATGAATATATGGCGGACAGCTATTTTATAGAAAAGAAATATGAGAAGGCATTAGAGATTTTAAATAAACTAAATCATTATTACGAAATTTCTAATAACAAAATAAAATTAACCCGTATTTACCAACAATATGGAAGAATATATTTAAAGACAGATAAAGAAGAAAAAGGTATGGATTTTTTGAATAAAGCATATGTGTTATCAATGGAAATTGGTGAAAAACTCAGCAATATTTATACATTGTGTGACTTGGGTATTGCTTACTATGAAAATGGTAAATATGAAAAGGCCAAGGAGTTATTTACACAGTGTTATGATATTTCTTTTATGCAAGATGTAAAATATATGAAAGCCGTTTCCTTGTTGAATTTAGGTGATACTTGCTATAAACTGAAAGAGAATAATGAAGCATTAGCTTATTTGACAAAAGTTGTAAATCTTGAAATTAACGTCGAGGGAATCAAGCAAGAAGCGATAAGGATAATTCAAGCAATTGATTCTTATGCGAAAGGAGGTGAATCAGCATGATCTATATTGGCATAAAGTTAGCCGGGAACGTGAAAAAGTATATAGTCCATCCGACAACGGAGCAGGCATACCAGAATTCCAAAAGTCTTAAAGAGAATAATATCTGGTATTATACTTCGGAAAAATCCATTGACGAGTTTGCTATTGCCGGCGCTTTTGGGACATACGATTCCCTGGCGGAGGCCGAGGCGACTATTAAGGCAGTAGATCCCGGCACACAGAATATTTACCAGCCACCAGTACCACCGTCAGACTAAAAATTAACGGATAGTTTTACTTAATGGCCCGACTCCTTAAAATCTACCCCATTGGGAAGGCTGGGGTTGGGCCATTAATTGTTTTTGTCGCCCCGCCGCGGCGGACCCGGCGTAAACTCTGCCGAAGCGTATCGCCACCACCGGCCACTCGGCCAACGGCAGGCGCTCCGCGGTTCCTGTCTTGTAATAACTGCAATAAAAAGAAATAACCTTTATGGAGGTATGCCATGTTAGCCCTGCGAATGCGCCAGAAGGACGCAGAGTTTTACTTCGTCAGCTACCCGGCCGGAGATCTTTTGAACAAGGTGCGCTTCATGTCCCGGTTCTACGGGGAGCGGGGCGAGAGCGTGGGTGGGGAGCCGCCCAGACAAGCCGACGAGGTGGAGCAGTTCATCATGAACATAGAGAAAAGTTCCGGGGCCTTTCAGCGCCAGTTGAACCGCCGCAAGGTCCGGCAGATACGCGATTTCTATCGCAACGAGACCGACCAGCCTATAATACCGGGAGCGGTGCTGCTTTTTACCCCCGAGGAGCTGGCCTTCAGGCCTTTGGCCGGACACGAGCGGACCGGGGATCTGGAGGAGCCGGGCGATAAATTCCTGATCATAGACGGCCAGCACCGCCTGGCCGGCCTGCATTTCCATCTTACGGAGAAGGATGCCGACCCAAAGATCGAAGTGCCCTGCGTCATCTTCGACGGCAAGGCGGCCGAGTTCGCCACCGAGATGTTCGTCATCATCAACTCCACCCACACCCGGATCAATAAATCGCACATCATAGACCTCTTTGAAAAAATAAGCTGGGGCGCCGATCAAGAGAAGAAGTACGCTGCGACCCTGGTGCGGGATCTCTACGCCGAGGGGGATTCCCCGCTGAGGTACCATATCAATATGCTGGGCGGACGTTCTCAGCAGGATATGTGGATCAACCAGGCGCAGATCTTCGGCGAGATACACCGTTTGATACAGCGCCGGGAGGCGGAGCCGTTTTTTAAAGACGGACGGGGATGGAGCCGTTCGGGGGGCTACGGTTTCGTGAGGGATTTTTTCAAGGCTGCCAGGGATAATTTCGGACAATCCTGGGGGGACAATAAAAAATACATGGCTACCCGGGACGTTACCCTCAAGGCCCTGATCAGGCTGGCCGGCGACGCGGCCGCGGCCTGGGGCGGGGAGTTGCGGGAACATCAGGGGGAAATGGGGGCCTTGCTGGCCGAAAAGCTGAAGCCGATCTCCGAGATGGAGCGCGAGTTCCGCCGCGAGGACTTCTACGAAAGGTTCGCCGCCAAGGGCCAGGTGGAGCGGGTGGAGATAATCCGCCGGAGGATAGGCAAGGCGCTGGGGATGGCCGGGCCGGGGAGGTCGTAGCCGATGTTCCGCAAAGCATTGTCGGGGCCTTTGCGTTTCAAAATATTCCGGTGCCCTGAAACTAACCTGGGAAAAGGCGGGGTCGGCGCCTATAAACCGCCGGTGGCCGGCCTGTTGAAGCTGGGCGAGCCTGGGAAAAAGGACTGGCTCGACTACAAAACGATGGGACTTTCCGAAGCCCATGCCCCGGAGCTGACGCGCCTGGCCGCCGACCGCGAGATGAACTTCGAGTCTTTCGAGGACGACCCCGAGGTCTGGGCGCCGGTGCACGCCTGGCGGGCATTGGGGCAGCTGCGCGCCGTCTCCGCCGCGGCGCCGCTGTTGGAACTGTTGGACGAGGCGGACGAGAACGACGATGACTGGGCCATGGAGGAGATACCCGCGGTGCTGGGAATGATCGGCCCGGAGACGTTTCCGTACGTAGAGCAATACCTTGACCGGAAGCATAGCCTGTTCGGGCATATCGCTGCGGTCAACGCCGCCGAGGAGATCGCCAAACGGCATCCGGACAGCCGGGGGCGCTGCATCAAGCTGCTCAACCGGAAGCTGGAAGGCTATAAGAAACAGGACCCGAAGCTGAACGCTTTCATCGTCTCGTACCTTTGCGACTTGAAGGCGGTGGAAGCCATGCCGCTGATCGAGCGGGCCTATGATGAGGAATGCATGGATGAAAATATACTGGGCGACATCGAGGATGTGAAGGTGGAGATGGGGCTGATCCCGCCCATCCCGGAGCGGGAGCGGATGCGGGAGGCGGTAAGGATCGAGATCGAGAACGCCATGTTCTCGGAAAAGCTGGCCGCCGCCGGGGAGCGGAAGGCCAAGCAGAAGGCCAGGAACAAGGCCAAGGCGGCCCGGAAGGCCAGGAGGAAGAAGCGGCGGTAGGAAACCGTATGGGCGGTTTTGGTCGCGCCCCGCGTGGGCGCGTGGATTGAAACTTCTGCGGCACGATCCCAGTTGCCGTCCTTCACCGTCGCGCCCCGCTTTGAAGATATAATTACCCATTTCCGGCCAATTTTAATTTTGTCTTGACATCATCCACCCTTTAATGATATCCTATGCTGTTATGCTACAACACATTGTTTAAGGATTTCCATGATAGAGAAGAGCATTTTCGAGCTGTCATCCGCTGGCCGCAAGGGACATCCCCTGCCGGCCTGCGATGTGCCAGTTAAGGCCGTCAACCAGCTGATCCCCGAGAAATACATCCGGTCCGACCTCTCCGGCCTGCCCCAGGTCTCGGAGATAGACGTGATGCGCCATTTCGTCAGGCTGTCCACCCTGAATCATCATGTGGACAAGGGTTTTTACCCTTTAGGCTCCTGCACCATGAAATATAATCCCAAGATCAACGAGGACATGTCCCGCCTGCCGGGCTTCACCGGGCTGCATCCCCTGCAGGATGAGGCGGACATGCAGGGCGCCCTGCGGCTGATGAACGAACTGGGCGATCAATTGTGCCGGATCGCCGGGTTGGAGGCCATCTCCCTGCAGCCGGTGGCCGGGGCCCACGGCGAGCTGACCGCCCTGATGATGATCCGGGCCTACCATGTCAAGAATGGAAATCCCCGCAGCAAAATACTGATCCCCGATTCGGCCCACGGCACCAACCCGGCCTCGGCCACCCTCTGCGGCTACCGGTCGGTTCAGATAAAATCCAACGCCCAGGGACTGCTGGACCCCGAGGACCTGAAGGCCCACCTGGACGGCGAGGTGGCGGCCCTGATGCTGACCAACCCCAACACCCTGGGAATTTTCGAGAAGGACATCTGTACCCTCACCAAGATGGTCCACGATGTGGGCGGGCTGGTGTTCATGGACGGGGCCAACCTCAACGCCCTGATGGGCATCGTCCGGCCCGGCGACATGGGGATAGACGCCATGCACTTCAACCTGCACAAGACCTTCGCCACGCCCCACGGCGGCGGCGGCCCGGGCGGCGGCGGGGTGGCGGTCAAAAAGATGCTGGAGCCGTTCCTGCCCACTCCGGTCATAAAAGGCCGGCAGGATCCCCAGGAGAGCGAGAAGTGGCTCAAGGATGTCGAATATTATCTGGACCACAACCGCCCCGAAAGCATCGGCAAGGTCCACTCCTTCTTCGGCAATTTTTTGGTGATGGTCAAGGCCTACACCTATCTGCGGATGCTGGGCCCGGACGGCGTCCGGGCCGCTTCCGAGAACGCCATCATCAACGCCAATTATATCATGCGGTCGCTGGAGGGCATCTACGACCTGCCCTACAAGGCCCATTGCAAGCACGAGTGCGTCTTCTCCGGTGTGAAATTTCGCGATCAGGGCGTCAAGACCCTGGATATCGCCAAGCGGCTGCTGGATTACGGCTATCACGCTCCGACCATATATTTTCCGCTGATCGTGCCCGAGGCCATCATGATCGAGCCCACCGAGACCGAGAGCAAAGAGACGCTGGATGCCTTCATCGCCACCATGAAGAAGATAGCCGAAGAGATCGAGAAGACGCCGGAAATCGTCAAAAGCGCCCCCAACAATACGCCCATCGGTCGGCTGGATGACGTCAAGGCGGTCAAGGAGCCCAAGCTGTGCTACCGCGGGGAGTGCCTGTAATTTGTTCAAACAGTTTAAAAGGTTCAAAAAGGTTGAAAGGGTTAAAAGGTATGGCATGTTGAACGCGGAACAAATATTATCAATTCTTGCCCAAAACATCGGTTCGTTGAAGCAATACGGTATTCAACGCATAGGACTGTTCGGGTCGTTTCTGAGAAACGAACAAAACGAGGACAGCGACATCGACTTGCTGGTAGAGTTTGAACCGGGGCGTAAGACATTCGACAATTATATGGACCTCAAGTTCCAGCTCGAGCATTTATTGCGCCGGCCGGTAGATCTGGTGATCCCGGAGGCGGTCAAGCCGAGGTTGCAGCAGCATATTTTAGGCTCGGTGCGGTATGCCGCGTGACCATCGCGCTTATTACTAGGAGCATATAATAGTAGACATACGGTCAATGAACGGCCTGGTCCGCGCCCCACAACACGCCCATCGGTCGGCTGGACGATGTGAAGGCTTGTCCTGAGCGGCGCCGAAGGGCTTGTCCTGAGCCACTGCATCCTGCGGGGTAAACTTGCCGTAGGACGGCCAAGGAGCAGAAGCTGCGCTGGACCGGGGGCTGTTTGTAAAAAACGTTAGAAAGGTTTGAGAGAATTAAGATTTTAAATATTTGCCGCGGCCTTTAGGCCGTGGATCAGTTAAAATAATTTAGGAAGGAACGGCAATGGCTGAAGAAGTATCTCTAAAAAGCTCCAAGGTCGAGATCCTGAAGGCATACGACGATCTGCTCAAGCAGGTCAAGGAGGAGAAGTCGTCCGACAAACGCGAGCAGAAGGTGCGGGCCGAAAAACAGGAATTGGTGCAAAAGGCCGGCGGTCTGACCATGGATTCCATCGTCGGCAGCCTGGCAGCCGTCAAGCTGGAGGTCGGCAAGGCCTTTGACCAGATCGAAGCAAAATTGCTGGAGAATCACAAGGAGTTGGATGGTTTGGAAAAGGCCATAGCCGTTGAAAAAGAAGGGCTTGAGCAAATCCACGAGATAATGGCAGAGGCCGACAGCCTGACGGCCTTGATCAGGGCCCAGCAGGAGAAGAAAAGCGATTTCGAACAAGAGATGCGGCAGGCCGAGCAGTCGTTCGATGAAAATATGGAAGAAAAGCGGATAGCCTGGAAACAGGAAGAAGAACGGACGGCCCAGATAGTCAAAGACCGGAAGCTGCAAATTGAAAAGGAGCGGAAACAGGAGGAGGAAGAATTCATCTACCAGCGCGATCGCCAGAGAAAGCTGGAGCAGGACGCTTACGAAGCCGGGAAAGCGGCGTTGGAAAAAGAAATTCTGGAAAAACGCGAGGCTTTTGAGCGGGACCTCAAGGCGCGAATGGAGGCCGTGGCGCTGAAGGAAACGGAATACGCCGAGCTTAAGGCCAAAGCCGGGGCCTTCCCCGCCGAACTGCAAAAACAAACGGCAGAAGCAAAGGCTAACGCCGTAATTGAGATCGAGCAGCGGTATCAACATGAAATCAGCATGCTGAAAAAGGAGATGGAAAGCGAGCAGAAACTTCATCAACAGATGGTTTCCATGCTGGAGGCAAAAATCAAGGAAAATGACGCCCAGCTGACTCAACTGGCGGCCAAGGCGGATACGGCCGGCAAGCAGGTGCAGGAGATCGCGGTCAAGGCGATCGAGGGCGCGGCCAAATCGTCCCAGATCACGCGGGAGATTTATCAAAAAGTGCAGGAGAAGGACAAATAGGCAGGCGGCCCGGCTTCCTCTTCCCGAAAGCGCAGACTTCGTAGCCGCAGCACACTTAACGTCCTTCGGTATAAAATTATTTGTGAGGTTAAAACACAAAGGAGAGAAATCATCCCTTGCTACTGCAAGAAATAGCAAACAAAGCTCTTAAACTGCCTCCTAAAGAGCGCGCAGAATTGGCGCATGAGCTGATTTTAAAGAAACCGTGAGATTTGCAAAAGTTCAGTTATTATATTATTGCGGGTCTAAACCAACATTTCATCTCTGCCCAAACAACGGTACAATTTAGCCTTTAACTTTATCAACTGCGCATTCCATCGGAATAACTCGGCATTTCACCGGTACAATCGGGTATTTTACCGGAACAAAAGCATATTTTACCAGTGCAAACGGGCATTTCACTGGAACAAAAGCATATTTAACCGGCACAACCTTAACCATAAACCCCAACACTTAAGGAGAAAAACTTCATGTCCAAAAAACTGTTGGTTCTTACCATTGCCCTGCTGGGCCTGTGCGGCCTGGTGCAGGCGCAGGACAGCTCCAACGTGCGGTCCATTGGGTTCTGCGACACGCCGGGAAATGCGAATGGCGTGACAGTGTCCGGCAATTATGCTTATATTGGGGACAGAGGCGGCGGACTAAGGATAATCAACATATCAAATCCGGTCAGTCCGGCCGAAGCTGGATTCTTGGAAACATTGAGCAACGCATGGGGTCTGGTTGTCTCGGGCAATTACGCCTATGTGGCGAATGGCTTTGGCGGGTTGAGCGTAATCAACATATCGGATCCGACCAACCCCGCCGAAGTTGGCTACTACGACACTCCGCAGTACGCTTATGACGTGGCAATCGCAGGCGAATATGCTTATGTGGCGGATGGTGACCCGGGGCTGAGGATAATCAACGTATCAAATCCGAACATCCCGACAGAAGCCGGGTTCTTCGATACGCCGGGTCATGCTTATGGCGTGGCGGTCTCCGGCAGTTACGCTTATGTGGCAGATTATTATTCCGGGCTTCGGATAATCAACATATCGGACACGGCCAACACTGCCGAAACCGGGTTCTGCGTCACCCCGGGCCGGGCGGTGAGCGTGGCTCTATCGGGCGTTTATGCTTATGTGGCGGATTACGATTACGGCCTGCGGATAATCGACATCAGCGTCCCGGCTGCGCCCAGTGAAGTTGGCTTTTACGACACGCCGGGAAATCCCTGGAGCGTGGCGGTGTCGGGCAAGTTTGCCTACGTGGCCGACGACTATCCCGGTCTGCGGATAATTGACATCAGTAATCCGGCATCGCCTGCAGAAGCGGGCCACTATGTTACACCGGGCCAGGCAGTTGGCGTTGCCGTTTCAGAGAACCGGATCTTTGTGGCCAGCGATACTTCCGGCCTGCGGATTTATGAGGGTTACGGCCCGGCGGGGATAGAAGACGGGCAGGAAAGCCAAACAGAGTTTAAAGTTCAAAGTTTAAAGTTGAAAGTGTTGGGTAATAAAATAAACTACCAATTGCCGCAGAGCGGCCCTGCATCCATAAAAGTATATAATCTGCTGGGGCAGGAAGTGCGGACATTGGTGAACGAGTTTAAAAGTTCCGGAGTTTACAGTTTACAGTGGAATGGCCGTGATGCCGGCGGAAGCAAGGTGGCCAGCGGAGTTTATCTGATCAGACTTGAATCCCAGGGACAGGCGGCCACCGGGAAGATGCTGATAGTACGGTAAACAATCAAACAAAGGTTTGAACCGTTTGAAAATATTTTAAACGATCGTTTGATGAGACGTGATTATCCATTCGGCAATTCTCTGACTGTCTTTATCAGGGACAGGGGCCGGTGGATTTCCAACGCTGATGCTGGAATGGGGCGACGTCTGTCACCGAGGACATGCGTCTGATCGAACGCGTGTTCAATGTCTGTAGATATCTTTTCAAACGGATCGCGGCCTGACGGACATCGCCCAGCTGTTGGACATCGTGGATAAACAAAAGAGAAAGAGCCAGCGGTTAGGCTGACTCTTAGGGCATTTGATTAGGAAATTAAACACCTAAGTTTAAGTGATGGGCTCGAATGGGTTTTCTTTCTTGCCGTCGGTTGTTGGGGGTGGGATGGTGCCTTCGTCGCCGCCCAAGACTTTTAGCAATTCGGCATTGGTCAGTTTTTGCATGGGGTTCTCCTTTTGGTTTTTGATTATTGGTTGACTTAGTTGACACTTTTGTTAATCAAGTTTGAATTTTCATTTTAAGGTCAGAAAATGCAACTATACTCGAAACCAGTTTGATTGTCAATATCTTTTATTAAAACCCTTTATCATGCCAAACTCCTCCATCTCCGACCTGGACGAGGCAAGCCCCCGAACGGGTGGAGAAACTGCTGTTGCAGAAGATTAAAAACAAGAAGCCGAATGGCAGGCCCGGGTGAAAACGGAGAGAGATGAAGCGAAGAAGCTGGGCTTGGCTTATTGTTACCTGAGTCTGGCCCATCTAGCCCATGGCCGGGGGGAAAGGGAAAACACCCTTTCGCTGCTGGAACATTCAATAAGCGCATTCGCCAGGGCAGATGATTCCTTCGGACAGACCGAAGGTCGTTTATTCAAGGTCCAGTATCTACTGGATTATCGGGACAGGGTTGCAGCCAGGAATGAGATGACGTGCTTATCGTTTCTGATCAATGAAAATACTGCCGAATCGCACCGGGAACGATATCAAAAACTGCTGAAACGGATGGAATAATCTGAAGTATAAACAATCAAACAAACCAAGTAAGTAGAATCAATGCCTAACTCCTCCATCTCCGACCTGAGCGAGGTCGGCCCGGAACGGGCCAAAGAACTGCTGGCCAGGATCGCCAACCAGGTGGTCAAGCGCAAGCTGACCGTCCCGGCCATCATGTTCATCGAATCGGTCAAGCCGCTGTCCTTCGTGGGCAGCCAGGCCCTGATCTTCATGCAGCCCATCGTCCAGGCCTTTTTGAACCGCAAGGAATACGACGAATTCGCGGTGCTGATGGAGGACCGGGAGAATGTGGAACTGTTGCTGCAGGAGATCGAACGGCAGGAGGCCGAATGGCAGGCGAAAGAGCGCGCTGAAAAAATAGAAGCTAAGAAGTTGAGAAAGGCGGAAGGCAATATTGGTTGGTTTAACAGGTTTAAACGTTCAATAGGTTTAAAAGATTCAGGGACCAAGAAGTAGGACCGAGTATCCGGATGGCCGTAAAAATATAATCCTTGTGTTCTCGGTGTTCTTTGTGACAAGAAATGTTTTCTGGATTCCTGCCGGCGCAGGAATGACGGTTAAAAAATCTAATCTAATCCATATAACCCATTAGGAGACGACGATGGCAGTTGATCCCAACAAATTGAAAGTGATCCTGGTCACCGACTGCGGCAGCACCACCACCAAGGCGATCCTGATCGAATACCAGAACGGCGAATACCGCCAGACCACCCGGGGCGAGGCCCCCACCACGGTGGAGAAACCCTTCGAGGACGTCACTAAGGGGGTGCTCAACTCGGTGCGCGAGGTGGAGGAGCTGTCGGGCCGCAAGATACTCAACGGCGACGACATCATCACCCCGGCCGACGGCCTGACCGGCGTGGACATCTACATGTCCACCTCCTCGGCCGGCGGCGGCCTGCAGATGATGGTGGCCGGAGTGGTCAAATCTATGACCGGCGAGTCGGCCGCCCGGGCGGCCCTGGGGGCCGGGGCCATCGTGATGGACGTGCTGGCCTCCAACGACGGACGCCTGCCGCACCAGCGGATCGAGCGCATCCGCCACCTGCGCCCGGACATGATCCTGCTGTCCGGCGGCATCGACGGCGGGACCATCACCCACGTGGCCGAGATGGCCGAGCTGATTGCCGCGGCCGATCCCAAGCCCCGCTTCGGCACCAGCTACCGCCTGCCGGTGATCTATGCCGGGAACAAGGACGCCCGGGAGATCATCACCAAGACCCTGGAGGCCAAGACCGCCCTGCTGATCAAGGACAACCTGCGGCCGGTGCTGGAGCGCGAGAACCTGACCCCGGCCCGCGACGCCATTCACGACGTCTTCATGGAGCACGTGATGGCCCACGCCCCGGGATATAAAAAACTGATGGCCATGGCCCACGAAGTGCCGATCATGCCCACCCCCGGCGCGGTGGGGCTGATGATCCAATCCCTGGCCAAGGCCGAGCATATCGCCGCGGTGGGGGTGGACATCGGCGGGGCCACCACCGACGTCTTTTCGGTGTTCTTCGACAAGGGGACAGGCAATGACGTCTTCAACCGCACCGTCTCGGCCAACCTGGGGATGAGCTACTCCATCTCCAATGTGCTGGCCGAGGCCGGCATCGCCAACATCATGCGCTGGGTGCCGTTCGAGATGGACGAGGCCGAGGTGCGGAACCGGATCCGCAACAAGATGATCCGGCCCACCACCATCCCCCAGACCCAGGAGGAGCTGCAGATAGAGCAGGCCATCTCCCGCGAGGCTCTAAGGCTGGCCTTTGTCCAGCACAAGAGCATGGCAGTCGGTTTAAAAGGCGTCCAGCAGGAGCGGACCATCTCCGACGCTTTCGAGCAGACCGGCTCCGGCGAGACCCTGATCAACATGATGGATCTGAAGATCCTGATCGGCTCCGGCGGGGTGCTGTCGCATGCCCCGCGCCGGGTGCAGTCGGCTTTGATGATGATCGACGCCTTTCAGCCCGAGGGGATCACCACCATGGCGGTGGATTCCATCTTCATGGCCCCGCACCTGGGGGTGCTTTCCACGGTCCATGCCAAGGCGGCCAACGAGGTCTTCCTCAAGGACTGCCTGGTGCGCCTGGGCTCCTGCATCTGCCCCACCGGCCACGGCAAGGAGGGCCAGCCCTGCCTGACCGTCAGGTTCGCCAAGGCCGACGGCACCAAGGTGGAGGAGAACATCAAAGCGGGGGAGATGAAACACTTGGCATTAGAAGAGAACGTCAAGGCCATGGTGGTTCCGGCCAAGGGCTTCGATATCGGAGCCGGAAAGGGCAAGGAGATGGAGGTCGCTTTGGAGGGCGGGACAGTGGGGCTTATTATAGACGGCCGGGGCCGGCCGCTGATCATCCCCGAGGACAAGAAGGAACGGATCCGCAAGCTAAGCGAATGGAACCAAGCGTTGGGGGTGTATCCGAAATAAGTGACCCCTCCCTCCCCTCCCCGTTGCGGAGAGGGCTATCGTAAAAAACATAATTGTAAGGACACGGCATGCCGTGCCCCAACCGAATAACGTAAGGGCAATTCATGAATTGCCCCAACAATAAGGAAATATACTATGGCACATGCATATACCCCGGGACTGAAGGTAACCGAGAAGACCCTGATCAAAAAAGACCGCCGCCTCCCCCTGAAAGGGCAGGTGATCGTCAAGAAGGGCGACCAGGTCGGATCCGACCAGATAGTGGCCAAAACCGAACTGCCGGGCAACGTCCAGCCGGTCAACGTCTCCGGCCTGTTAGGCCTGCTGGCCGAGGACGTGCCCTCCCATATGCTCAAAAAGATCGGCGACCCGGTGGCCAAGGATGAGACCATCGCCGAGAGCAAGGGTTTCTTCGGGCTGTTCAAGAGCAGCTGCAAGGCCCCGGTAACCGGGACCCTGGAGTCCGTCTCCAGCATCACCGGGCAGGTGATCCTGCGGGAGCCTCCCATGCCGGTCCAGATCAAGGCCTACATCGACGGGCAGGTGACCGAGGTCAGCCAGGCCGAGGGGGCCACGGTGGAGGCTTACGGCAGCTTCATCCAGGGCATCTTCGGAGTGGGCGGGGAGACCAACGGAGATATCAAGGTGGTGGCGGCCGATCCCTCCCAGGAGCTGACCATCGAGATGCTGACCCCCGACTGCAAAGGGAAGGTGGTGATCGGCGGATCGCTGATCAAATTCGGCGCCCTGAAGAAGGCGGCCGAGGTGGGCGCCAAAGCGGTGGTGGTGGGCGGCATCGATGATGCCGATCTGAAGAAACTGATGGGATACGACATCGGGGTGGCCATCACCGGGCATGAGGAGGTGGGGCTGACCCTGGTGGTCACCGAGGGCTTCGGCCAGATGAGCATGGCCGGCAAGACCTTCAAACTGCTCAAGTCCAAAGAGGGGCTAAAAGCTTCGGTGAACGGGGCCACCCAGATCAGGGCCGGGGTGATGCGCCCCGAGGTGATCATTCCCCTAAGCAGCCAGGATCTCGGCGGCGAGGCCGTCAAGGAGGCCGGCGGCATGGAGATCGGCAGCGCCATCCGGGTGATCCGCCAGCCATACTTCGGCAAGATCGGCAAGGTGTCGGCCCTGCCCCACGAACTGCAGAAATTGGAATCCGAAAGCCACGCCAGGGTGCTGGAGGTAACTTTCGAGGACGGCGCCAAGGCCGTGGTGCCCCGGGCCAACGTGGAACTGATCGAAGACTGACACCATTTCATACTGACAGAGAAAGAACACTAATATTATGTCCGGAGAGATTGTAGACCTAACCGGGCATAATTTTTCCCAAACAAACCAAGCGGACGAATACGAGAACCATTCATCAAATTACCTGAAGTTTGAAAATTGGACAGCAAAACAAACATCACCAAATGGAAGCCGATAATCATAGCCGGTTTGTTTTTGCTTTCATGGTTCACGGCTTCTTTTTTTAACGGGCGCTTCACCTGGGGGTTTGATTGCCTGCAGTATTACCCGCTGTGGTTCCGGCTGATCTGGTTTATGGTCGGGGCTGTGGCTCTTTTGTCGTTTGGTCTACGGGTCCCGGGACCCCTCAAAATAAATGACGGGGTTACTGTTCGAAAGCCCTGGAACCTGGTTCTTCTGTTAGCTGTCATAGGCGGGCTGTTCTGGCTGCTGCGCCAGGCCATCCCCCTGCTGGGGGACGGCTTTCTGCGGGTCCGGGAGATCAGCGGCGGCCGGATAATCTCCCTGACCGAACCGCTGACCACCATGGTTCACGGCCTGCTGTTCAAGATCCTGTCCGAAAATGTCGCCGATGCTCCTGCCGCGACCCGGGCCTATGTTGTGATCAGCATCCTGTCCGGTCTGGCCATGGTTTGGCTCTATCATAGGATATCCATCCGGTGGTTCGAGAATAACTATTGGCTTGCCAGTGCCCTGCTGCTGGGTTTGGGTTTCAACCAAATATTCTTCGGCTACGTGGAAAGCTACGCTCCTTTTATGCTGGCGGTACTGGCCTTCGCCTGGCTGGGCGCCCGGTCCCTGGAGGACGAGGGAAGGGCCCTGCCCCTGGTGCTGCTATTCGGGCTGATCGCGGCCCTGCACGCCAAGGGAATCTTCCTGCTGCCGGCCCTGGTATATCTGCTGGCGGCCAAGTGGCCGGAGGTCCGCCGGAAATTGTGGTGGGCCGTTCCCCTGTCGGCGGCCCTGCCGCTGGCGGTGGCGCTGGCCGGCAAGTGGCTCTCTCCCGATATCCACTGGGAGGCCTCGCTGGGCGAGATCCCCGAAGATCCGCTGCTGCCGCTGTGGGACGGGATGTGGGGCTACGGTGTCCTTTCCCCCGGGCACTGGATGGACATCTTAAATCAATACCTGCTGATCATCCCCGGGATCATCTTTTTATTCTCGGCATTGCTGATTGAACGGGCCGGAATCAAGCCGGATCGGGCAACTATCTTCCTGTCAATCCTGGCCATCAGCGGGCTGGCCTTCATGGTCATCACCGATCCCAAGCTGGGGGCCGCCCGGGATTGGGACCTGTTCGCCTGGGCGGGAATCCCGGCGGCGGTTTTGGGACTGCATCTGCTGAAACAAAATCAAATCAATAAAAAGATTTTGATGGCTGGCGGGTTTCTGTCTATATGGCTTTTCCTGCCCTGGGTGCTGCTGAATGCCAGCCCGGGTCTGTCGGTTGAACGGTACCTGGGGTTGCTGGGCCAGGATAAAAAGTCATCGGCCTACGGCTACGAGAACCTGGCCATCTACTACCGGACCACTGGCCTTTATGATAAAGCCGAGCAGGTCTATAAAAAAGCGGTGGAGAGCGAACCCCGGCATCCCCGGATGCTCTATAACTACGGAAGCGCGCTGGCCTGGAACGGCAGACACGCCGAGGCCGTGGAATTTTTTGTCAGGGCTCTGGAGATAGACTCCGCCAGATCGGATTACTGGAGTAATCTGGGGGCAACCTTTCTGAAAATCAACCAGCCGGAAAAGGCGGCCGGGGCATTGGAAAAAGCGGTGCAGTGTAACACTGCCAACGGCAGCGCCTGGTTCAACCTGGGAATTGCTTATGCTATCCTGGAAAACTGGCCCCGGGCCGACGAATCATTTTCCAAAGCCTTCATCAACGGCTGCGGCGATCTCTGGCTGGCGGCATACTGGGGAGAGGTCCAGCTGCATCTGGGGCAGTATGAAAAGGCCGCCCGGAATCTGGGGATGGCGATAAAGTCCGGAATAAATGATAGCGCAGTGATCGACGGATACAACCGGGCGGCGGCCGCCATTAAAAGAATGGAAAAACAACATGAGTAAGGAAAGGTTGCGCTGGCGCTTTCTCAATACCGGCCTGAACGACGGGGCATACAATATGGCGCTGGACCAGGCCCTGGTGCAGGCGGTGGGATCCGGCGTCTCGTTTCCGGTGATCCGCTTCTTCGGGTGGGGCCCGCCGGCGGTGTCCCTGGGGTATAATCAAAAAATAAAAGATTTGGATATCGAAGCCTGCCGAAGGGCCGGTTTTGACATAGTCCGCCGGCCCACCGGCGGGCGGGCGGTGATCCATCAGGATGAATTTACCTACAGCGTCATCGCCCGGGAGGATGACCCGGTAATCGGCGGAACCATCATGGAGACCTACGGACGGATCGCCCAGGGCCTTTTGATGGGCCTGAAAATATTGGGGGTAAATGCCGAGATGGTCAGATCAGAGGTTCCTAATGTTTCGGCCGCGGCTTCGGCCCTGTGCTTTGCCGCCGCCGGGCGCTACGAGATCACCGCCGGAGGCAAAAAACTCATCGGCAGCGCCCAGCGCCGGATAAGCGGCGTCATCCTCCAGCAGGGCTCTCTGCTGATGACCTGCGGGCAGCAGCATGAATTTTTCAGCCGGGATCCCGGGGAGAACCGGGCGGGAACCTTAAGGGAGATCCTGGGGCGGGAGCCGGCATTCGATGAGGTGGCAACCGGCATGGAGCAGGGCTTCGGGAAATCATGGAACATAGAACTGGCGCCCGGCTCTCCGACCCCAGAGGAGGAAAAGGCCGCCGGGAGATTAAAACCCGGGCTGATATTTGCCGAAGGATAAAAATTTTTGTTGACAGATTGGAGATTTTCAATTAGACTTAATATCCTAGGTATAAAGGAAGTTACAAAATTTTTCTAATACCCATTATTTTCCATTTATGAGCCTACAAGCCAATCTGTCGGATTTCCATCTTACCGAAATAATCCATCTGTTGGTCCACTTCCAGAAGACCGGGGTGATCACCGTCAAGGCCGGAAAGAACTACGGCGAGATCTACTTCGACAAGGGACGGGCGGTGCATGCCGCCTATGGCGATATCAAGGGCAGCGAGGCGGTTTACGGCCTGTGCCTGGAATCATCCGGCGAGGTAAAGTTCGCCCCCGGGGCCAAGGCCTCCGAGGAGACCATCAAGGACGGGGCCGACGCCCTGTTGCAGGAGGGCGACCGCCGCCGCCTGGAGATGGACGAGATATTAAAGACCCTGCCCCCGTTCGACACCACCCTGGTCAGGACCGCCCAGGCTCCCGAGGAATCGGCCGTCACCATCCGGCGCAGCGATTGGACCATCCTGGCCTTAGTCAACGGCAAGCGGGACATCCGGGCCATCATCGACGAGAGCAACCTGGGGGTGCTGGAGGTGGTCAAGACCATCTCCTGGTTCCTGGCCAAGAACCTGGTGGTGGACCCTCACGAGGTGGAGCGCACCCTGCAGGCCAAGGTGGATTTCGTCAACCTGATGCTGGAGGAGTTCGGGGTCAAGGGGACCGGGGTGGGGCCCTGGATGGAGCTGGCCAAAACCACCCTGGCGGCCGGAGACAAGAACGGCAATATGACCCGCCATGTGGAATTTACCGATTTTGTGGTCAAGATAAAAAACGGCGCCAAGACCGACATCGGCCGGGAAGAGGTGGTCCAGGTATGGGACCAGATCGCCGAGGCCATGCACCAGAAGGGCGTCAAGGAATACGGGCCGATGCTGGCCAAGCATAAATACCAGGCTGTCCAGAAGCTGGCCAAGGGCGGCTAAGGGGCAAAATATATTAAAGCGTTGATGGAGAGATTATGGCCAAGGAACCAGCTGAGCTGATGGACAGCGTCCTCAAGATGGAGGGGGTTAAATGCAGCGCCGCCGTCTCCAAGGAGGACGGATCCATCATAAAGGCCTCCGCCGGCGCCCCGGGCAACCTGGGCGAGGTGGTGGCTTTTATCGGTTCGGCCGCGGAGGTGATCACCGCCAACCTGGATCTGGGCAGCCTGAATTCGGTGGTGGCCGAGGGCGAGGGCCATAAGATGCTGATCATGCCGGTGGGGACAACCTATCTGGGGGTGCAGCTGGACGGGGCCCAGGTCCCCTGGTGGGCCACCCAGATAAACCCCATTGACCTGCTCTCCGAGGACAAGATGACCGAGATCTCCGAGGCCGAGGAACTGCTCAAGCAGAAGGTCATCCTGCTGAACATGCTGCTGGAGGAATTCGGGGCCAAGGGGGCAAAAGCCGGGGAATGGCAGGAGATGCTGGAAAAGGAGGTCAAGAACATCGATCCCCAGGGCCGGCTGGACAAGATGCTGGAGGCCGGGGCTGGGCTGGTGACCGCCCGCAGCGGGGTCAAGACCGATATCTCCAAGAAGGAGGTGGGGGACGCCTTTGAGAAACTGGTGAACCTGACCTGCAAGAAGGCCATCGCCTCCATCGGCTTTGTGGAGGTCAAACAGAAGTTCCAGGCCGTGATCTCCCGGCTGGCGGCGGAAAAGAGGTAGCGGCCATGGAAGAATTACTGATACGATTATCCAGCCTGCCCGGGGTGACCGGGAGTTTTTATGTGGGCGACGACAGCAGCTTCATCTCCCAGTCGCTCTCCTCGTCATTCGTCCAGGAGAACGCCAAACGGGCGGTGATGGTGCTGGCCCAGACCTTTGAAGCCCTCTCCCAGGTGGCCCAGTTCAAGATCAACCGGATGCTGGTCAACACCGGGGGCAGCCGGCTGTTCATCCGGCGCAGCGACAAGGGATTTTTGAATCTGCTGACCGATATCACCGCCGATGTCAGCGTGATAGATTCGGCCCTGGACGGGGCCTTGAAGGAAATGCTGATAATGGCCCAGCCGCCCGCCCCGGCCCCGGCCCAAGCCCCGCCAACTGTGCCCCAGACCGTGGTGGCCGCCGCCTCCGCCAAAACTGCACCAACTTCGCAGATCGCTCCGGCTCCAGCTCCGGCTACGACTCCGGCTGCTGTTGCCCCTGCCGCGCCGACCCAGATCCCGGCTCCCAAGCCGCCGGCCACGGTGGAGGCCTCCGTCCTGGAGAAGATCCTGGCCCAGGCCGAGGAGGCCCTGGGCGAGCTGGGCGCCACCATTTATGAGAACCAGCTTTCCGACCACAAGCTGAACACCTCCAAGCTGACCAGGGACTCGGTGATGAAGTTCTGCTACGCCCTGCAGAAGGACGCCTCGATGATCATCGGGCCCTCGGCCGCCAAGCAGATGGCCGATAAGATGATGATGTTGTTAAAATAAGCTTTGCTTGATTGCGTTCGTTTTTCATTCCCACCGCAATCCTTCTGGATACCTGCTCCCCGCCTTCGCGAGGACAAGTTTCGCAGGTATGACAAGAAGCCGCAATTATGCATTATTGTCAAGATTGCAGAAGGCAGAATTTTTCGCGTATTTAGCGGGCAAGGGTTCTAAAATAAAATCACCCTAATCAACATTTGGAGGTGAACATGTTCAAACTGCTCCTCTATGACAACGAGTTCCTGTGGTATGTTACCGTCACCAACCTGGTGACCATCGCCGGCAGCGTGCTTTTGTGGATCACCTGCGTGCTGTTCGGGCTGATCGCCCGGAAGTACGAGCTGGTGCTGCGCAAGAAGACCGACTGGCAGTACATGATCTTCGCCCCCTCCGGGATCCTGGTCTACGCCGTCATCCAGATCATCGCCTTTGCCAGCCAGGTAAAATTGAACGTCATGCAGTCCTGGATAGCCTACACCTTTTTCCTGCTGTCCGGGCTGCTGTCCCTGCTGGGGGCCATGAAGTTCAAGAAGGTGGTGAGCCCGGTCAAAAAGGCCGCCCCGGCGGTAAAACCGGCCGCCTGATCTTTTCGGGAACCCCGGGAAAAAGTATTGTCTCAAACGATTTTTAGGAGTCAATGAATATGGAAATATCCATACCGGCCGAACTGCTGTTCGCTGTTGGAGTGGCGCTTTTCTGCATGTCGCTGTTCTTATATGCCAGGATCCTGAAGAGGCTTCTGGCGGTCATCAGACGGGAATCCGGCATCTGGGTATTGCCCATGGTGGGCGCCGGATTTTTAGCTTTGGGGGCCGTCTTTCACTTCATCCCCCTGGCCATCTATCCGCGATTGGACCCCTCCCGGACCGACCAGCTGATGCAGATCTGTCAGAACCGCTCGGCCGAGGCGGCCGGCATATTCCTGGCGGGCATAATATCCATTCTGGCCGGCTGGATCTACACCCGATGGACCAGCCGATAGACAGGAAGCAACGGTTTTTTATTTCGACGGCCCCGGCCGTAAAAAAAGATGAAAATTTTATATAAAAAAGCTTGACTTTTTTTGTGAAAAGTGGTAATTTTTCAAATGAGACGAGTTCCACAAGATAAACTATGGAATGAGTATTCTATTTTGATATTTGTTATTCAGAATTATCGAATTTTCGAAAGGAGGTGAGGGGGTTAAAGCAGGTCAAAAACAACTCGTAACGTTGTAACTTAATATTCCAAACTTAAAAAGAGGAGTTTTTATCATGAAGAAAGTCATGTGGGTTATGTTGGCAGTATTAATGGTTGCCAATGTAGCATTCGCCGCCAAGGAAGCGTATGCTCCGGTTCCCCCCAGGTTTTCAAACGACAAGGCCAGCGATAACTGGACTTACCAGAATGCCTACTTGGCCACTTCAGGCGACCGAGGGGTTTCAGTCAATGCCGCAGTGGCCCTGACCGATTTCAAATATGACTTGGATGGCAAGTGGGTGCTATGGACTCCCTCCCAGATAGCGGTTTACAATAACAATCCGGTTATGACCTTTACCGGCGGCAACGACATCAACGGCTATTCCCATGTCTGGTTCTGGTCGCAGGCCACCGGCGCCGTGGTGGTGGACAGCACGATAGTAGGCTGCTTCTGGCCCAGTATCTCGGTTTCCGATGCCGGCGACATCTATGCGGTTTGGGGCGACTATTATATCGGCGCGTACGGCTCCTGGGAGAACATGGCCGGCGACATATATGCCAGCCGCTCCACCGATGGCGGCTCCACCTGGGGCGCTAAGGTAAACGTTTCGGCCTATATCGAGGCTCTTAATCCCAGTGATGTACTCCAGACCTGCCCCAGGGTCGCCAAGATCTCCAAGACCGGCCTGCACCTGATATATGCCGACGATTCCAAGGCCCCTGGCTCCTATATCCAGGGCATTGGAGCTTTAGATACCCTGTTTATCAGATACCTGAAGGTGGATCTTGACCTGGGCGGCATTGACGCCGGCATCGGCGTTCAGACCTTCGGCATCACCAGCTACGACTTCATACCCACCGGCTGCACCCAGGGCATAGCCATCAACAGCGCCGAGGAGGCCATCGGCGTATGGACCAAGGGCAAGTTCCCCTATGGCTCCGGCACCCGCACCGTGGGCTGGAACGCCTGGGTCGGCGGAGCGCTGGCCGGCGAGAATTCTTTCAATAACGGCATCGGATTCCCGGGGGTTGACGTCTGCGCCGACCATGGCGCCGGCGAACTTCCGGCCGTCACCTGGCACGGCGGCGGCGTGATGCATTATACCGTTGACGAGATGGGCGTGGGCCAGGGCCTGTGGACCACCACGGTTGACGTGCCCGACAACGGCGGCAGCCACATCTGGCCCTCTATCGCCTATGTCGGCGGGGCCAATTCCGGCGACAGCGTGATGTGTGTGGGCCGTCAGAGCACCCTGTACAACCAGGCAGCCGCCCGCTTTACTCCGAACAACGGAGCCAACTGGAACCATAATTACATTCCCAACAACACCACCCAGTACGACGGCATCGGCTACGTGGCGGTGGGCGCCAACCCCAATGGCCCGGAAATGTGGGTGGCCTACGAGGGCGACACCATAGTGACCGTATACCGTCCTCCGGTTGCCCCTGTCTGCTCGCTTACAGTTAATTCCCCGGATATCACCGTGTGGTGGCTGCGCTCCAGCACCGACGCCACAGCCGACTCCTTCTTCGTTTACAGCAAGATCGGCGCCGCCGGATCTTGGACCGAAGATACTGCTTTAGCCGCTACCGCCGCTGACACCATGCTGTGGAACCACACCTTTAACCTTCCCCACGCCCAAACAGACAGCATCTACTACGGTGTTTATGCCCAGGATCCCATCGGCCGCAGCGATATGTCCAATGTGGTGTGGGTGATCGTCAACGGCGCAGTCGTCAACGGCGTCGAGGGCGGCCGGCCCAACAATGCGGCCAGCATCTTCACCCTCAAGCAGAACTATCCCAACCCGGTTTCGGGCAACACCGCCATCAACTTCAACCTGCCCAAGGCCGGCGACTATTCGCTGAACATCTACAACGTGGCCGGACAGCTGGTCAAATCCTACCGCGGCGTCGGTAATGCCGGGTCCAACTCGGTCTCCTGGAACACCAAGAACGTTTCCAACGGTGTTTATGTTTACAAATTGGTTTCCGGCAAAAATTCCGCCACCAAGAAACTGGTTGTCCTCAAATAACCTGACTTAAAGGCAACGATTTTTCCAAAGCGGATTGGCGGGGTTTTTTGGCCCCGCCAATCCGCAGGGTTCAGCCAAGGCTAAAAAATAATTCCGAGATTGCGATCAACCGTTCCATCGGCATCGAGAACGATAAAAAACCAAATCATATATAATTGTTAAATAATTTATGGAGGTGAAAGTCATTATATTTCTGTATATGGCGGGTATCTCTTCATCTTTGGAAAATAAATAATAAAAAGAGAAAGCTTAATGCTGGAGGTAAAACAGAAACTATGAAAAATTTGGTAAAAACAGTTGTTGCGATGGTCAGCATCATGATCATCGGCAATTTTGCTTTTGCGGGAACCACGGGCAAAATTGTGGGAACGGTAATTGACTCCGAAACCAAAGAGCCGATTCCCGGCGCAGTGATTCAGCTTTTAGGTACCGAACTGGGCGCCAATAGCGACATGGACGGACGATACATGATAAACAACGTTCCGGTCGGCACCTATTCGTTGCAGGCCAGGATGATGGGTTATGAAGGGGTTACGGTGACCAATATCAAATCCATCATGGACTTGACCACCACTATAAATTTTAAATTAAAACCGACAGTGCTTCAAGTGGAAGGGATAACGATTACCGCCACCCGGCAGATGGTAATAGCCGATGCTACCTCCACCACCAGAACCACCAGCAAACAGGAAATATTAGCCCTGCCCGGCGCCAGCGCCACTACCGCCATCCAACAGACCGCCGGGGTGGTTTCGCAAGCCGGGGCCATGAACGTTCGGGGTGGAAGATCAGACGAAATGGCTTACTTCATAGACGGCGTGGTTGTAAACGATCCTCTCCAGGGAAGGGTGGGGGCCCAGATCAACACCTCCGCTATCGAGGAAGTGATGGTCATCACCGGTGGTTTTAACGCCGAATATGGGGAGGCCATGTCCGGCATCGTGAATGTGGTAACCAGGGAAGGCAGCGATAAATTTTCGGGTTCGCTTAAGTATACCACGGACGAATTCATGCTTTCGGACAGCCGGAATTACAACAAAATAGAAGGTAGTTTCGGGGGCGGCATTCCCTTTGTGAAAAATGCATTTTTCTTTTTCTCCGGAGAATACAATAACACCAATGATCAATACAATCATTTCATGCCCGATAAATATTACGTCCACGATCCCAGCAAAGACTATTTCTGGGGCGATACCCTGCGCTACAGCCAATCCAGCTGGGATACCCTTGCCAATCAATGGACCGGGGAATGGGTTGACTCTTCCGACGCCGCCTGGGCCGCCGAAAGAGAGAGAAGGCTGGATTATTTCACCATGAAGGGCTGGGAACTTAGCGACAAGCCATATCTGCCCCATACCAACTTCAACACCTACCGTCTCCAGGGCAAGTTGACCTATAAAATAAATCCGATCAACGCCAAGTTGAGCCTGGGGGGATTTGCCAATCGGGACCAGCGGGGGCTATATGCGGCTACTTGGAAGTATCATCTCGACGGGCTGCCCTACGAATTGACCAAATCCTATCAGGTAAGCTCAAACTGGAGGCAACAGGTCAACAATAAAACCTTCTACAACGTAATCCTCAATCATTTCAATACCGCCTATCGGTACGGAAACATAGATACCGTCGCCGAGAAAACCAGAAATTTCTGGGAGGATTACACATTCCTGTCCGACAACGACCTGGATTACAACGGAACTTTTGACGCTTATGACGGCCAGGACCGGTCATATAATATCCCGGACAATCCCTATGGATACATCTCCTCGGCGGAAATGTCGCTGATCACCCGCGGTCTTTACCGCAGATGGGAGATGACCGAAGCCAGATATCACGGATTTAAGTTTGATATAACCTCCCAGGCAAACAGAAGCAATCAGGTGCAAGCGGGCCTGGAATACAAACAACACCGGATGTACCGCAAATACAACTCCCTTCCGGCCGATCCCGATCCCTTCAAGGATTCCTACACCTTTAAGCCGGTAACCGGGGCGGCCTATCTTCAGGATAAACTGGAATTCGAGGGTTTTATCATAAATGCCGGGCTGCGGTTTGATTACGTCGATTCGAAGGCCGAATATTATATCTACCAGTTCAACCCGGATTCGGGAAAGATAGCCGCCGAAACCAAGTGGAAATTAAGCCCCCGGTTGGGCATATCCCATCCCATTACCGAAAGGACGGTTTTCCATTTAAGCTACGGCCACTTCTTCCAGCAGCCGCAGTTCCAATATCTCTATGAGACTTTAGAGGCGGATGTCATCAGCCGGGGCAACAGCATCGTGGGTTCGCCCGATCTGGCCTCCCAAAAAACGATTGCTTACGAGGCCGGGCTGTCCCATCAGTTTAACACCGATCTGGCCGGAGATCTCACCATTTATTATAAGGACCTTTTCGACCTTCTCTCCGGAAGAACCGTTTCCGACACGGTAACCGGGAAAGATTATTTTGCCTACGTAAACGGCGATTACGGCAACGTCCGGGGAGCGGAAATCGCCATCCAGAAACGGGCTGCGCCCGGCGGGATATTTTCGGGAAGGGCCTCCTACAGCCTGTCCATGGCCAGGGGGTCGGCCTCGGACCCCATTGACGGCTATTATAACTGGAGGGGAATCGATCCGATAACCGGCCTGCTGTTGGAGCCGCCCAAGGTGGATTATTATTTAGAGTTTGATCAAAGGCATGGTTTCAATTTGTCAACCAATTTCGATTTGGGCGACGGTTACGGCCCCCGGATGTTGGGCTTTAAACCGCTATCCAATGTTTCCATCAGCCTGTTGAACAATCTGGCCAGCGGGTTTCCCTATTCCCGCACAGACTCCAAGGGAAAAATTATCGGGGAATTCAACGGCTACCGGACTCCCTGGACCTGGAACATGGATTTAATGGCCTCCAAGGACTTCAGCCTGGGCCAGCTGGGGTTCAGCCTTAATCTTGAAGTATTCAATTTGCTGAACCGCAAGAACGTGGCCAATGTCTTCGCTCAGACCGGATTGAACGATAACGACGGCCGGCTGAAGACAATAAGTGAAGTATTTCCAACCAGCGACTCCATTTGGGCCTACAAGATTGCCACCACTGATTCGGCGGGAAATAACGTGCTGGTTCCCAACGAGTATTACAGCAAATGGGCCGACGCGGACAGCAACGGTTACATAAACCGCGAAGAAAAGTATGGCAGTTATGTCAACGCCTGGAACGATATGGTAACGGATCCCAGAAATGGCAACCGGCAGCCGTATTCTGCGGCCTATTACGGCCCCAGAAGGCTCCGGCTTTCGTTATCCTTCAATTTCTAGCATCACTAAAACACGGATCTGTCACTCGTAAATAAATTTCCACTTATAATTTCAGGAGAAATACAAAATGCTATTTAAAAAACTTCTGGCATGGGCGATGTTGAGCGCAGGCCTGACGGTTGTTTTCGCCGCGACATCCCTGGCTGTTACAACCACAGCCACCAACACCGGGCGGGACGGCAGCAAGGTGGTGAACCAGAAACGGCTTAACGCCAATGCTTGGACCATTTGGACCACCAACTACGGCCCGTTCGTAAATCCCCAAACCGGCAACTCCGGGGGGTTTTGGGGCGGCGTGCAATACGGATATATCTATGGAGCCGGCATGTGGGTCGGCGCCGAGCTGTCCAACGGCCAGCCAGTGGTGGCTGTGGGCTACAACCCCAGCAGCGGCGCGGCGGAGTTCGGTCCCATAAACCCGACGACCGGCGATTGGAAGGACTATAGAACCGACCTTAAGGCCAGGGTTTACCTGTCCACCGATCCCACCGATCTGGCTGATTGGCCCATTAAAAATGCCGACGGGAGTCCGCTGATTAAATCAATACAAGACGGATACTCGGCCTTCAGCGATCAGAATCCCGTCTATACCGCCACCGGCTCAGTGCCGTTGGGGGTGCGGGTGGACCAGCATAGTTACGCCTGGAACTACGCCGACAACAACGACATAGTGTTCTTTTACTTTAAGGTTACCAACGTCTCCGGTCAAAGCTTGAACAAAATGTATATCGGCCCCTGCGTGGACGCCGACATCGGAAATGAGGCCGACGGCCCGACCACCCCCAACGACCGCACCATGTTCGATTATAGGAAGAACCTGGCTATTCAGTTCCAGAGCCTTCCCGAGGACGGCTGGCCCAAGGTGGGCGTGCTGGGGATGAGGTATTTTGAAAGCCCGATAAACAACACCGGCGCCACAATCCTGGTGAAAGACAATCAATTTCAACATAATATCCTGCCGGACAGCGTGCTGGGCATGACCGCCTTTAAAATATTTGTCCGGGCCGGCAAGGTAAGCGACCCCAATACCGATGCCGAAGCCTATAAAATCATGAGAGGCATTGATTTTGTTACAAATATAGAGGACGCTTACGACGAATGGGGCGTAGATAACGCCGGGGACAAGAGGTTTATCATGGTCAGCGGTCCGTTCAACCTGGCGAATAACGCATCTGCCGCCACCTGCATCGGCGTGATGGCCTGCGCCACCGGCGATTTTGCCAAGGATACAATTCTGATAAAGAAGGTATCCGACGTGGCCCAGGAGATTTACAACAACGGCTTTGAATTGGCGACCCCTCCGTCGGCTCCGGTGCTTTCTGTTACTCCCGGCGATAAAAGCGTTCTTCTCAGCTGGACCCGCAAATCGGAGATCACCCCCGATCCGTTCTATGAAAAGATAGACAGCAGCATGACTTGGTGGACTTATTTCCCGGGAACATGGAAGTACCTGAGAGATACAATGTTAGTTAGCATGTTTAGTATAAAGACTGGCGAATCGACTTATGTTATGATTAACCGCGGCGCCGCTAATCCTGTCAACGGCACGGATACCCTGCAGGCTCTTTATAATCAAAAAGCCATGTACGAACCTTACGATTTTCAGGGCTATTTGATCTACCGGGCCCGAACGCCATCCGATTTGTCCGACCCCGCCAAGCGCGAGGTATTGGGCACGGCCTATAACAACACCACTACCGGGGCCACAAGTTACGCCTACGATAAAATCGACGGGGTACAGATAGTTATAGACGTTTCCAATAATATTGTAGTTTATCCCGGCGGTTCTTCGGACACCACCAAGAAATACGACACCCTGGGAACCGACCGGGGTTTGATCTATTCGTATCTTGATGAAAATGTCATTAATAATTTCGGGTGGTATTACGGGATTTCGGCATACGATTATCAGCCCAATGTTTATTTTACCCGGAAATGTCCCACCTCTTTGGTCAGCAATCCCGGCGGGAACAACGCGGTTTTCGGCATGGCCAGAACCCCAACGGTTGATATGAAGCCGGCGGAGGTAACCTTTACCTCATTGGGCGGCTCCGATGCCCGAACAAGCGGCGGAGCGGTTGATTATTATAATGTATTGCAGATTGTCAACCCCCAAGCTTCGAAACAGGATACCTTTAGACTGAAGTGGGCGGCGACAAAACTTTACAGCAATCCCTACAACTACCCGATATATACCGGAAGCATGAGAGACTCCATTCGGGTTATTGTAAAAGATACCGCCGGCACTGTAATAAGCGATTCAATCGTAGACAGCTTGTTGAGCACCCAAAGCATTGCCATCAAGTATGATTATTTAGCCGGCAGCAGCGCCCCGATGTTTTTCGGTTCGTTCCCCAATCAGAATCTATTCGGCGGGGCGATATCCAATCCGTATGTTGCCTGGAACTACCAGGGAGCGAAATTTGACAGCCTGCAGGTGGTTGAGATTGCCGGCGGGGCCAGAACCTATCCCAAGGACAGCATATTTACTTTGGTAGACACGATAAATGTCTTTAAAGCCGAGATAGCCCGGTGGCAATGGCGAGGCTCCGATATCGAGATCCGGTGGAAGGACAGCATCGGCCAGGTGGGCACCAACCCCAGCGGGAACATCCTTACCTGCACGGTATGGGATATCACCAATAATGTCGAGGTTCCCTGGGAGGGCGGGCTTACAAAAGCCAATATGACGAAATCCGCTTGGTGCTTTAACCCGCTGTCTACCTCAAGCGGCACCACCAAGTATATCGACAGCACCATGGTCGCAGGCATTGGCATGCACATTGCGGGCGTTACCATGTACTTCAAGAGGTTTGGCGGTGTAGGAACCGCCAGCCGGATGAGCTGGCCCAACCGCCCCGAAACCGGGGATATTTGGCGGGCCTTCTGTTCCGGGCCTCGTCCCCCGGTAGATGGGGAAACGGGCATATTTATCACCAGCAAATCCATCCAGATTACCGCATTGTCTCAAAGCTTGCTGGATAATGTAAGGGTGGTGCCCAACCCCTATCTGGTGAGAGCAAAATGGGATGCCAGCGACGACTATCCCAACATATACTTTACCCATTTACCCGCTAAGTGCAAAATCAGAATATATAGCATTGCCGGGGATTTGGTCAGGGTGCTACAGCATGATTCGAACATAGATGACAACGACGGCACTGAAAAATGGGATCTTCTGACCCCATATTTAAAGCGTGTTGCCAGTGGTATATATATCTATCATGTCGATGCTCCGGGGATAGGCACCAAGATTGGCAAGTTTGCAATCATAAAATAAAACAATCACTAAGGAGCGATATATATTATGAAAAAGACAGCTATTTTCATGCTGACGGCAATGGCGTTAGCGGGGATGTCTGCATTGGCTTGGGCCCAACCCGATTATTCCAACGTCGGCAGATCCGGGCTCCACTTTCTTAAAATTGGGTCCGGGGCCAGGGCCATAGGCATGGGGGGCGCCTACACCGCAGTGGCTAACGATGCCTCAGCCCTGTATTGGAATCCCGCCGGCATATCCAGGATTAAGAGAATGGAGTTTATTTTCTCCCATACCAACTGGATTGATGACATTAATCATGAATACATCGGGTTGGTGATACCGGGCGGATTAATGGGAAACTTCGGCATCGGCGCTACATTTCTTACCATGGGCGATATTCAAACCACCAGGATTGACGATATAAACACCGTGATGCGCGAGGACCTGGGGGAAGGTTTGCCTGCGTATACATCAAGCGACTTGGCGTTAAGTTTAACCTATGGTTATAATTTTACCGACAAATTTAGCGTCGGGCTTACCGGCAAATATGCCAGCGAAAAAATATCGGAGATGAGCGCCGGAGGCATCGTCTTTGATGTGGGCACGTTATATAAAACGGGCTTTAAGTCTTTGCGCATCGGAATGGCGATTCTCAATTTTGGCCCGGATGCAAAATTCAGCGGCAGCGATTTGCAGTATGAGACAAAAGACCCCACCATGCCAGAAAATTTTGCCGGAGATTATGTTGAGATCACAACCAGCCCCTTTCCTCTGCCATTGCAATTTAAGTTGGGCCTGGCATATGATTTCAATCTGGGAGCTTCACAGATGATAACCGCGTCGGGAGAACTGGTTCATCCCAACGACGGCAATGAAAAGATTTTATTTGGTGCGGAATACTGCTGGAAAAATCCAATGGTTGAATTGGCGATACGGGGCGGATACAAATACGACCCGGATTGCTACGAAAAAAAGAGCAGCATGGACAACATTAACGGAGGGTTTGGCCTAAGCCGCCGTGTTGGCACCACCCGGGTAAATGTTGACTATGCTTATACCAACCTCGGATATTTGGAAAATGCCCACAGGGTTAGTTTGGGGCTGGGTTTTTAAAGCAACATAATAATTTGATTTTGAAGAGGGGAGATATATATCTCCCCCTCTTCTTTAAAATATTGTTTCTATGATGATATCTATGCGAAAGATTAAATATTTCACGGTTATAATTATATTATTTTGCTTTCCGATGGTGTCGTTTGGCGGGAATACCGGTAAAATCGCCGGCCGGGTAACCGAGGCCATTACGGGGGAAGCATTGGTTGGGGCAATAATATCTATTCCCAACACCCCAATAGGAACTTTTAGCGATTACGACGGATATTACCATATAATAAACCTGCCGCCAGGGAATTATAGTCTGAAGGTACATATGATCGGATATGTATCGGTCACTATGGTTGATGTCCGATGTAATATTGATTTGACGACCAAGGCGAATTTTAAACTAAAGATGTCCCCAATTGAAACAGGGGGAATTACCGTTACGGCGGAGAGGGCTATTGTAGATAAAGATTTAACGGCAACTTTAAGAGTCATTAAAGGTTCTGATTTGGATAAAATGCCCTGGGACAACCCGCAACAAGCGGTTGCCGCTCAATCGGGTGTTCTCAAAAAGGGCGAGGAATTTTATATAAGGGGAGGGCGCTCCGACGAGGTGGATTATTTGATAGATGGCGTATCGGTGCGTGATGTCACAGAAGGCTACGCCGGCCTGCTTTTCAATACGAATTCCCTATCGGAGTTGAGTTTATTGACCGGGACTTTTAACGCCGAATACGGCGAGGTCATGTCCGGAGTAATAAATGCGACCATCAAGGATGGAAGTGAAAAAGGATTCCATTTTTCAAGCAACAAAGGATCGGTCTTCCCGGACCGGATAGGCAGAGGGTATAGAAATTATCAGGGAGATATCGGGTATAATATTTTTGACAATCGATTTAGAATATTTTCGTCGGGAGATCTAACATTATCGAATGATTGGGATCCGCACAAAGAAAGCGTGCCCCATCAGGACAGGGAAGATTATTCGACCCTTGTGAAATCCGTCATTTTGCTACCCGCGCAAATTCGCTTAACAACCTTGCTGGCTCAGTCAAGAAGTCAGTATGGGAAATATAGCCATGAGTGGTATTTCCTGCCCAATAGTTACCGCTCTGATTTTAAAAAGGGACGTTTGGGAATGCTTGTATTAAATCAATCCCTTTCGAATTCGATGTTCTATCAGTTGACCGCTGGGATGTTTTGGAATCAGGCGAAATTTGGGGTGAGGGACACATTTTGGGACATCAACAGATATTGGTGGGAGGATATAAAATTTTTAAACTATTGGGATAATCAAATTTATTATGATTTAGACAGTAATCTGGTTTTTTCTGCGGATTACAATCATTACGGCTATGATCGAACCTTATTTTACAGATATGGCAGCTATTGGAAGCATCGGGATAGAACCACCGCTGAGAAGTTTATAAAATTGGATTTTACAAATCAACTAAACAAACGACACCAGTTAAAAATGGGATTTGATTTTAAATGGTACCAAATAAACAACCTGTACTTGTATTCCTCAGCCTTGGCGGCCCCAATATTCGACAGTTATCATTATAATCCGTCGTCAAAATCGGTTTTTGCTCAAGATAAAATAGAATTTGAGGGATTGGTTTTAAACATTGGCTTACGATATCATAGATTTAACCCCAAAGTGGGCGATATCGCAAAGTTACTGTGGTATGAAAATGTAAAATCCAGTGATATTTCCACGCAACAGGCACTAAGTCCCAGGATCGGTTTATCGTACGTGGCATCGCCCATAACTACTTTTCACATGGGCTACGGAAGGTACTTTCAGCAGCCGCAACTTCAGCATATGTATCAGTATCTTTCCGCCGAAAATGTTTTTGAAATAAAGGGAAATGTGATGGGAAATCCCGCCCTAAAACCCTCTACCACAACTTCGCTTGAGTTTGGAGCCGTTACGGAACTAAGCAAATCATGGAGCGTGGACGTTACTTTATATAACAAGGACATCCGTAATTTGATCGGGGTCGGCTATTATACGGTGGATACCAATTATTATTACCAATACGATAATATTGATTTTGCCACATCCCGGGGAATCGAATTGTCTTTAAAAAAACATAGCGGCAGGTATTTTGTGGGCAGCGTTAAATATACAATATCCAATTCGGAGGGCACCGGATCCAGTGCGGATGCCGCCTGGGAAGGGTATTTGTCTTCAGCCAACGAAGATTCGCTTGGGAACATCAATCGAGAGGCGGCACCCATGGACTTCGATCAAAGGAATAAGTTGGTGGTTGAGATGTCCGCGTTTACCGGCGAGGATCTCGTTCCGGGTAGGAAAGTAATGAATAAAGTTATTTCGAATTTTAATCTAAATGCCATCCTTAACTATGGCAGCGGTCTTCCATATACACCCAGCACGTTGGATAAACTCAGTAAGGAAACTGCTGATTTTGATAATCAGCGGCATCCCGCAACAAAACAATGTGATGTGAAACTGATAAAGAAAATTACGATTCAGGGATTACGCACGGAGTTCAGCTTGGAGGTAATAAATATATTCAATTGGAATAATTATAATTATTCATATAAATACGAAATAAGCCCGTATGAAATTTATTTTACCAACTGGTATCCCGCGGCGCCAACGGTTGACTATTTTAATGACAGCCCATATTATGATCCCTTGGGCGACAGCAACAAGGACGGCGTTTTCTCTAAAAGCGAGCAACAAAATATATGGAATTTATACAATGCTAAATACAACAATAACCCTCTTTTTACCGGTGCCCCACGATTATTCCGCTTAGGCCTCAATGTTAAATTTTAGGGAAGCCTTTTATATGAAGTTAACGGCGAGATATATCATAGCGATATATATAGTATTGCTTCTATTGTCTGGCTGCCAGCATAAGCCGGTATATCCAACTTATGGGGCAGTATATATTGAATCAAAACCAACCGGGGCTGAAGTTCTTATTGACGGGGAGTCCACCAAGCGCCAGACCCCGGTTAAAATAGACGGTATTCCGGCGGGGGAACATGAAATATCCCTTCGCCTGTTTGGGCTGAAGCTTTTGAGGCATAATGTAACGATAGAAGGCGGGATGACCAAACGGCTTAATTTATCGCTACAACTGCTGAACCCCCAGATGGTAGATAGTGTGAAAATAAAGGATTTTACCGATGATGCTGCTTTTGAACCCATCACTCATAAATTATATTTAGCAAACCGATCAGATTATCTGTACATCTTTCAAATTGATGGCCCGAATATTTACGGACCCATCGAGTCCATATATTTGGGCAACAGCAGCTGGCAAAGATCTGTGGCGGTTAGCCGTGAGGGGAACAGGATTTATGCCTGTCTATGGTCTGATGTTATAAAATCCATAAATTTCAGCACCAATCAGATAATTAAAAACATATCCATTCCCGGCGCCGGTAAAATGAAAATAGTTAAGTTTAGTGATGATGGAAGTGCGGCTTATGTTGCAGACAGCATAGCAAAGAAAATATGGATAATTGACACAAAAACCGATTCCTTAAAGGATTCCATCTGTCTGCAAGGATCCCCCAGTGACTTAATAATTGAGCCCGGTAATAAATATTTATACGTTACGATTCTTAATGATAAGTCATTACAGGAAATAGACATAACCCACAAAACAATATACAGGACAGCCGCAGCCGGTCAAAATCCAGGCGGTTTATTTCACAATTTTCAATGGACCGTGATCGGATTTTGCAATATGACCGACTTAAAAGCCTCAATAATTTATCGAAGCAACTGGGCAATGGGGACTGGCCCGGCTGAAACTCTTGGAGGGGATCAGGTATCCGGGGCCTGTATAACCGGGGATAACAGCTATCTGTGGATGTTGGAGGCTTATTTACCATATCCTTCGGGGGATTATCTTCTTTGTGCCCCGGGATCTGTTGTTTTGGTTTATATACCGACCTGGAGGATTGCCAGGCGTTTTGGAGTGGGTAAATACCCCATAAAAATATTCCAATCTATGGATGGATTATACGTGTATATTGTAAATAACTACTCAGGGAACATGTATATTTTGCGGACCGATACCGAATAAATTATGAACATAGTGTTTTTCGTAAACCAAGTATGATTCCAGGCAAAGATGATAACGACGGCACGGAAAAGCGGGATATGTTAACTCAGTAAAAAAACGTGTTATCAGCATGTGTATATATATCAAGTCGCTGCTCTATTGATGGATGCCAAGATCGGCAAGCTTGCGATCATAAAATAAATCTTTTATGTTGTTGAATTGTCAGAGTTTGCCTTATGTGATCCTTTATTATTTGGAGTATATTGTTCAAGAGATAAAACTTAAGCCGGAGATTGGCTTGATCAAAAACAGCTCTCCCGGCTTTTTTCATTGACGGCACTGACTATATCTGTTAAACTTATTGGTTAAAACAAGTTGATAAAGACAATAAATCAGGGATCAAAATGTATCTTTCCAGATTAGAATTGTTCGGGTTCAAATCCTTTCCCCAGAAGGTAACCCTGGAGATAGGTTCGGGGATAACCTGCATCGTCGGCCCCAACGGCTGCGGCAAGACCAACGTCATCGACGCCATCCGCTGGTGCCTGGGCGAACAGAGCACCAAGATGCTGCGCTCCGACAAGATGGAGGACGTGATCTTCAGCGGGACCCGGGATGAGAAGCCCCTCTCCCTGGCCGAGGTAAGCCTGATATTCTCCAACGAGGACGGCCACCTCCCGGTGGAATACAACGAGGTGTCGGTCACCCGCCGGCTGTTCCGTTCCGGGGAAAGCGAATACCTGTTGAACAACCAGGTCTGCCGCTTAAAGGATATCGTGGATCTTTTTCTGAACACCGGGCTGGGGGCCGACAGTTACTCCCTGATAGAATCCAAGATGATAGACACCATCCTGTCGGAGGACCCGTCCATCAGGCGCAGCCTGTTCGAGGAGGCGGCCGGGGTGGCCAAGTACCGCCTGCAGAAGAGGACCGCCCAGCGCCGGATGGAGGCCACCACTGAGGATCTGCTGCGACTGCAGGATATCGTCAGCGAGGTGGAGAAGAGGCTGCGGTCATTAAAGCGCCAGGCCAGCAAGGCCAGGGTCTACGATAAGTTCAGCCAGGAGCTGAAGGCTATAGACCTGAAGGTGGCGGCCATCGACCGCGACCGGCTGAATGCCCAGGTCCTGGAACTGGGGGAAAACATATCGCAGTGGCAGGGGGCCCGCAGCGAACTCTCGGCCAAGCTGGAGATGCAGGAGGGGGAGATATCATCGGCCAGGGAGGCCCTGGAGGTCAACGAGGGGCAGATAGAAATACTGCAGCAGGAGCTATCCAGCCTCAGCGAGCAGCTGCAATTACGGGAGAACAACCAGGCGGTGATCAAGGAGAGGCGTTCCGGCATCGAGCAATCCATGGAGCGCCGCGAGAAAGAAATTAAATTGCTGATGGCCTCGATCGGACAACACGAGGGCCAGATCAAGACGGTCCAGGAGGGCCTGCAAAGGTCGTCCGGTGATATCATGTCCAGAACCGAGCAGCTGAAGATAAAGGAATCGGAATTGGCCGGGCTGGAATCGGAACTTACTTCGGCCAAGCTGGCCCTGAGCGAGGCCCGGAAGGAATTGTTCGAATCCCTGAAGCAGGAGGCCGACGGCAAGGAACAGCTGGCCCTGCTGGAGAACCGCTACGGGAACACGGTGGCCGAGCAGGACAAGGCCCAAAAGGAGGGGCAAGCCCTGCGGCGGGAGCTGGAGGAAGGGAATTTGAAACTGGCCGAGATCAATGACAGGATGGATTCCCAAAAAAAGGCCCTCCAGGTGCTGGCCGAGGAAAAGATAAGGCTGAAGCAGAAGAGCGGGGAATGGCAGAAACAGCTGTTAGTCGCCAACGATCGCCTGCGGGAGCTGTCCTCAAGCCTTTCCGGCCTGCAGAAGGAAAAGGAGCTGCTGTCCGAGCTGCAGCAGAAGTATGAGGGATACGGCCAGGGGCCCCAGCACCTGCTCTCCCGGCGGCAGGAATTTACCGGCACCATAGCGCCCCTGGCCGAGATGATAGAAGCGGAGGCCGGCTATCAGGCGGCGATAGAGGCCGCCCTGGCCGAAAAACTGCAGTGGCTGGCGGTGGAGGATCTGGACAACATCAAAAAGGCCATAGCCATCTTAAAATCCGAAAAAGCTGGCAAGGCCACTCTGATAGCCCTTTCGGGGCCGATTGAAAATGCCGGAAGCCGGGAGATCTCCGGACCGGGGATAAAAGGGGCCGCCTTCAAATTCGTCCGCTGCGACCAGAAGATTAAAGATATCGTCAATATTCTGTTGAAGGATGTGGTGATAGTTGAGAATCTGGACAATTTCTGGGAATATTCAAGCAGATATCCCGGGGTGCGCCTGGTCAGTCTGGACGGGGAGGTGCTGCATTCGGCCGGCGCCATCGAAGCCGGAGAGCTTCCCCATGGCCAGATAGGGCTGTTGCAGAGAAAAGAGAGGATTGAAAAATTAGGCGTCGAGATATCCTCTTTTGAGGAAAAAATAAAACAGGAGGTTGGCGGCATCCAGAGCTTGAAGGGCAGGCTGGAGGAGCAGGACAATCAGCTGGAAAATGTCGACCGGGAAACGGAAAAATACCAGAAGGAGATCACTCTTTCGGGGTCATCCCTGACCGAGTGCGAATCCTCCCTGGAGATGAACAGCCGCCGGTTAACCGAACTGGAGGAACAGTCCCAGGCTCTGCAGGACAGCATCTCCCGGCTGGAATCGGAATTGAACCAGGCCCGGGGATCTTTCCAGGAGATAAGCGAAAGCAACAAGGACGAAAGCGGTTTGCTGGGACAACGGGATCAAGATATGTTGCAGAAGGAGGAAAAGCGCAATCAGGCGGCCCAAGAGGTGAACCGCCTGAGGATCGCCTTATCCGAGGCCCAATCGGAAAGGGAACGGCTGCGGCAGGAGTCGGCCAATATGGAGCAGAGGAAGAACGAGGCGCTGGAGAGGATCCAAAACTTCCGGGCCGAGGACCAGTCCGGGTATGCCGCCATCGCCAAGCTTCAGGAGGAGGCGGAAAAGCTGAGCAGCGAGATCGAAAGCAGCGCGGCCCACCGCAAGACATTTCTGGCCCGGCGGGAGGAGATGCAGAAGCAGAGCCAGGGCTCGCTCAACCGCCTGAAGCAGGCCGAGTCGGTGATGCACCGCAGCCGCCTGGAGAGCGACGAGCTTCAGAGCAAGCTCTCCCAGGCCCAGATAGAGCTGGGCTCGGTGCGGAACGACCTGGAAAACATCAGCAACCGGCTGAGGAGCGAATACGAGGCGGACATCCAGGCCCTGGCGGCCTCCGAAGAAATAAACCTGGAGGAGAGCCGCAGCCGGATAGAGGACCTCAGGCACCGCTTGAAAAAACTTGGCCCGGTCAATTTTGCCGCCTTCCAGGAGCTGCAGCAGGACGAGGAGCGGTACGGCTTTCTGGTCAAACAGCGGGACGACCTGCTGTCGGCCAAGGAGGACCTGGCCAGCACCATCAGGAAAATAGACGAAACCGCCCGGGCCATGTTCCTGGAGACGTTCCAGGCCATCAAGAAGGGCTTCCACCAGATATTCCAGCGGCTGTTCATCGGCGGGGAGGCCGAGCTGAAGCTGACCGGCAGCGATGATCCGCTGGAGGCGGAGATCGAGATACTGGCCACCCCGGAGGGGAAGAGCATGAAGTCCATCCGGCTGCTGTCGGGCGGGGAGAAGGCCATGACCGCCACCGCCCTGTTGTTCGGGATCTACCTGGTGAAGCCGGCCCCCTTCTGCGTGCTGGACGAACTGGACGCCCCGCTGGACGACGCCAATGTCCAGCGCTTCTGCGCCATGCTGGGGGATTTTGCCAGCGGCACCCAGTTCCTGGTGATCACCCACAACAAGCGGACCATGGAGGTGGCCGACCGGCTGTACGGGGTGACCATGGAGAAGCCCGGCATCTCAAAGGTGGTCTCGGTCAAATTCGATAACAATTAAATCTATCTAAAACCGATGCTCAGAATATGCCAAATAAAAGACCATCAGGTGTCCGATTGTTCCAATGAACAGGGCAACATCTGGGTATATGTCAATCCCAGCGATGAGGAAAAAAAGCACCTGGTAAATGAACTGAAGATCGACGAGCACACCCTGGCCTCGGCCCTGGACCCCGACGAGCTGTCACGCTTGGAGTTCGAGCCGGAACATACGGCCCTGATATTCAAACGGCCCAAGAACTACTCCTCCCGGGACGAACTGCTGTTCAAGGTGTCATCGGTCGGCATATTTCTTTTTAAGGACCGGCTGATTGTGGTAATGCCGGAAGAGACACCGCTGTTTGAGGGGAAACAGTTCCAGCGGGTGGCATCCCTGAACGATCTGTTGCTTAAGTTGATCTACCGATCCATATATCATTATCTGGAACACCTGAAAATAATTAACATGATAACCGATTCTTTGGAGCATAAGATCAGTTCCTCCATGGAGAATAAATATCTGCTTAACCTGTTCACCCTGGAGAAAAGCCTGGTCTATTACCTGAACGCCATCAACTCCAACTCCATGCTGATAGAAAAACTAAAGACCAATGCCGCCAAGATAGGCTTCTCGCCCGAGGGGCTGGAATTCCTGGACGACATCATCATCGAAAACAACCAGTGCTACCGGCAGGCCGAGATATATTCCAACATCCTGGCCAGCATGATGGACGCCAGAGCCTCCATCGTCAGCAACAACCTCAATGTGCTGATGAAGACCCTGAACATCATCACCATCGGCATAATGGTGCCCACCTTCGTGGTCAGCGCCTTCTCCATGAACGTGGGCATACCGCTCTCCTGGCACCCCGGGGCCTTCTGGATGGTGATGGGATTGGCCCTGGTCTCGGTGGTGGCCTTCATGCTGTTCTGGCGCTTCAAGAAGTGGTAGCCGTGCCCCTGATCAAAACCATCAAAGACGGTCTGAACAAAACCCGGATCGGTTTTTGGCAGCGGGCGGCCGGTCTGATCTCCGGCAAAAAATCCCTGTCTTCCCTGGAACGATCGGAACTGGAGGAACTGCTGATATTGTCCGATGTGGGTGTGGCGGCCAGCGAAAGACTGATGAATGCCATAAAGCAGGGCTCATCCGAGAAAACGGCCATGGAACGGCTTAAGGAAGAGATGCTGGGAATCCTCTCCCTTGATTCGAATTTCGAGTTTCGAATTTCGAATTTGGCGGCGAAGCCGCAGGTGTGGCTGATCATCGGGGTCAACGGCTCGGGCAAGACCACCTCCATCGCCAAATTGGCGCATTACCTGAAGGGGCAGGGCCAGCAGGTGATGCTGGCCGCCGGGGATACCTATCGGGCGGCCGCCATCGAGCAGCTTAAGAAATGGGCCGACCGGCTGGGGGCAGAGTTTATCGGCAGTAAAACCGGGGCCGATCCGGCCAGCGTGGCCTTCGATGCCGTCAGCGCCGCCCAGGCCCAGCAGGCCGACGTGCTGCTGATCGACACCGCCGGCCGGCTGCATACCCAAAAGCACCTGCGGGACGAGCTGGGCAAGATATACTCCACCATCGGCAAAAAGATGCCCGGGGCCCCGCATCTGACCCTTTTGGTGCTGGATGCCACCACCGGACAGAACGCCGTCAGCCAGATAAAATTATTTTCCCAGGCGGCCAAGATAGACGGCATAATTCTCACCAAGCTGGACGGCACCGCCAAGGGCGGCATAGTGCTGGCCATCGCCCAGGAATTGAAAATCCCTGTTTTGTTCACCGGAGTGGGCGAGGGAATGGAGGACCTGCTGGAGTTCGATCCGGCTGCTTTTGTTGACAGTTTGCTGGAGAGATAGCCGGCCCTTTAAAGGCATTTGAATATTGACATTATCTTGATAATAGGATATATTTACCATACCTTCGGGGCGGGGTGAGATTCCCCGATCGGCGGTAGTTCCGCAAAATAAGCCTGCGGACAAAGCCCGCAAATTCTTTTTAGGTAAATAGTTAATTTGGGAATTGGTTGTTTGGGGATGCGATAGAATTACATTTCCCGATCTAATTTTCAATTTATCAATATATCTAAATACGAAAGAATTGACCCGGTGAAATACCGGGGCCGACGGTCCCTCCACAATACCCATAATTAACTGCTCTTTCAATGGTTGAGCGGAGGGGGAAAGTCCGGATGAAAGAAGGTTAACAGGGCCTGAATGCGAGAGTTGTTCTTGCGGAAGGGCTGTCTGTTTTGATTTCCCCGAAGGAGTCTTTTAGGCTTATTCGGGGTTTTTATTTGTAAATCCAATGAGTAATATAGAAGAAAATAAAAGATATATGGCTCAGGCCCTACAACTGGCGGTCAAAGCCAAAGGCCGGACCTGGCCCAATCCCATGGTCGGCGCCATAGTCGTCAAGGACGGCCGGGTGGTGGGTCAGGGGTATCATCAAAAAGCCGGAATGAAGCATGCCGAGGTCGAAGCGCTGGAGCAGGCCGAAAACATGGCCGCAGGCGCCACCCTGTATGTCAACCTGGAGCCCTGCTGCCACAGCGGAAAGAGAACCCCGCCCTGCACCCAGGCCATCATTAAATCCGGGATAATAAAAGTGGTGCAGGCCATGAACGATCCTAATCCCAGGGTCAGCGGGCTGGGTGTCGAAGAACTGAAAAAAGCCGGAATAGAAGTGATAGGAAATGTGATGGAAAAAGAGGCACAAGGGCTGAACGAAGTTTACCGGAAATACATGACCACCGGATACCCCTTTACCACCCTGAAGATGGCGCTGAGCTTAGACGGCAGGATAGCCGCCCATAGCGGGGAATCGCGGGGACTGTCGTCGGAGGAATCTCTTAAGTTGGTGCACAAGATGAGGCTGGAATCGGAGGCCATCATGGTGGGCAGCGGCACGGTGATCAAGGACGACCCGGAGCTGACCGTCAGATTGGTGGATAATCCCGACAAAAAACAGCCCACTAGGTTCATCGTCGACAGCACTCTTAAGAGTCCGCTTCAATCCAAGGTCTTCGATCAGGCAATAGCCAAAACAGTGGTGATCATCACCGACAGGGCCGACCAGGCCAAAAAATCTGAATTGGAGAAAAAAGAGATAGATATCTGGACCATCCGGGCCCTGCCGGACGGGATGGTGGACATAAAGGAATTGCTGCGCCAGATGGGGCTACATGAGTACTGCAACCTCCTGGTCGAGGGCGGCAGCGGACTGGCCACGTCATTTTTAAAAGCGGGGCTGGTCGACAAGCTGAGTTTCTTTTATACGCCGGCTATCATCGGAGGAGACGGAATTCCGCCATTCGGACAGTTGGGCCTGAAAAACATCGCCCAGGCCTTTAAGCTTCGCGATATGAAGGCCCGGCCGGTGGGCGATGATATTTTAATCGAAGCCTACCCGGCGAGGGATTGATATGTTCACCGGACTGATAGAACAGATAGGCACCATCAAGGCCCTCAAAAATGCCGGGCATTCGGCTCAGATCGATATTGTGGCCGAATGGTCCGACCTGGTTTTGGGCGAGAGCATTGCCGTCAACGGGGCCTGCCTGACCGTAGCCAGGATCATCGCCGGGGGCTTTTCCGCCGACCTCAGCCGGGAGACCTTGGGAACAACAACATTTAAAGGCCACCGGGCCGGCACGGTGGTCAACCTGGAGCGGGCTTTGAAGGTCGGAGACAGGCTGGGCGGTCATTTTATCTCTGGGCATGTGGACTGCACCGCAAAGATAGCCAAGATCATCCGCAGACCGGGCGGCACCGAGATCAAGATATCGATAGGCTCAGGGCATTCGAAATACATAGTTGCCCAGGGATCGGTGGCGGTGGACGGCATCAGCCTGACCGTATCGCGAAAAGAGCATGACGGGTTCTGGATAGCCGTCATCCCCCATACCCTGGAACATACTAATTTAAAATTCCGAAAAACCGGGGACCAGGTAAACCTTGAGTTTGATATGATGGTCAAATATACCGAATCACTTTTACACAAGGACCGACGATGAAGCAGGGCTTTAAATTCAATTCCATTTTCGAGGCCATCCGCGACATCAGGGCCGGCAGGATGATCATTGTGGTGGATGACGAGAACCGTGAGAACGAGGGCGATCTGGTGATGGCCGCGGCCAGGGTGACGCCGGCGGCGGTAAATTTCATGGCCAAGGAGGGGCGGGGCCTGGTCTGCGTCTCGCTCTCCCGGCAGAGACTGGAGGCGCTGGATCTGGGCCCGATGGTGGAGCGCAATACCGCCAAGCTGGGCACCAATTTTGCCGTTTCGGTGGATGCCGTAAAGGGAACCACCACCGGCATCTCCGCCCATGACCGGGCGGCCACCATCAAAACCCTGATCCACCCCAATACCCGGCCCTCCGACCTGGCCCGGCCCGGCCATGTGTTTCCTTTGATGTCGGCCGAGGGCGGGGTGCTGCGCCGGACCGGGCATACCGAAGCGGCCCTGGACCTGGCCCGGCTGGCCGGACTGTATCCGGCCGGGGTGATCTGCGAGATCATCTCCGACGACGGCACCATGGCCCGGGGAACAAAACTGTTTACTTTTGCCTTAAGGCATAAACTGAAGATCATCACCATCAAGGATCTGATAGAATACCGCCGGAAGAAGGAAAAGCTGGTAATGCCGGTGTTGGAGACCAAGCTGCCCACCAAATACGGCCAGTTCCGGCTGGTGGTCTACGAGGATCTGTTAGAGAACTACCATCATCTAGCCCTGATCAAGGGGGCGGTCAAGAACCGGAAAAATATCCTGGTGCGGGTGCATTCCCAGTGCCTGACCGGGGATATTCTGGGCTCCAGCCGCTGCGACTGCGGCGAGCAGCTGGCGGCGGCCATGGGGATGATCGACAAAGAGGGACAGGGGGTCTTTTTATACATGAGGCAGGAGGGGCGGGGCATCGGGCTGTTCAACAAGCTGAAGGCCTATAAATTGCAGGATCAGGGGATGGACACCATCGAGGCCAACCTGGCTCTGGGCTTTGCCGCCGACGAGAGGGATTACGGCATCGGGGCCCAGATTCTGGCCGACCTGGGCCTGTCCAGTATCAGGTTGATAACCAACAATCCCGACAAGATTGCCGGGCTGGAGGGCTACGGCTTGAAGATAGTAAAGCGGATCGCCATCCAGGTGCCCTGCACGCCGGCCAACGCCCGGTATATGAAGACCAAACGTGACAAGATGGGGCATCTGCTGGACAAGGATTTCTGTCTCAATTGAAACATAAAGAAGGCCTCTACGAAACCAACCACTGAGTGCCTTCGCTAAAGCTACGGCACTTGAAGAAGACCTGCAAGCAGCGTAAGCGAAATCACGGAACTACTGAAAATACCGAGAAAGGGATCATATCCCGGCCGTTTCGTGATTATCCTTTCAAAACTCAGTGTTTCTGTGGTAAAAAATACTTTTTATAGGTCTTTTAGAAAAACATTCATTTTTTAAGGAGGGATAAAATGCCAAAGATAATCGAGGGCCATTTAAGCGCCGCCGACAAAAAATTCTGCCTGGTGGTGTCGCGGTTCAACGATCTGGTGAGCCAGCGCCTGGTGGACGGGGCCTTGGACTGCATAATCAGGCACGGCGGGAGCGATGCCAACGTGGAGCTGGTTTGGGTGCCGGGATCCTTTGAGATACCGGGCGTGGCCGCCAGGGTGGCCGCTTCAAAAAAATACCAGGCGGTAATCTGCCTGGGTGCCGTCATCCGCGGCGACACCCCGCATTTTGACTATATCGCGGCCGAGGTGGCCAAGGGGGTGGCCCAGGTTTCCATGAATTCGGGGGTGCCTACGATATTCGGAGTAATCACCACCGACAATCTGGACCAGGCCCTGGACCGGGCCGGCAGCAAGGCCGGCAACAAGGGATGGCAGGCGGCCCTGTCGGCCATCGAGCTGACCGACCTCTACCGGAAAATATAAGGAACCGATGGGCTCCCGAAGAAAATCAAGAGAGCTGGCGCTACAGGCCCTGTACCAGATAGACCTGGCCGGGGATCAGGCGGAAAAGGCCCTGTATGACCTAAAGCACCGGAACCCGGATGACCCTGAAATGGTCGACTTTTCAGGGGTCCTGGTCAATGCCGTAATCGCTAATCTGGATAGCATCGACCAGGTCATTATGAAGGCCGCCCAGAACTGGACCATCAACCGGATGGCCCTGATAGACCGGAACATCATCCGCTTGGGGGTGGCCCAGCTGCAGTATCTCGAGGAGCAGGTGCCTCCCAAAGTGGCCATCGACGAATCCATCGAACTGGGCAAGAAGTTCGGGGACGAGGAGTCCGGCCGCTTCATCAACGGAGTGCTGGACAAGATATTCAAGGATATGGGAAAAAAGGAAAAGTAAGATGAGATGCGCCCTAATATCCGACATACATGGCAATCATGAAGCCCTGACTGCGGTGCTGGCCGATATCAAACAAAAAGGCATCAAAGATATATTTTGTCTGGGCGATACCGTAGGTTACGGGGCCGAACCGGCCAAGTGCCTGGCGGAGATAGGCGGATATACCGACCAGATCATTGCCGGCAATCACGACCATGGGGCGGTGGGGCTGCTGGATCTTTCCAGCTTCAATATTAATGCCCGCAAAGCGGCGGAGTGGACCGGGAAAAAGCTGGGGGCCCCGGAAAAGGACTTTCTTAAAAAACTTCCCCTGCACCTAAAGGCCAGCATCCAGGGAAACGAAATGTTGATCGTTCATTCCACTCCCCATAAGCCGGAGGACTGGCATTATATCCTGTCGCTGGACGAGGCCGAATACCAGTTCGAAAAATTTACCGAAAGACTTTGCTTCGTCGGCCATTCCCACCAGCCCGTATTCTGGGAATGCGATGCCAACGGCAAGTGCAGCATCGCCGGCAAGGAGTACGTTCATCTGGAAAAAGATAGGAGATACATAATCAACGTGGGCAGCGTGGGCCAGCCCAGGGACGGCGACCCCAGGGCCACCTATGCCATCTGCGACGGGGAGAGGATGGAAGCGGCCATCCGGCGGGTGGAGTACGATATCAAATCCGCCCAGGAAAAAATAATCCGGGCCGGCCTGCCGGCCCGCCTGGCCGAACGCCTGTCGACCGGGATCTAGCGGGGGATATCGCAGCCATGCCAACCTCAATAGCCATAATAATACCGCACCACAACGGCCAACAGATGCTGGCCGACTGTCTGTGGACCCTGGTCAAGACCGAATATGATAATTATCGCATCTATCTGGTGGATAACGCATCTTCGGACGGAAGCCCCCAATGGGCCAAGCAGAACTACCCGCAGATAGAACTGATCTCCTCCCAACAGAACCTGGGATATGCCGGGGGATGCAACCTGGGCATCCGTTCCACCACTGAGGAATATATCGTACTGCTGAACAACGATACCGAGGTCAAACCGGACTGGCTGAGCCAGCTGGCCTCCGAACTGGATAGGGATGATACGGTGGCTGCGGCCCAGCCCAAGATACTGTGGCTTAAGGATCGCAGCCTGTTTGATTATTCCGGCGGGGCCGGAGGCATGATGGATATCTACGGCTTTCCCTACTGTCTGGGCCGTCTGTTCGATGACAAGGAAAAGGATCTGGGGCAATACGACGGCGGGGCCAAGGACATCTTCTGGGCTTCGGGCTCGGCCTCGATATACCGCCGGAGCGTGCTGGATAAGGTGGGGCTGCTGGACCAGGATTTCTTCATGCATATGGAGGAGATAGACCTGGCCTGGCGGATGCACCTGGCCGGGCATCGGGTGATAGCCGTCCCCGGATCGATTATCTATCACTTATCCGGCGGTTCCCTGCCGGCCGGCAATTTCCGCAAGATGTACCTTAATCACCGCAACAGCCTGCTGATGCTGTGGAAGAATTATTCGCCGGCCAGCCTTATATGGATCTGGCCCCTGCGGCTTTCCCTGGAGATGACGGCCTTTGTGAAGGCTCTCCTCTCCGGCAATCTGGAGTGGGCCAGGGCCATTGTTCAGGCGGGTTTATGGATGGCGGAAAACCCCCGGCTGGTGTGGAAAAAACACCGGGAGGTCCAGAAGTTGAGGGCTGCCAGTGACAGCAGGATCAGGGCTAAAATGTACCAGGGCAGCATCGCGGTCAAGTATTTTCTTCAGGGTAAACGCACTGCCAACCAGTTATAATAAGAAATGAGAGAAAAGATAAAGAGGACCTCCCTGCTGATCCTGAGGATAGTCATCAGCCTGGGCTTGATCAGTTGGATCATGCTGAAAGTTGATAAGCAGCAATTGCTGGACTCATTCCGGTCCCTGAACATCTGGCTGTTGCTGTCCTCGCTGGCCGCCTATTTCGCGGTCAATGCCGTCTGCGCCTGGCGCTGGCAGCTCTTGCTGTCGGCCCGGGGGATAAAAAGCGGATACTGGAAACTGCTGCGGTATTTCTTGAACGGCCTGTTCTTCGGTAATTTCCTGCCCACCACGGTGGGGGGCGACCTGGCCCGGGCCTACCTGGTGGCCGACGACTGCAAGAGCAAGTCCGAGGCGCTGGCCTCGGTGCTGGTGGATCGTTTCATCGGCCTTTTCGGGGTGATCATCACCGGCATTGCGGGGCTGATCCTGGTGGCCAAGGGCGGCCAAGAGGTCACCCTGCTGAAGGGTATGCTGATCGGCATCGCGGCGGCGCTGTTGTTCGTGGTTTTATTTTTGAACAAATCATTGGTGAAAAAATTCCGCTGGCTTTTCAAACTACCAATGATGGAAAAAATAGAGCACCAGCTGGTAGAATTCTATCATGCCATCTATGCCTACCGCACCCATAAACGGGAGGTGTTTCTGTCCCTCTTGCTGTCCTTGATGGTTCAGGTCTTTGTGGTGATAACCGCCTACCTGATCGCCCTGTCGCTGGGAATAAGGATATCCATGATACCTTTCTTCCTGTATATGCCGGTGATCGCCGCGGTCAGTATGATCCCATTGTCCATCAACGGCTGGGGGCTCCAGGAAGGGGCTTTTATCGTGTTCTTCGGCCGGGCGGGGATAGCCCAGCCCCTGGCCCTGTCGCTGGGATTTTTATATCATCTGGTGGCCGTCGGCATCTCCCTGCTGGGCGGCCTGCTGTGGTTGATATTCGGGGGGCGTAAACCGGCCAATAACAATAAAGACAGTACAAAGTGCGGATAGTATTCCTGGGCACTCCGGCCTTTGCCGTTCCCACCCTGGAGGCCCTCCATCACACGGGACACGAGATACTGGCGGTCTTTGCCCAGCCGGACCGGCCGGCGGGCCGGGGCCGCAGCATTGCCTTTTCCCCTGTCAAGCAGAAGGCGGTGGAACTGGATCTGCCGGTTTGCCAACCGGCGACATTAAAAGACACTGCGACAGTCGAACACCTTTCAAATCTTGAACCGGAAGTATTAGTGGTAGTGGCTTACGGACTCAAACTCCCCAACGATATCCTGAACATCCCGAAATACGGCGCGGTGAACCTGCACCCCTCGCTGCTGCCCAAGTACCGCGGGGCGGCGCCCATCAATCATACCCTGCTCAACGGAGAGCAGACGACCGGCGTCACCAGCATTTTGATGAACAACAGAATGGATGCCGGGGACATCATCCTGCAGGAGGAGGCGCCGATCACTGACCAAGAAAACGCCGGGGAACTGGAAGCAAGACTGGCAAAGCTGGGGGCTGATCTCATTGTCCGAAGCTTGGAAGCTATGAAGGGGGGAAGGTCCGCTTTTGCAAAACAGGACGAGTCGCTGGTTACCTTTGCCCCGAAGCTTTCCCCGAAGGACGGGCACATTGACTGGAAACGAAAATCCCTGGAAATCCAAAACCAAGTGCGGGGGCTTACTCCAAAACCCGGGGCCTATGCCATATTCAAAGAGAAAAGGCTGGAAGTGCTGGAAACCGCCCCGAATATTGAATATCGAATATCGAATACCGAATTGAGGCCGGGGCAGGTAGCCGCAACGGATAAAAACGTAGGTCTGGTTATTAAAACTGGAAACGGAGCGTTATCATTAGTTAAGGTGAAACCGCAGGGAAAAAATGTGATGAGCGGTGATGAATTTATCCGGGGATACAAGCCGGCCGCAGGGGACCGGCTGACATGAACGCCGGAAAAAGATTATTTCTATCCCTGTCCTTCGTCAGCCTGGCCATCCTGGGCAGCGGGGTGATACTGCTTTTCTGGCTGGTGATGCCGCGCCTGAAGATGCTGGCGGAATGGATGTTCTATGCCGCGGCGGCGGCAGCGGCATTGTTCCTGCTGGTGGTAAGCGGCGGGCTGTTCCTGCTTTTCCTGTCGGCCATAACCGAACGGGATTTTCTGTTCCCCCACGGCAAGAAGCAGGTGACGGTCAAGGTGCTCTACCCCATAAACCTTTTCCTGGGATTTCTGCTGGGCATCGGCCGGGAGAGGGTGGGTGAGTCTTTCGTGGAATTTAACAACGCCCTGGTCCGGGCCACCAGAAAGCGCATCGATCTTGGCAGGATAATGATATTGCTGCCGCACTGCCTGCAGCTGAGCGATTGCCAGTATCGGGTGACCTCGGATATCGGAAACTGCCGGAGATGCGGAAAATGCGCCATCTCCGAGCTGGCCGAGCTTTCCGAAAAGATCAACGCCAGGATCGCAGTGGCCACCGGCGGAACCCTGGCCCGGCGGCTGATCGTGGAGATCAAACCGACCCTGATCCTGGCGGTGGCCTGCGAGCGGGACCTGGTCTCGGGAATACTCGACGCCTATCCCACCCCGGTCTACGGAATATTGAACCAGCGTCCCCACGGTCCCTGTAATAACACCACGGTGGATCTGGAGAAGGTCAGGGCTGGCTTTGTTTCTCTGCTGGGAAGGGAAATTTAAGTGACGGCCAGGGAAACAGCGCTTAAAATCCTGTCGGATGTAGAAAAGAACACCGAATTCAGCGACAGCATATTAAGAAAATATTTCACCCAGGCAGGGCTTTCCCGGATAGACCAAAATCTGGCCCGGGAATTGGTCTCCGGCGTGCTCAGGCAAAGGACCAAACTGGATTGGTTGCTGGACGGGTGCCTTAAAAGGGGCCTTAAATCGCTGAATACCTTGGAAGCCAATATATTACGTTTGGGGCTGTATCAGGTTGCATTTTTGGATAAAATCCCGGCATTTGCAGCGGTAAACGAGAGCGTTGAACTGGTTAAACGCTTTGGGCGGAAAGAGATAATTGGCTTGACAAACGCCGTCCTGCGGGATATAATTAGGAACAAAAAGTATCTGAAAAAACCCGATACCGGCGATAGAGTAAAAGATGCTGGCATTGAATATTCCCATCCGGAATGGCTGATTGAAAGATGGGCCAAACAATTGGGCTGGGATGATACTTTAAAAATATTGGAATTCAACAATTCTCCGGCCCCGGTGATCATAAGGACCAACCGACTGAAGACCTCGGCCGAAATTTTGTTTGAACAACTTCAGGCCGGCGGGTTTGAACCGAAATATCTGAAAATTCTCCCCCAGGCCATAGAAATAAATAACCCTTCCGGACTGGTTGATAATGAATTATTTGTCCGGGGGCATTTCTATTTTCAGGATTCCAGCGCTCAGGCGGCGGGAATGCTTTTTGGGGCCAAAGAAGGCGACATAATTTTGGACCTCTGCGCCGCTCCGGGGGGCAAGGCCGGGCTGGCCATCGAGCAGGCCGGCGGCCGGGCGGATGTGTTCGCCCTTGACCTGAGCTTCCGGAAGCTGTCCCGGGTCAGAGAAAATTTTATTCGGCTGGGCTTGGATTCATGGTATTTGATCAACGGCGATGCCGCTAAAATAAAATTCAAAACAGCTTTCGATCTGGTCCTGGCCGATGTGCCCTGCACCGGGCTGGGAGTCATCCGGCGGCGGTTGGACCTGCGCTGGCGGATCCGGGAGACCGACATCCAGCGGATGGCCGAGCTGCAGAGCCGGATCCTGGAAAATGCCGCCGGGCTGGTCAAGCCTGGCGGGGCGCTGGTATACAGCACCTGCACCCTGACCCCGGAGGAGAACCAGGATCAGATAGCCATATTTTTGAACCGTCATTCCGAATTCTCGCTGGGCCCGGCCGAAAAATATCTTCCGGCAGTGCTGGCCCAATACGGATTCCTGGCCGCCTGGCCGCAGCTCCATCAAATGGACGGAGCCTTTGCCGCCCGCTTAGTAAAAAATAAAAATATATAAAACCAATCCAGGAGAAAATTATGCCGATATACGAGCAGACCAGCAACAAGAAGAACGTATGGGTAGCGATCCTATCAGGGGCCTTAAGCGGCCTGATCACCACCATTTTATTTTGGGCCTTTATCCAGCCGATCCTGGAGATGTCCGAGGTGCCCGATGTCACCGGCAAGAAGGTCGAGATCGCCAAATCGCTGTTGGAGGGCCGCGGGTTCCGGGTGTACGAGGAGACGGCCATCAGCGATCCCAGCGTGCCGGATGGAACGGTCAGCAAGCAGGATCCGGTGCCGGGCAGCAAGGTCCGAAAAGGGTGGACGGTCAAGGTGTGGCCCAACAATGCCGGAGCCGAGGTGCCCAATATGAAGGGCCTTCCGATGGCCCAGGCCACGGTGGTGTTGCAGCAAGCCGGGCTTAAGCTGGGACAGGTAACGATGCAGCCCTCCGACTCGGTGGAGAAGGATGGGGTGATATCCAGCAATCCGGTATTCGGCCTGAAGGTATCCAAGGACAGCCAGGTGGACCTGGTGGTCAGCGCCGGGGCCGGAGAGGTGGCGGTGCCTTCGGTGCGCGGCTGGGGCCGGTCCAGGGCCCAGGAGATGGTCAAGCAGGCCGGTCTTAACGTGGGCGGCGTCCGGTATGTCTACGACGAGGAACAGGATCCGGGCCTGGTGATAAGGCAGGATCCCTCGCCGGGATCCAAGGTTGCCAAGGGCTCCAATGTCAACCTCTGGATAAGCACCGACGTCGAACCGGAATAATAAATGACCAAATTTTTTAAAAAACTTCCCCGGCTGTGGCGCAATGTGATCTGGGTGCTGCTGGTCTTTCTGGCCGGATTTCTGCTGGCCAACTTCGTGCTGATGCCGCTGATCGTCCGCCAGGGTTCGGTGGTGGAGGTGCCCGATGTTCGGGGCCTGGACATCAGGCAAGCCCAGGAGATCCTGCAGGCCCGGGAGCTGGAATTAGTGAACGCCGGCTGGCGCTATGATGCCGGACTGCCCGACAGTTCCATCATCTCCCAGGATCCCGAACCCAAGATGATGGTCAAGAAACGGCGCAAGGTGCGGGTGATCATCAACCGGGGAGAGGAGAAGGTCTCGGTGCCTTATCTGGCCGGCCTTTCCTCGGTAAGGGCCATCAACCTGATCGACCGGCTGGGGCTGTCGGTGACCGAGGTGGACAGCATCTCCAGCGATTCCATTGCTGTGGACTGCGTGGTGTCCTCCACTCCGCCGGCCGGCACCCTGCTGGCCAAGCGGAGCGCCATCAAGCTGACCGTAAGCAAGGGCTCCACCGGCAAGATGCTGATGCCCGACCTGGTGGGCCGCAAACTGGCCGAGGTGCAGGGCCAGCTGGTGGGCCAGGGCCTGGTGATCGGCCAGATCAAGTATATCTCCGGCCAGGCCCTGGAGCCGGGGACCATCATGCTGCAGGCCCCCCAGCCAGGCTTCGTGATCAAGCAGGGCGACACCATCAATATCGCGGTCAGCACCCAGTAGGCACGGACAAGCTAAATTCTATGAAAATGCATAATTTTTTTTGACAGGATTTACAGGATGATCAAAGTTTTGCATAATGGTCATTTACAGAATGTTAAATCCGGTAAATCATGTTAATCCTGTCTGATTTGGTTCCGGCTTGCCCGCCCCGCAAAGACGGTGGTCCGGGTTGGGAATGACAGATATGATCAAGATCGCAGCTTCACTGCTATCGGCGGACTTCGCAGTCCTGAAAAATGAGATCACATCGGTCGAACAGGGCGGGGCCGACTGGTTGCACCTGGATGTGATGGATGGGCACTTCGTGCCCAATATCACCTTCGGGCCGCTTATCGTCGAAGCCATAAAAAAGGTCTCCCGCCTTCCGCTGGACGTCCATCTGATGATCACCGATCCTTTAAAGTACGCCCCGGAGTTCGCCAAGGCCGGGGCCGATTACATAACCATTCACACCGAGGTCATAGGCGACCTGGCGGCGGCGGTGGAGCAGATCAAGAAACTCAATGTAAAGGTGGGCCTGTCGGTCAACCCCGAAACCCCGCTGGACAAGGCTCTGCCGGTCATTGGAGATATAGATCTCTTTCTGGTGATGAGCGTGCATCCCGGGTTCGGGGGACAGAAATTCATGCCCCAGGTCCTGGAGAAGGTGAGGGAACTCAAAAAACAGAAAGCTGAAGGCAGAACTGCGGCGGTGATCTCGATTGACGGGGGGATAAATCCCGAAACATCCAGCCTGGCCAGGGAGGCCGGGGCCGAAGTGCTGGTGGCCGGAGCGGCCATCTTCAAGCACCAGGACCGGGCGGCGCAGATAAAAGCCATCAGGGGGATATAATGGATCCGAAGGCTTTCCGGCTGATCAGCTACGGGATGTATGTGGTCTCCAGTTTCAGGGAGGGAAAGCTGAACGGCCAGATCGCCAATACCGTCTTTCAGGTGACGGCCCAGCCGCCGTTGATGGCGGTCAGCCTCAACTGCCAGAACCTGACCAATGAGTTCATCAAGAGCTCAAAAAAATTCTCGATCTCGGTGCTTTCCCAGGAGACGCCGCTGACCACCATCGGCACTTTCGGCTTCAAGTGCGGACGCCACGTGGACAAGTTCAGCGGGGTCAACTATCAGATCTGCTCCAGCGGCAACCCCAAGATACTGGAATACAGCCTGGCCCATTTCGACCTGGAGGTGGTCCAGTCGGTGGAATTGGGCAGCCACACCCTGTTCATCGGGAAGGTGGTAGAATCGGAGGTCCTGGCCGAAGGCCAGCCCATGACCTACGATTACTACCACAAGGTCAAGGGCGGGAAGACCCACCAGAACGCGCCATCGTATATCGTAAAGTAAGGACACGGCATGCCGTGTTCCAACAATAAAGTAATGGCAATTCACTCGTCCGAAGAAGCCTTTAATGACGGCGTAGTAGGATGAATTGCCTCAACAGAGAGGAGAGCCAAAATGAAGAAGTACACCTGCACGGTATGCGGTTATGAGTACGATCCGGCCGTGGGCGATCCCGACAACGGGATACAGCCCGGGACCAGCTTTGAATCCCTGCCCGACGATTGGGTCTGCCCGGTGTGCGGCGCCGCCAAGGATGCCTTTGAGCCGGAAGATTAAATCGGGGATTTGGCATTGGGTTTTGTTTAGCGTTTAGAATTTTAAGAAAAAGATGATCAGAGAATTAAAGAAGAACATTTATGCTGTCGGAGTGCAGGACTGGGACCGCAGGCTTTTTGATGAGCTGATCCCGTTGCCCCACGGCACCAGCTATAATTCCTATCTGATAAAAGGCAGCCAGAAGACCGCGCTGGTGGACTCGGTGGACCCGGCCAAGTATGATGAATTGCTGGCCAACCTGGCCGAGCACGATGTCAAAAATATAGACTATCTGGTATGCAACCACGCCGAGCAGGATCACTCCGGCTCCATCGGATTTCTAACAGAGAAATTTCCCCAGGCGGTGGTGGTGACCAACGAAAAGTGCCAGGGTTTTCTGATGGATCTATTGCGCATTCCGGTGGGCCGCTTCCGGGCGGTCAAGGACGGCGAGACGCTTTCCCTGGGCGACAAGACCGTTGAATTCATACTGGCTCCCTGGGTGCACTGGCCGGAGACCATGTTCAGCTATCTGAGGGAGGACCAGATCCTCTTCTCCGGAGACTTTTTGGGCTCGCATCTGGCCACCACCGATATCTTCGCCTGCAACGACACGGTGCTGGAGGGCGCCAAGCGGTATTACGCCGAGATCATGATGCCCTTCCGCCCCTCCATCGTCAAGCACCTGCAGAAGCTGGATACCATGGACATCGAACTGATCGCCCCCACACACGGCCCGGTGTATAAAAAGCCGTTCTATATCGTGGATGCATACAAGGACTGGAGCTCGGAGAACGCTAGGAACGAGGTGGTGATCCCCTGGGTCTCCATGCACGGCAGCACCGAGGCCATGGTCAAGCATCTTACCGAGGCCCTGGTCAAAAAAGGCATCGCCGTCAAACCGTTCAATTTGACCAAGACTGATATCGGCGAACTGGCGACCTCCCTGGTGGACGCCGCCACGGTCATTTTGGCCACCTCCACCGCCCTGGTGGGGCCGCATCCCCAGGGGCTGTACGCCGCGGCGCTGGTGGGAGCCTTAAGGCCCAAGACCAAATTTCTGGGCATCATCGGGTCCTACGGCTGGGGCAGCAAGGCGGTGGAGACCATCAAATCGCTGTTGGCCAATCTCAAGGCCGAGGTGCTGGAGCCGGTCTACATCAAGGGCGCTCCGCGTAAAGAGGACTTTGAGGCCCTGGATAAATTAGCCGATGCGATCTTTGAGAAGCATAAATCTTTAGGTCTGTTATAAGTGTTTGACTGTCACAGAGATTTAGAAGAATATAATTGGGATCATGGGGTGTAATTAAACTCCGACACCTTGACCTCACCCGGTCTGCCGACCACCCTCTCCAAATTAATTTGGAGAGGGACGGGGTGAGGTAAAAGCCGTGCAACGCCAAATTCCTGGCGGAACCTGAGGAATTAATGCAGTACAACTGACGGCGTTTTGTATTTGCATGAATAGATGGGCCATATCATAAAAGGTTTTAGAATGATTGCAGGAAACGAAAATATGTTATGGGAAAAATGGCAACACCAAATATTAGTAATACGCCATGATCTTTTAAAATTAGAAGGAATGCGGCTTATAAAAAAGGAAGTGAAAAAAATACAAGAAAGTAATCCAATTATTAATAAACCAAATATTTTTTACACATTTATATTTAATGGCTATCGTAATACACTAATTATGGGAATAAAGCGCCAAATTAAGGTAAAAAAAGGAAGTATATCGTTACTTGGATTGCTAGTTGATATAAATAAGAACAAAGAGGTTATTGAAAGAGTAATAAAACCCAATAATTATTATAAGATTAATCAAATAGAAAATGATATCAATTATATTAAAGAGCAAACAAAAATAATTGCACGCATTGCAGATAAATATCTTTCACATATAGATGAAGAAATCGTTGAAGAAACAATAACAATTGATACAAGTGAAATTGAGAAAGTATTAAAAGATCTTGTGGATAAAACTGAATATTATTTGGTGGTGCTTGGAAAAGGGGATTTACGCATGATTCCTAATATTGAAGGGCGGTGGACGTGGCGGAAAATATTTGAAACACCTTGGATTGTTAAAAATAATAAATGTTCGACTCCTTAACTGAAAAACTTACAGGTCTGTTCAAAGATCTCACCGGAAAGGGCAAGCTTTCCGAAGATAATATAAAGGAAGCTTCGCAGAAGGTCAAACGTGCTCTTTTAGAGGCCGATGTCAATTACAAGGTGGTCAAGGATTTCGTCGCGGCGATAGAAGAAAAGGCCCTGGGGGCCGAGGTGCTTAATAGCATCACCCCCGGCCAGCAGTTCATTAAAATAGTTCACGAACAGCTTTCCACCACCCTGGGCACCAGGCACGAGCCGCTGAGGATGGCCTCCCAGCCGCCCACGGTGGTGATGGTCTGCGGCCTGCAGGGCTCCGGCAAGACCACCACCTGCGCCAAACTGGCCAAGAGCCTGCTGCAGCCCGGCCGCCGGGTGATGCTGGCCGCGGCCGACGTCTACCGGCCGGCCGCCATCGAACAGCTGGAGATACTGTCCCAGCAGGTGGGCTGCGACTTCTTCAAGAAGGACTCCGACTCCGCTGAAGCTACGGCGGATAAATCCACCGACGTGGTGGACATCTGCCAGTCCGCCCACCACGAGGCCGTCAAGCGGCTGGCCGATTGGCTGATATTGGACACCGCCGGGCGTCTGCACATTGACCAGCCGATGATGGAGGAGCTCAAGGCGGTCCAGTCGGCGGTCAAACCCCACGAGATTATTTTAGTGGTGGACGGGATGACCGGGCAGGATGCGGTCAACATTGCCACCGAGTTCAGCCAGTGGCTCGATCTTACCGGGGTGATCATGACCAAATTAGACGGGGATGCCCGGGGCGGGGCGGCCCTAAGTCTTAGAGCCGTCACCGGAAAGCCCATCAAGTACATCGGCCTGGGAGAAAAGTTGAACGCCCTGGAGGCCTTCCATCCCGAACGAATGGCCTCGCGGATCCTGGGCCTGGGCGATGTGGTGGGCCTGGTAGAGAAGGCCCAGAGCGTCTTCGACCAGAAGCAGGCCGCCAAGATGGAGGAGAAGGTCCGCAAGCAGAGCTTCACCCTGGAGGACTTCTCCCAGCAGATGAAGCAGATCAAGAAGATGGGCTCCATGTCGGAGATAACGGCCATGATCCCCGGGGCGGCCAGGCTTCCCCAGAATGCCGAGATAGACGATAAGGCCCTGACCAGAACAGAGGCCATCATCAGTTCCATGACCCCGCAGGAGAGGAACCGGCCCCAGATCATCAACGGCAGCCGGCGCAAGCGCATCGCCCTGGGCAGCGGGACCAGCGTCCAGGAGGTCAACCGGCTGTTGAGCCAGTTCGAGATGAGTCAGAAGATGATGAAGCAGATGATGAATTCAAAAGGCCGGGGATTCAGGATGCCCAAGGGATTTTGACAGTGGTCATACAATTGTGTGACAATTGTATAACGATAGTTTAACAAGAGTAAATCAAATAGAAACAAATAAAATCAACAATCACTACAACCAAGGGAGGTGTCAAACCAAATGTCGGTATCAATCAGAATGGCCAGGGGCGGAAGCAACAAATTAGCCGCCTACAGAATCGTGGTGGCAACCACCAGGTCCAAGCTCGACGGGGCCCAGTTGGATACTTTGGGCTACTATCGCCCGGCCGCCAAGCCGGTGGAGGCCCGGGTTGATCTGGAAAAGGCCCGGGAGTGGATCAAGAAAGGCGCTATTGTCTCCAGCACTGCCATGCGGGTGATCAAGCTGGCTGAAAAGCAGGCCGCCAACGACGGAGTGGATCTAAAGAAAGTTCTGGTCACTTTTTCGTCAACCAAAACAAAAAAGACCCACAAGGAACGGTTGGCTGCCAAAAAGAAAAAGGATTAATGAATTATGTTGAAGGATTTAGTGGAGTTCCTTTCCAAGTCCCTGGTAGACCAGCCCGAGAAGGTCAGCGTCAGCGAAGTAAGCAAGAACAGCGTTACCGTGTTTGAACTGAGGGTGGCCAAGGAGGATATCGGAAAGGTGATCGGCAAGAAGGGCCGGACCGCCCAGTCGCTGAGGACCCTGCTGGCGGCCGCCGGAACCAAACTGGGCAAGCGAACCTCCCTGGAGATAATCGAGTGACCGGGATGGGCTGCTCCGTTTGCAAAAAAGCGTTGGGATAAAGTGCTCTCCCAGGACATAAATAGGGACGACCTGGTGGTGGTGGCCACGGTGATGAAAAGCCACGGACTGAAGGGCCTGTTCAAGGTCAGGGTGGAGACGGACAATCCCAAAAGGTTCCTGCCCGGCGAGTCCCTGCTGCTGGTTCTGGCCAACCGGATCCAGGAAGCGACGGTGGAGAGTTTTACCCCCCAGAACAAGTACGGACTGCTTAAGCTGGCCGAGATATCCAGCATCGAGCAGGCCGATCCCTGGCGGGGGGCGGAGCTGGCCATACCGGATTCCCGCTTGGAGCCGCTGGAGCCGGGACGATATTACACTTTTCAGCTGTTGGGGCTCAATGTGGTCTCCCAGGACAACCGGCAACTGGGGGTGCTGTCGCAGATCGAGGATATGCCCTCCGGCGACATCTACCTGGTCAAGGGGTCGGAGGGGGAATTCTATATTCCGGCTCAGGGCGACATCATCCAGCAGATAGACCTGGATAAAAAGGTGATGGTCATCAGGGATGTGGAAGGCCTGCGGTGAAGATAGCCGTAGTGACCTTGTTTCCCGAGATGTTCCCCACGGTGCTGGGGCAGAGCATCATCGGGCAGGCACAGAAGAAGGGTTTGGTGAATTTCGACATCGTCAATATCCGGGATTTCGCCCACGACAAACACCGGGTGTGCGACGACGTTCCCTACGGCGGCGGCCCGGGCATGGTGATGAAGCCGGAGCCGATATTCGAAGCGGTGGAAAAAATAAAAACCGATCCCGACGCCAAGCTGGTCCTGCTGTCTCCCCGGGGAAAGGTATTCAACCAGGAGACGGCCCGACAACTGGCCGGAGAGAAGCACCTGGTATTCCTTTGCGGGCATTACAAGGACATCGACGAAAGGGTCAGAAGCCTGGTGGACCTGGACATCTCCCTGGGCGACTATATCCTGTCGGGGGGAGAGCCGGCGGCCCTGGTGGTGATCGACGCCATAGTACGGCTGCTGCCCGGGGCTATCTCCGACCCGGAGTCGGCCAACTGCGATTCCTTCGAGACCGGACTGCTGGACCATCCCCATTACACCAGGCCCGAGGAATACCGGGGGATGAAGGTCCCGGAGGTGCTGCGCTCCGGGAACCATGCCCAGATAAAGCAGTGGCGCCGGCAGCAGGCTTTGAAATTGACCCAAAGACACCGGCCCGATCTTCTGGATAAGGCCGATCTGAGCGACCAGGACGCCGCCTTTTTAAAAGAAAGCGAACAATAAATAGGGACCTCTGCGAAACTAACCACTGAATCACGGAAATTTTAGAAACACGGAATAACATCCATTAAATCTTCATTTTTTAGTGATTTCTTTCCGAAAATTCAGGGTTTCCGTGCCTGCACGCTGTAGCGTGGAGTTTACACCGATGAAAGAGGTGGCGCGCAAGCGTGGTAAAGGGTACTTTTACAGAAGCCACAAATAATAATAAATAAAAAACAATCAGGAGGTTTAGAGCAAGCATTATGAACAAGCAAGCTGTGATCAAAAGCATAGAGGCCGAACAGACCAAGAGCGATCTTCAGGAGTTCCGGGCCGGGGACACGGTAAAGGTGCAGGTCCGGGTCATCGAGGGCGACAAGGAAAGACTGCAGGCCTTCCAGGGCGTGGTCATCCAGAAGAGGGGCCGGGGGATAGGCGCTTCCTTCACCGTCAGGAAGATCTCCGGCGGAGTGGGGGTGGAGAGGATCTTTCCGCTTCATTCTCCGAATATCGCCGCCGTTGACGTGATCAAGAGGGGTGATGTCCGCAGGGCCAAGCTGTTCTATCTGCGTAAACTGACCGGCAAGGCTGCCAAGGTGGCCCAGAAGAGGGAAGTTGCAGCCCCAGTCCCGGCGGTAAAATAGCTTTAAATGTCCCGCCGGTCTGAAGGCAATAAATTATACCTGTTCGACAGTTCATTCCGACGGCAGGGCTATAGGCTTATGGCCGGAGTGGACGAGGCCGGGCGGGGGCCGCTGGCCGGGCCGGTGGTGGCCGCCGCAGTGATCCTTAGAGAAAAAGCCGACCTGCCAGGCATAGATGATTCCAAGAAGCTTACTCAAAAGCAGCGGGAGAGGGCTTTTAAACTGGTGCTCGAAAGCTCACTGGCGGTGGGCGTCGGGATCGTCGCCCCCGGGGAGATCGACCGGATCAATATCCTGCAGGCATCGCTTAAGGCCATGAATTACGCCCTCTGTTGCCTTAATCTCAGGCCCGATCTGGTCCTGATCGACGGCAACAGGATCCCCCGGGGATTGCCCAAGGGCCTCAAGCTCCAAGAGGCCCGGGCGGTGGTAGCCGGGGATTCCCTCAGCCTGGCCATCGCCTCGGCATCGATAATCGCCAAATGCCTGCGGGATTCGCTGATGAGGGGCTACCATGATGATTTCCCCTATTACGGTTTTGACAAGCACAAGGGCTATGGCACCAGGCAGCACATTGCCGCCTTGTACAAATACGGCCCCTGTGCCATCCACCGGAGTAGTTTTGAGCCGGTCAAATCTTTACTGGGAGCCTGAGATGAAAGAGACGCCGTCCGCCGGTAAATGGGGGGAGGAACTGGCCGTCTCTTTTTTGTCGCAAAAGGGTTATATCATTGATGAGAGAAACTGGCATTCCGGGCGGGACGGAGAGATTGACATAATAGCCCGGGACGGGCCGATCATAGTATTCATAGAAGTCAAGACCCGGTTCTCTGAAAAATACGGCCAGCCCATCCAGGCTGTCGGAATAAGCAAACAGAGGCAGCTCGGCCGCCTGGCCAAGAGATATCTGTACCTGAAAGATCTTTATGGAAAAGCCGACTGCCGTTTCGACGTAGTGGCCGTAAAATTTGCCGGCGGGAAAAAGATAATGGAGCATATCGAAGATGCCTTTCGCATCAACCCCAGGTGATCTAAAAAGATGGTAGTTGTAGTTCTTCCGGCCTATAATGCCTCCAGGACCCTGGCCGGCACCTACCGGGAGATCCCGTTATCGGTGGTGGACAAGGTCATCCTGGTGGACGATGCCAGCAACGACCAGACGGTGGCGGTGGCCCGCGAACTGGGCATCGAGACCCACCTCCACCAGAGCAATAAAGGCTATGGCGGCAACCAGAAGACCTGCTATATAAAGGCCCTGGAGTTGGGGGCCGACATCATCATCATGCTGCACCCCGATTACCAGTACACCCCCAAACTGATACCGGCCATGATCGATCTGATAGAGTCCGGGGAATACGACGTGGTGCTGGGCTCCCGGATACTGGGGGGCAAAGCCATCCAGGGAGGGATGCCCCGTTATAAATATTACGCCAACCGGCTGCTGACCATGATCCAGAACATCCTGATGGGACAGAAACTTTCGGAATACCATACCGGATACCGGGCCTTCAGCCGGGGGGTGCTGCAGAAGGTAAGCTGGCAGTCCAACAGCGATGATTTTGTGTTCGACAACCAGATGCTATGCCAGATACTGTTCCATGGTTTCCGGGTGGCCGAGGTGACCTGCCCCACCAAATATTTCAAGGAGGCCTCCTCGATAAACTTTCTCCGAAGCCTGGAGTACGGCGCGGGATGCCTGAAAACGGCCCTGCTGTACCGCCTGAATAAATGGAATATCATCCGATCGGATCTATTCAAATATCGTCAAAACTGATATTCCCTGCTTTTCCGGATATATCGTTACATAATGAGGTAAACATGGAAAATGACACCATATTGAATGTCCTGCCAATCGATCGGACCACTTGTTTTTCCAATGATAAGGGTGAACCTACCGAAAAAATTCGGAAACAGCAGACCAAATTGCTGGCCAAGCTGGGGCCTTTCCTCAAGAAGTTCCTGGAACCCGAAGAGAGGATACTTTATGCAGCCAGCGCAATAGCGCCTATGTCCAAGATGGATATGTTCTTCAAGGGCTGGCACGTTTATTATCTCAAAAGCTGCGCCTTGGTCTTTACCGACCGGCGTGTCCTTTATCTGCCAACGACCATGAACGGCAAGCCCAAGCAGAGCCTGGCTCAGGCTCGCTACGGCGACATCGACAAATATTCCATCAAGGGGATCCTTAACGGGGCTTTTGAGATTGTTTATAAGAGCGGGCGCAAGGAAAGTTTTACCATCAATAGTGCCGGGGATTTCAAAAAAATGAAGGCTTTCCTGCCGCGATACCTTCCCGGCGGCCAGCCCACCGACCGGCGCGACCGGCATTTTTTGTGTCCGCGCTGCGCCAAGCCTCTGGCCAAGGACAATTATATGTGTCCATCCTGCCGACTTAAGTTTAAGACCCCGGCCGGCCTGATCAAAAAAGCGCTGCTGATACCGGGCGGAGGGTATTTTGTCACCGGCCATTATTGGTTTGGTGTGCAGGGGGCTCTAACGGATCTGGTTACCATTTGGCTTGCTATTGTGTTAATTATTGGTTTGATTACAAAAGAAATGACAAAAATTGAACTCCTGATATTTTTTGTGCCGTTGTTATTTTTAACAAAATTAATGACAATTCTACATGTCAAATATTTTGCCGAGCAGTACATACCGGACGATAAAAAATAAAATAAATTTACCTGCGTATCTGGCGCAGGGACAGTGAACACAAAATAATATTTATTATGCTTTCCAAACTTTTGTCCTCCGCCGTCCTGGGCATCGACGCCTATCCGGTGGAGATCGAGACCGATCTGGGCTCCACCATACCGGGGTTTGCCATGGTGGGCCTGCCGGACAATGCGGTCAAGGAATCCCGGGAGCGGGTGGAGAGCGCCATAAAGAACTCCGGCTTCGTCTTCCCCCTGAAGCGGATCACCGTCAACCTGGCGCCGGCCGATATAAAAAAAGAGGGCTCGGCCTTCGATCTTCCCATTGCCCTGGGGATCCTGGCGGCTCACGAGCAGGTGCTATGTGATGATTTCGATAAGATCGCCATACTGGGCGAGCTTTCCCTGGATGGCAGTTTGCGGCCGGTGCGGGGCAGCCTGCCGATAGCCGCGGCCATGAGGGATGCCGGATTCAAAGGGTTGATGCTGCCGGTCGAAAATGCCCAGGAGGCCGCCATCGTGGAGGGGATAGATATCTATCCGGTAAACACCCTGAAACAGGCGGTTTCCTTTTTCAATAAAGAGACCGTGATCGATCCCCACCGGGTCGACCTGGACAGGATATTCAGCGACAGCGCAGTTTACCCGGTGGATTTCTCCGATGTCAAGGGGCAGGCCCATGTCAAGAGGGCCCTGGAGGTGGCGGCCGCCGGCGGCCACAATATCCTGATGATCGGTCCGCCGGGCTCCGGCAAGACCATGCTGGCCAGGAGGCTGCCCACCATTCTGCCCAAAATGTCCCTGGCCGAAGCCCTGGACACCACCAAGATCCACAGCGTGGCCGGGCTGCTGCCGGTCAATTCGGCCCTGGTGGCCACCAGGCCTTTCCGAACCCCGCACCACACCATCAGCGATGCCGGGCTGATCGGCGGTGGCGCCCATCCCCGGCCGGGCGAGGTCTCCCTGGCCCATCACGGGGTGCTGTTCCTGGACGAGCTGCCGGAGTTCAACAAGAACGTACTGGAGGTGATGCGCCAGCCGCTGGAGGACGGGAAGGTGACCATATCACGGGCTGCCATGTCCCTGACCTTTCCGGCCTCTTTCATGCTGGCCGCCGCCATGAACCCCTGTCCCTGCGGATATTACACCGATCCCAACCACGAGTGCAACTGCAGCCCCCAGAACATTCAAAAATACATGTCCAAGGTCTCCGGCCCGCTGCTGGACAGGATAGACATCCATATAGAGGTGCCGGCCCTCAAGTACCAGGAGCTGACCCAAAAAGAGCCCGGGGAATGCTCCGCGGCCATTCAATCCAGGGTCGACCAGGCCCGGGACGTACAGCTGAAGAGGTTTCAGGGCCGAAAGAACATCTTCTGCAACGCCCATATGCAGTCAAAAGATATCCGTAAATTCTGCACCATCGATGAATCCAGCGACGAACTGCTGCGCAACGCCATCAACAAATTCGGCCTGTCGGCCAGGGCCTACGACAGGATCCTCAAGGTGTCGCGCACCATTGCCGACCTGGACGGGGCGGAAAACATCTCCCAGGCCCAGATAGCCGAGGCCATACAATACCGCAGCCTGGACCGGAACGTATGGGGCCAGTGAAAAATTCAATCTTACAATACAAGGAGCAGTAAATGCAAAAAGGTATCCTATCCATAACGGCGGTGCTGTTGATCATGTTGTCAATGATCTCCTGCGGCGGGAAAAAGGCGGTAGCCAAACTTGATGCCGAGGACACTTTTGCCAGGGGCATGGAATATTTCAACCAGAAGAAATATGTGGATGCCATAGACGATTTCAAAGAGATCGTTTATAACTACTCCGGCACCAGGGTGGCCGCCGAGGCATCATATTACCTGGGGGAATGTTATTTTAACACCAAGGATTACGCCACGGCGGTTGACGAGTACCGGCATTTGACCTCCGACTATCCCTCCAGCCCCATGGCTGAAAAGGGGCTGTACCGCATGGCTTACGCTTATTACAAAATGTCGCCCAACTATGCCCTGGACCAGACCGAGACCGCCGAAAAAGCCAAAAGCACTTTGCAGTTGTATTTTGAACGCTACCCGGAGGGCCGGGAGGACGCCAGCAAGCTGCTCCTGCAGGTAAACGAAAAACTGGTCCGCAAGGATTACGAGTCGGGCTTGATATATTTCAAAATGAAACAATATTCCCCGGCCCGGATATATTTCCAGGGGGTCATCAAAGATTATCCCGCCACTCCCTGGGCCGAGAAATCGGGCCGGATGCTGGAGCAGATCGAACCGTTGCTGAAGAAAACGGCCCCGGCAAAGCCGGAGCCGATTGCCGACAGCACTAAAACCGACGAGACCAACTAGATAGATTGCATGGCGGTATCCAAAAATAAAATAAAGAAGAGGATCGGGATCTTTGGCGGCACCTTCGATCCCATCCATTACGGGCATTTGATAGCCGCTCAGAACGCCCTGGAGACCCTGGGGCTGGACAGGCTGATATTCGTTCCGGCCGGGAAACCTCCCCATAAATGCAGCTGGAAGATATCCCCGCCCGCTATAAGATATAAAATGGTCAAGCTGGGCATTATGGGCAACAAGTATTTTACGGCTTCAGATATCGAACTGGCGTCCGAATGCGCCTCGTATACCGTAGAAAGCCTGAAGAAGATCAATAAATTGTTTCCCGGTTCGGAATTATACCTGCTGATCGGCCTGGATCAGGCTTTGACCCTTTCCACTTGGAGGAAGCCCGAGGAGATATTAAAAATTTGCCAAGTGGTGGTTATGGCCCGGCCCGGATACCGGACCGTTGAGATTGAGAGCCAATGGAGAAAGAAGACGGTTTTCCTGCCGGTACCGCTTATTGAAATCAGCGCTTCAGATATCCGGGGGAGAATCTTTCGCGGTGCCAGCGTAGAATACCTGGTGCCGGCCAGGGTCCGGGAATATATCCAGCAGCAGGGGCTCTATAAAGATAAATAACTGATTTATGCGATAAAACGATGGACTCCCAAAACAGCACCCCTCCAGGACCGGTTTCATTCTGGCATAAGCTGACCGACAGGATGGATTTTGCCAAAAGCCGCCCGGCTATCCGGCCGGGATGCGAGGAGGCCCGTTTTATCAGCCGCGACGGCAAGGAGTTTTATGTTCTGAAATCCCCCGGCGGAGACGGCTATATCCGCCTTTCGGCCAAGGATTATTTTTTGTTTACACTGCTGGACGGAAGCCGGATGGTTCAGGAGGTCCTGGTGGAATATTTCAGGAAATACGGCGCCCTGGCATTCTCCCGGCTGGGGACCCTGGTGCAGGAGCTTTTCAAAGGGGGCTTCCTTTCCGAAAGCCCAAGATCTTTCTACGGCAGGCTTCTCAAGAGGATCAAACTGGATAAGCCGTTAGTTAAACTTATTGATTTCGTAAAATCTCTGCCCCGGCGGCAGTGGCCGATTGCAGATCTTGACAACGGCATCACCTGGCTGTATGAAAAAGGCTTCAAACTGTTCTACTTCCGGCCGGTTCAGATAATTGCCGCCGTGTTTTCCCTGGCGGGATTATTCATGTTTGCCTACCTATTCAAGGCCGGAGAATACAGCCTGCTTAAATCGTCCGGCTCGGTGGTTTTGGGGCTGGCGGTGCTGGTGCTCCTCAATTATATCTCCATTGTAGCCCATGAGCTATCGCACGCCCTGGCCTGCAAGCATTACGGCCGGCGCATCAACAGCGGCGGGGTGATCATAAACACCGTCTTTCCATCCTTCTATGTTGATATCACGGACTCCTGGCTGCTGCCCAAGCGAAAAAGGATACTGATATCCCTGATAGGGCCATTCTCCCAGGCATTTATTGCCGGGATCATGTCGGCTGTAGTGTTGCTGTTTCCCCATCTTTTCATCAATCCGCTGTTGTATAAATTCGCTTTCCTCTCCTACCTGACGGTGTTCCTCAATCTCAATCCGCTGCTAGAGCTGGACGGATATTACGTTCTGATAGACTGGCTGGAGATCCCGGGCCTTAAGGCCAAGGCCTCCAATTTTGTCAAAAAACAGCTATGGCCCAAGATCAAGGCAAAGGAGCCGTTTAGCTGGCAGGACAAGGTCTTCACAGCCTACGGCCTGGGCGCCATCGTTTGGTCGGCCCTGGCCCTGGCCATCGTGGGGTATTTCTGGCGGATAAGGGCCCAGCAGATAGGGAGTCATTTTTTCAACGCCACCAGCCAGCAATTGCGCCTGATGCTTCTATTGGGGGTGGGTGTGATTATCTTGGCGGCAATGGTAGCCGCTTATAAAAAGATAAGACTTATAGCGATCAGACTCTGGAGGGGCTTCGCCGATCTGATATACCGCAGGCCGGCAGCCATGGCCGGCGCCCTTTTCCTTTTATGTCTATTGGGCAGCTTCATATACAGCTTTATTCTAGGCTGGCCGGCCATCGCTATCTCAATCATCTTTGCCCTGGCGCTGGGGGCGCTTTCCCAGAGGGTTTATTCCTATTATCAAGGCTCGTCATTGTGGCTGGTACTGCTGGGGCTTCTTCTGGCAGCTTTTGGGAGCCTATTCATAAAGATATTTCCGGTTGGCCTCAGGCCGGCCATTTGGTTGACGGGGTCAGTGGCATTGTTTGCCGCCATCTATACCCAATTCTCATTTTCCAGCCTGCGCCGCTGGCGGCAGTGGCAGAGAATATTGTGGGGCGGACTATGGTTCGGAATTCTGGTATTAGTGGGGTATTCCCACGGGATGTCCACTTCGCGGACCCTGTCCATAATGCTTTCCTCCACAGCCTTTTTGATGCTGCTGTCGCTGGTGTGGCACAATATGGGCTCTTCGCTGGAATACTTCTGGGTATATTTTTTACTCGGTATCATCTCCTGGAACATTATTCTTTTATTCTCCCAATACAATTTTGGTTTTCTGACCGCTCTGCTGTTGGTGTTTGCCGTGTTTTGGCTGTATTTGATCATAAAAAGCGCCCGCTGGCTGCCGGAGAGCGCAACCTTTGACCCGGCATCGTCCGAAAAAAGAAGGATGCGCCAGGCCGCCATAAAAATCTACCGGATGGCAAGCAGTTATTTTGCCTCGTTCTTCGGCCAGGGGCAGGCCCGGGCGATGGACGACCGTCTCAACCTGATCATGATAGAAAAGAACTGGCCGATCCGCCTTTACGGCAACGGAAGCGAGGAACGATTTGAGCGCAGTGCCGGTATAGTCGACCGGAGCCAGGCTTTCAGGGGCATGCTGGATGAAGTGTTGAATTACCTTTCGCATGAGGTGGGCGATTATTTTGCCAGGAACACAATAAAAACGGCCTATCAAAGCCTTTATTGGGAGGAGAGGGAGATAGCTCAGCAGTATTTAATGAAGGATTCTCTGTGGGCCAAGGATATGGCTGTGGCCAATCTCAAACAGGAGAAGCGCGATGCCCAGAGCGTCATTGCCGGGGTGGCAAGATTTTGGGAACTGGGCGAAGAGGAAACAGCCCTGTTCTATTCCCACCTCAAGGAGGAAAGGGTCCGTTCCGGAGAGATGATCATACGGCAGGGCGAGCCGGGCGATAAGTTCTATATCGTCAAATCCGGCCAGGTGGAGGTAGTGATCTCCCGTAAAGGCGAGCCCGATCTGATGGCGGCCAAGCTTTCTCGCGGGGATTATTTTGGAGAGATCGCCCTGATCAAGAACGTCCCCCGCACCGCATCGGTAAAAGCGGTGGCCGATTGCTCCCTGCTGGTATTGGATAGGAAGGATTTCGAATCCCTGATGGCCAGAAAGGTGGACCTGGCGGTCCGGATCGATCGGTTGATAGAGAACCGGGGTTTCCTGATAAGACTGCCGCTGTTTGCCGAGTTCGCTCCGGCTCAGGTGGCCATGGCCGCCTCCCGGCTGGTGCCTGAAAGATACCACTCCGGACAGCCGGTAATAACTCAAGGGGAAATAGGCGACAGTTTTTTCATCATCAAAGAGGGCCGTTTGGATGTCCTGGTGGCCAAAGGCGGGCAGAAGAACAAAGTGGCCGAGCTGGGTCCCGGCGAGTATTTTGGCGAGATAGCATTGCTGCTTGATGTTCCCCGCACGGCTGATGTAGTGGCCGTAACCGAATGTCTGGTGCTCCGGCTCCATAAGGACGATTTTAAAAGCCTTTTAGGTGAGCAGCTGTATTTTGCCAAGAGTTTGGAGAGGACTTCAAGCCGGAGGATGAGTGACACCAGGCACAAGATCAGTTTATAGCAAGGGAAATTAAAGGCGCTGGTATCTAAATTTAACTGATTTTGAATTGACAACCAACAAGCATAAATTATACAATAGATAAGCGGATCCGATAGCTTGATTATCAAGGACCTTCACACCCACACAATGTTTTCTGACGGGAAACTTACCCCGGAAGAAGTATGTTCCATAGCCAAGGCCAAGGGATACCTGGTAGGGATCTCCGATCACTGCGGCGAAGGGAGCTTCCAGATAAACAGCGATGACCAATTCAGGCATTACCTTCAGGCCCTGGAAGGGCTTGCGGTGTTTAAATCGGCCGAGTTGGATCTGGGCACCCAAATCGCAGTATCTCCACACCTGCTGGGCAAATGTGATTACCTCATAGGGGGCGTGCATTCGATAAGCGATCTGAATTTTTTTGACAGCCAGGCACGATTACCTGCTTCACGGGCAATACTTGAACAGATGCTGGGCCTGATCGAAACAAAGGCCCAGCATCACAGATTTCAAATACTGGCCCATCCCGGGCTTCTTCCTTCAAAACTCAGGCCGGAGGCCGGCAAGATTCTTGATAATAAATGGAGCCAGCGCCTGGTAGAGCTGGCTCTCAAATACGATTTTGCCCTGGAGATCAGTTCGCGTTGGGAACTTCCGTCATATGAAACTATCCAAACTGCTTTGAAGGCCGGGGTAAGGTTCTCATTGGGGTCGGACGGCCACGGCTGGGACACCGCCTGCCGTCTGGACTACTCATTGGAAATGGTGGAAAAAGCGGGAATCCGCCCGGACAGGATATTTGATGCCGGAATGTTATCCGGCTGAAAGGATGCCCTCGATCCGCTCATTTAAAACCCTGATCCTGGCCGAAAGCACCCGGGCCAGCGACAGCATCATTTTGGCGGCAATCTTGGGGTCCTTTTCCACCAGGTAAGCAATATGTTTCCTGGTCAGTACGAATATCTCGGTCTGCTCCAGGGCCACTACATTGGCCGATCGGGGAGCTTTGTCCAAAAGAGACATCTCGCCGAAAAATTTTCCGGTTCCTAGCTCGGCCAGGATGATGTCCGTTTGGTCGGTCGGCAGGCTGATCTGCACCTTACCGCTTTTTACCATATAAATGCTGTCCCCCGGGGCGTCCTTTTGACAGATCAACGCTCCTGGCATGAAGCTTTCGGCATCGGTGGACATGATCTGAGTGATCTTCAAAAATTCTTCATCGGTCAATTCCTGAAAAAGCAGGCATTGACGCAGGCCGGTAATCTCGTCCATGTGAAAATCCTTTCTTTTATTTTTGGGAGGAAGCCATAATGACCAATATCGTTGACATACTTAAAGGCAACAACCTGTTCAGCGCCCTTACCCCGGATGAGCTGGAGAGGATATCCCGGCTGATCTTCGTAAGATCCTACCGGGCCGGCCGGACCCTGTTTTTCGAGGGCACCCCGGGGGAGGTGATGTACCTGATCCATTCCGGCAAGGTCGGGATATACAAGACCGTAAAAGACAAAGAGGAACTGTTGCTGGCCACCCTTGGCCCCGGCAGCTATTTCGGCGAGATGTCACTGCTGGATTCCCAGCCCCGTTCAGCCACCGCCAGAATATCAGAGGACGGAGAGCTGGTGGTGATCACCAAAAAGGTCTTTGAGCAGATGCTGGAAACCGACCCCAAAATAACGTCAAAACTCCTGATCACCCTGGTCAAGGTGGCCCTGCATCGCCTCCGGACGACGGATGAAAAATTCAAGGATCAGAACAACTGACGGCAACCGCCATATAGCATAGCAAAAGAAAACTGCTCTGTCAAGAATTAACGAACCTCTTTAACCGGGAGCACCTGAAATGAACAAATCTCCGCCGAAAACCGACAAAACCACCCCGATCCAGAAAAAGAACCACGCCTATTACCTTAAGCTGGTTGTCTTTTTGGAAAAGTTAAAGCGGGAAAGCGACATGGAGCTGGGGCCGAAACTGCTGGATAAGATCATCGACGCTCAGAGGGAGGGTGAATTGGCCTCCGAGCAGGTGATGGAACTTTCGGAGAGGATCCAGGGCTGGGTGGAAAGGCAGCATGAATATTTCGCCAGCCAGGAGTTTCAGATGAAAAAACTGCTGAGGGCCATGGAGACCGGCGACCGCAGGGTAAAAAAAGCCAAGGTTCCGCTTAGCGAATGATACAGGAAAGGAATCAGTAATGGAACAGCAGGAGCTGACAAAAAGAATACTGGAGAAGCTGGATCATATAACCGGCAGGAAAAGCGGCTTGTTGCAGGGAGACCTGGAACAGGCTGTTTTCGACAAACTGGGCCAGGTGGAGAAGATAATATCCTCCATCCAGAAATACCTGCCCAAAAGGGTGATAGACAAGATACTGCTCAACCCCGACGGGGTCAAGGTGGAGGGGGAGCGCCGGCAGGTTACCGTTTTGTTCGGGGATCTTTCGGGGTTTACCGCCATGTCCGAGACCATGGACCCCGAGCAGGTGGTGGAGGTGGTCAATCAGTATTTCGATACCATGGTGGAGATAGCCTCCCGCTACGGAGGACATATCGATAAATTCATGGGCGATGCCCTGATGGTGCTTTTCGGCGCCCCGGTGGCCCACGAGGATGACCCTTTAAGGGCCTGTATGGCCGCCATCGAGATGCTGGAGGCCATGGACCGTTTCAGCGCCGAGAGAAAAATGGACCTGGCCATGAGCATCGGGCTGAACACCGGCGAGGTGGTGGCCCTAAATGTGGGCTCCAAGGAAAGGATGGAATACACCGTCATCGGCGACGGGGTCAACCTGGCGGCCCGGCTGGAGAAGGTGGCCACCGCCCGGGAATGTGTCATCGGTGAGAATACCTACCGGCAGGTAAAAGGCAAGATCAAGCTGAAAAAACTTAAACCGGTGATGGTCAAAGGAAAATCCAAGCCCCAGAATGTCTACCTTATCCAGGGCCGTATGGAGGAGGCCGGCCAGGTTGGTTCGCTTCGGTCGGGCAGCATCAAGCTGGTGGGCCGTATGGCCGAGATGGAGGGGATAAAGCAGGCCATTGACCAGGCCAAGAACGCCAAGGGGCAAATGGTAGCCGTAACCGGAGAATCCGGGGTGGGAAAATCAAGGATCGCCAAGGAACTGGAATTGCTGGCCAGGGATCAAGGGTTCAAATTCACCAAAGGGAAGTGCTATTCATACTCCAGCAATGTAGCCTATCAGCCGTTCATCAGGCAGTTGAACGTGATCTTCAATATTGAGGAGAAGGACAGCGGCGATAGAAAACATGAAAAGATTCAGGAAGCGCTGCATATGCTGGATTTGACAGATTTTGAGCCGTTTTTGGGGTCGCTTCTGGGGATCACCTACAGCGAGATAGAGGGCCTGGATCCCGAAAAGCGCAAGAGAAAGACCTTCGAGGGGATTCGGGAGCTTTATATGCGCCAATCGAAAAAACAGCCGCTGGCTGTAGCCTTTGAGGATCTGCAGTGGGCTGATACCCTAAGCCTGGAATTGCTGGAACACTTGGTGGAGATCCTTCCCAACGAATCAATGCTGATCTGCGCCGATTTTCGCCCGGAACTGGCTCTTCCTTTCATAGCAAAACCATATTGTTTGAATATAAACCTAAAGCCGCTGAAGAAGCAGGAAGCCTGGCAGATGGTTTCGGCCCTGGCTGCGGTTTCCGATGTGGACGACCTGGTTCTGGACAAGCTTATCGAGAGGACCGAGGGGAATCCGCTTTTCATAGAGGAGGTAATCAGGCATCTGATATCCCGCCGTCTGGTAAAACGAGAGGGGGAGAGCCTGGTTGCTACCAAGCGATTCGGCAAGATGACCCTGCCCAATACCGTGGCTTCCGTGGTGCTGGGCCGGATCGACAAGCTGGGGGAGGAACTAAGGAGGTTACTCCAGTATTCCGCAGTGATCGGGAAAGAATTTGACAGAGCGGTATTGGCGAAGTTGCTGAAAGAGCCGGAGGAAAAGATACAGGGACTATTGGATAACTTGGAACATTTTGAAGGTCTGCTCTATTCCAAGTTGATAGATACCAAACGGGTATACGAATTCCATTCCACCACCACCCATGAGGCGGCATATTCCACTCTCCTCAAACAAAGGAGAAGGGAACTGCACGGTAAAGTGGCCCGCACCTTAGAGAGCGAATTTAAGGAAAATTTATTCCTGCATTTGGAAGACCTGGCACATCATTATTACAACAGCAGCCACCAAGATAAGGCCGTATCCTATCTGCACCGGGCAGGTGATAAATCCCGCGGGCTTTATGCCAATTCGGAGGCCATAGAATTTTACGAAAAGGGCCTGGAAACATTAAAGCATATAAAGAAGGCAAAGACCAGCCTTTTGGAAAAAGCAGAATTATTGGGCGCCCAAGGCGCCATCTTCCGGCTTATAGGCCAACTCGATAAGGCTCTTAAAAACTTTACTATTGCCGCTAAAATCGCGCGACAGCAAAAGGAATTTCGGTCCGAATGGAAGTATCTATTGGAGACGGGCATTCTTCACGACATGCTGGGCCAGATTGATAAGGCCAGCGAGACTCTGAACAGCGTATTAACTCGAGCCGAGAGCAAAGGTGATGAACTCGTCAAAGCTATGGCGCTGAATAACAGTGGGCATTTATACTTGAGAAGCGGTAAAACTGAAGAAGCAATAAATTATTTTACCAAGGCTCTGGCTATTTATCAAGCCTTGAAAGAGGAGAAAGAAATAGCCCGGGCCAGCGGCAGTCTGGGCGAAGCTTGCGAACTTATGGGAGACATGGAAAAAGCTGCCGAGCATTACCAAAAAGCAATAAATATTTCAGAGAAAATAAATTATCTTGAAGGAATAGCGCTATACAACAATAATTTGGGTCAGTTGTTTTTAGTGATTGGTGAAATGGAAGATGCCGATAAAATTTTTAATACGGCATTAAATATGGCCAGAAAAATAGGGGACAAGCGAATAGAGTCACTTTCTTCAGGGAATATGGGTATTATATGCGCTATGGCCGGAAATTATGAACTGGCTCTGAAATGTTTTGATAAATCCCTATTAGCCGCCGAAGAAATTCAGGAACTATGGCAGAAAATGCAGATGAAAAACAATATTGGCTGTATTTATCAATTTTTGAGTGAATCCCACAAGGCTTTAGAACATCACCAGGAAGCGGCCAATATCTCAATAAAAATAAATGATAAAAGCAATGAAAGCGAAATCAGAAGAAATTTAGGGTTAGATTATATTCTATTGGGGAAGTATGAAACCGCCTTAACTGAATTATTGCACGCAAATCAAATTGCGGGCCAAGTTGGCGATCCCCGGATGCAGGCATATATTAAAGCCAACCTGGGTACTCTTTACCATCTTTTGGGCCTGTTGGAACAGGCTGATAAAAATATCAGTGAAGCTTTGGAAGAAGCAAAGAAAGCGAGGGATCCTGAGGTCATACTGGCCGCCGCCAGAGCGCTGGTGGAGTTTAAGTTAGATTCCGGCGACTTGATCGGAGCAGAAGAGCATGTGAACCGCCTTTTGGGTTTAGCGGAAAAAACACAAAACAAAAGGGAAATGGCTTACGGGCTGTTAAATTTATCACATTTGCTTATGAAAAAGAATGAAAAAGACGAAATGGTTGAGCCATTGTCCGAATCCTTGGGTTTGGCCCGGGAGCTAAAGGATAAAATGCTGTTAGGGCGCATTTTCTTATTGTTTGCCTATAAGGCTCTAGCCGAAGGCAATATCAAGGAGACGGAAGATTATTTAAAGGATACCAGGGAGATGGCCGATAAGACGAAATCTCCAGAACTTCTATCGAAGGTACACATCTGTACAGGGAAATTGTATCAACTGAAAGAACTTCCGGATCAGGGTCAAATGGAAAACGAAAAGGCCAAAGCGATATTAGAAAACATAAAAGCAGCTTTACCAAAAGATTTGCAGCAACAATTTTATGATATCAGGTTTAAATCGTTGTGAAAAGAGGCAAATGTAAAAAAGCGGCCCCATTACGGGGCCGCTTTTTGTTTGGAAGCGTTATCTCAGCAGCGTGATCTTCTGGGTCAGACAACCCTGTCCGGAAGTCAGGCGGTAGAAATATACGCCATTGGCCAAGTTCCGGCCGTTGTCATCGGTGCCGGTCCAGTTGGCGGCATAACTGCCGGGCTGTTTGACCTCGTCGAATATGGTCTTTACCAGATGCCCGCAGATATCGTAAACCTTTAACGCCATCCTTTCCTGCCGGTTGGTGCTGTAGCGGATCTGGCAATTGCTGTTGAAAGGATTGGGCATGGCCTTTAAGCTGTATGAATAGATATCGGCTGCCGCCGGGGTGTTCACCAACACCGGGCCGTACCATTCAATGACGTTATTATCATCCTTGGCACCCAGGCGGTACAGGTACGCCTGTCCCGGTAGGGTCGAAATATCCTTAAAGCTGTATTCCGAGCCAGAGCCTGTTCCGGTCAGTTCAGCCAAGCGGGTATAACTGTTCCCGTCATCGGAAGAACGCTCCAACAGCCACCGATCATGATCCTCCTCCAAGCCGCTCCGCCAGACCAGATTTACGCTTCCCTGCTCGTAAGCCGCGGCAAACATGGAAAGTTCCACCGCTAAGGGAGCAGCCACCACCCTGGGGGAAACCCCGGATGTCAGGCTGTTGAATTGATAATAGCGGCCGTATTTAGCCGGTACTTTTGCGTCTTTTCCGGTCAGGTTTTGGGTCGGGAAAGCATTCCATGAATTGTCATTGGTTTCATTTTGGCAGACAGCCAAAAATTTGAACACATTGCCTACGGTATACCTTATATCAATGAAGCGCACTAGAACCTCAAGGTAGGTATATTTATTGATGCTGTCCAGCGATAAATATGAAACGTTATAAGAGGCGATGGTGTCAACCCAGGTATTAATACCGGTGGCCTTTTTCAGGACAGCCGTGGTGCCTTCAATTATGAGACAAAAATCCGGGTGGAAATTGACGTCAAATCCAGCAGAAACAGTGCCATTGTATTTAACTGTGGAGTCAGCGCCGCCAGCCCGGGTGTCAAAATACAGGAGCAGGTCACCGGCGGTGCGCCAGTCGTTACGGCTATAACCCAAATATAAATTGGAGGCATCCCATGTGGTAAAGAGCGTATCCCTTGAACCCACTGTTCCGATCCGGGTTTCAATCACTTCGCTTTTGGTGAAATCGTTGACACAACCGTAAGTATAGCCTAACCGGATAGTGTGGGGAGTTATAGTATCTCCGGTAGCTATAATTCGCGGCTCGTTGCCCAAAGTACCCCACCTGATGGGAGAACTTTCATCACCGGCTTTTAAGGCAAAGATCAAAGTATCTCCCGGAGCGAAGCCGTAAACAGTTTTCTTCTCAAGCACACCAGCATTTGCTGGCGCCCAAGCTTGATAATAAGTGAATCCAGTATCTATAAAGTCTATTTCCGAGCTCATTTTGCCAAGATCGGAAGCGGATGCATTATACTTGGAATATTTCAACCAGTATTTACTGGCTTTCTCTGTCAAAGCATCATCGCTGACAGCGGTCCACGAAAGTTCTACGGTGCCCTCAATGGTGCCGGTGTAAACCGAATCCACCAGGTCAACAATCGGCTCCGGTTCCACATTGAATCCCTGATAGGCTAAAATGCGGCGGGTCAGTTCCGAAGCAGTGCTGGGGTGAACCCCGTTGCTTAAGGAACCGATGGAGAAGGTCAGGTATACATTTTTGTGTGTGGATGCCTTATCGCCCTTGTAAAAGGTTGAATAGGATGTACCCCGGCCGCGTATCCACTTATCTTTAGCTGGATCGCTGCCCATGATAAGCTCTGAGCCAGAAGCCGCAATACCTATTTCATCAACCGAATTGTCTGGCGCCTGCTGGTAGGGATAATCAAAAGACATTCCCTCGGTAAAGGTGCCGGCGATGCCCCCTATTTTTTGAATATTGCCAACCTCGGAGGTATTGCCCGGACCGATGTATTTGGAGCCGAAATACGAGAATAATGTAGTTGTATTATACATCTCGCCGAAATCGTTGCCGGCCACTATCAGGCACTTCAGGCTGTCGTCGGAGAAAGCCGTCAGGGAGTCCAGCTGCTCTGGCTGGATCACCCCGGCAGTGCTGCCGTCCTCGGCATAGCCCAGATCCATGAAACAGATATCATAGGCTTCGCTGCTGTTGAGCTTGCCCTGCTTCCGCCAGGCGTATTCCAGAATATCGGTGTCGGTAATTTGAACGAACAACTGATTGGGTATGTTGCGCTCGTAAAAAGCCCGGACATAGGCCGAATCGAGGGGAACATAGATGGAATCGGGTTCGGCGATGGGGTCCTCGTTCCAGCCGGGGGTTGATGGATCGTCGTAATTCTTCTTGGGGTGATACCAGATCTTCCGTCCGGCCGTCTTGTCGGTGCTGATGTTGTAGTTGATGTCCACCGCATCCAGGGTATCGTCCTTGTCCTGGTTCAGGACGTAATACTGTCCGAAGATATCCCCCTGGCCGTTGGCCCGGCTGGAATCCAGCCAGGCTACCGAGAACCAACTGCCAAAACGGCAGACATCCGGGGCCCGCTGTCCGTTGGTAGGATTATCGTTCACCATTTTGACCGTGGTGTTGAAACGCCCGTACCGGTCGTAATACCTGGCCCGGATCTGATAGTGCAAAGTGGTGCCGGCTGAATCGGCCCAACTGGTCCAGAAGGAGACATTGTCCTGGCCCATGGTCACAGTGGGGATCCGGCAGGCCACCGGAGCCGTGGTAAGATTCACCTTAATGTTCTCGTTGTTGACACTGCCGTCCGGCCGGTATCTCTGGGCGTAGACATCGCCGTAAAGGTGGGTCTGGAAGCTGAGCCAAACCACAGTGAAGTATCCGGTGTCCGAGGCGGCCACCGAGGGGGTGATGTGAAACCTTTCCGTGTCGCCGTTGACCTGCTTACCGGCGGTCATAGGGGAAAGGTCCGACTTGAAATAGCGGTAATAGATATCAGACTTGCTTGTTCCGTCACGGTTGTCCTGCCAAACCACTGCTATGCCGGCATCGGTAAAACTGACCGCCGGCAGGATATGGGGAACCTTGAGCCCGTCGTCATTGAGCTTGATGTCCGGCGACATTGGGTTGCACTTGTAGTCGAAAAGCCGGCCCCAAATGTCCCAGTTTCCGTCCCGGTTGTCCTGCCAGACCACCACAAAATCCTGGGTCCTTTTGTTAACGGCTATCTTGGGATACTTGGCGTTGCCGTCCGGCTTCTCGGTTACCCGAATCTCATCTGTCATCGGTTTTCCCAGCCCGTCCAGTTTGCGGACATAAGGCTGCGTAGGCTCCCCGCCTTTCAGCAACGTATCCTGCCATACTACGAAGAAGAAATCCTTGACGTTGCCGGCCGCGTCAGGCTGGTCCTGGATGTGATCGTCCACCCGGACCCGGTTGACCAGAAAGGAGCCTGTAGCCGCTGCCGGTTTCCGCTCCCAGATCCGGCCGTAGATGTTGAAATTTCCGTCTCGGCTGTCGGCCCATACATAGCGGGAACCGTAATTCTCGTCCATCACAGTGGCCGGGGCACGCTGGGTAGCTTCGCCGGCGTCGTTGTCCCACAGGAACATTTTGCAGGTGTCCTGGGCTGCCTGGGTCACACCAACCAAGGCAGTAATAAGTAAAGCCATCAACGCTAATTTTTTCATTTCTTCTCTCCTTTGCCGGAATTGCTTTTTACCCTTATGGATTCCACGGCCACCATCAGCAATCTCAATCTGGCGGATTTATCGGTCATACCGCTTTTTAATTTTTCAAATATCGGGGCTTTTTCTGACGACAGATGGTAATTCTCTCGGCTGGTCTCTTTTGAGTACAGCACCCCCTGCATCAGCAGATCATCAATGGCTTTCTTGATTGCTTCCTCGGGGCGTCCGGTCAGCTTAGTCAGGCTGCAGATCGATTCCTGAGCCATAGGCTGCCGGCTGTAGTGGATAAGGATGTTCCATTTTTCAAAACAATCAACCGTATCCTTAATGAAAAGACTAAGCTCCGGGAAGTCCTTTGAGTTATACATGTAAATCCTTTGTGCTATTATTGTTAACACCAGTATTACATGCAAATAGCGTGCCACTAAAGGTTAATCATTAAGATGTTGGTATATCTGCCATTAGCTGATTTTATCGTTTGCTGATATTATACTATTAAATAACTTATAAAAATACAATAGTATAATCTATGATTTAGATATTTTAAGTTCTTTAATAAGCCGGGATAAATAGGTGGGTTGTATTTTTATGGCCGAAGCGGCTTTACGTTGATTCCAGTTGTTTGCATTCAAGACTTTTATCAGGTATTCTTTTTTGAAAATTTTCTGCGCCTCGTCCCAGGGAAGGTTGGCGGGCAACGCCATGTCCTTTTTGCCGCCGAGGCTGATATCCTGCAGCATGATATTATTGATCACTTTTCCCGAAGATATCACCACCGCCCGTTCAATAACATTCTGAAGCTCCCTGATGTTTCCCGGCCAGGCGTATTCCAGCATGGAGTTGATTACATCGGCTGAAAATCCCGTGATATTCTTTTTGGTCTCCCGGCAAAAATAGTTCAAAAAATGATCGGCCAGAACCGGGATGTCCTCCCGCCGCTGTCTCAGCGGCGGTAAAAATATCTGAAAAACATTCAGACGGTAATACAGATCCTCCCGGAACTGGTTTTCCCTGACTAATTGGATCAGATCGTGGTTGGTGGCGCCGACTATCCGGACGTCGACCTTTATGGTCTCACTGCCGCCCAGCCGTTCGAACTCGCGCTCCTGCAGCACCCTTAGAATCTTGGCCTGGACCGCCAACGGAAGGTCGCCCACCTCATCCAGAAATATGGTCCCCTGGTGGGCCAGCTCAAAGCGGCCCCGCCTTAAGTTGATGGCCCCGGTGAAGGAGCCTTTCTCGTGCCCGAATAGCTCCGACTCCAGCAGTTCCAGGGGTATGGCGGCGCAGTTTACGGCGATAAAAGCCTTGTCGCGCCTGGGGCTTTGGTTATGGATATACCTGGCCAGAAGTTCTTTCCCGGTGCCGTTCTCCCCCTGCAGTAAAACCGTGGTATTGCTCAAGGCCACCTTTTGGGCCAGCCCTAAAACCTCCTGGATGGAAGGGCTTTCTCCGATGATGGTATAGCGGCTGGCGATGTCATCCTTGAGCTGAAGGTTCTCGGTCTGAAGCTTGTGATATTTATCGGCATTCTCCAGAACCCGGGCCGCCATTTCGGCCACTTTCAGAAGAAGATCCTGATCCCGTTCGTCAAAGGACTGACTCTCCTGCTTGTTCAAAACTTCTATGACTCCGACCGTCTTGTCGTCCAGCACCAGAGGAACGCACAACAGAGAGCGGGTGATGAACTTGGTCTTTTCATCAATGCCCTTGTACCAGCGGTCGTCCTTATCCGTCTGATTGACTATCTGCGGTTTCTTCTCTCTGGCCACCCAGCCGGCTATGCCCTGGCCCATGGGAACCGAAAGCTTTTTCAACTCCTCCGAAACCTGTCCGGTGGCATGAGCAAAATGAAGCCTTTGGGTATTTTCATCCAGCAGCAGCAATGAGCTGGCCTCGGCCATGGTCAGTGTCTTGGCTGCCTCAATGATCATATCCAGCAGCTGGGTCTGGTCCAGGGTCGATGACAACGCCTTGCTTAATGAATATAGAAATTCAAAATCGTTGTTTGACTCGGGGTTCTGTTTCATGATATTACTCCTTAAAGTAATGAAAAACCAGAGATGAACAATTATATAATATAATCCTTATACAATTTAATAATATCAATGTAAGCAAGTCAAGTCAAGTAAAAAATATATGTGGTAGCATAATAATTATGTCAGGGTATATCTGCAATGTGATAATGTCAGGGTATGAAAGAAGAAAGAATACTCCTGACGATGAGCGAGCTAACCAG